>DVMK01000014.1 GCA_018715025.1 Candidatus Caccousia avistercoris
TCCGGTTGACGGGCCCTTCGTAGCTAAATAAAATGCGGTACAGGTAACCGATGGTAACCGCCGAGATAATGGAGGGAAGGTAGTATACCATGCGGAAAAATTTCCACCCGGCAACCCGTTCAAACAGGATAACGGAAAGAACAAGGCCCACGAACACCTGAATGGGAATGCTGAGCAGAAGAACAAGGCTGTTGCGCAGCAGAAGCTGAAACTCGGTTCCGGTAAATATTTTAATGTAATTGGAAAGGCCCACAAAGTCGTTTTTAAAAAGCCCGTCCCAGTTGGTAAAGCTTTTGCAGAAGGCCACTGCAATGGGGTACCCGCAGGCGGCAAGCTCCATAACAATAACAGGCAGGACAGACAGCAGGCCGCGGAGATTTTCTTTTTTTGCGAGGCTGCTTTTTTTCATGGCATGCTTGTATGGCACGGCGGCCATACCCTTCCTTTCTTCTGTGTTCCCCTGCGGGAAATGCAAGAGGGGGGAGAGGGGGGCTCGCCCCCTCTCCTTCCCTGCCGCTTATTGTTGGGATTCGTCCATTTGCCTTGCCAAATCTTCCACCGTCATATTGCCCACCAGCACCTGGCTGGCAAACTGAGAGAAGGTGGAGGCCGCCTCCGCGCTCATCACATTGTCGGCCCAGTAGACGATGTTGGAGCGCAGGCCGATGGCCTCGGTGTACAGGGGATCGTCCGCAAGCCCAATTTCTTCTACGGTAATGTCGGTGCGCATGGGAATGCCGGGGGAAATCTTGTAATATTCAATCATTTCTTCTTTCGAGGTAATATGCTGAATCAGCTTGACGGCGGCGTCGGGGTTTTCGCTGTAGCTGGCTACAGACAAGCCGGAGCCTATGCCGCCCACAATGCCAGGTTCGCCGCCTTCCTGGAACGAGGGAGTGGCGAGAATGGCGAAGCTGTCGCCCATAGCCTCGGTGCAGGTTGGGAAGTCCCACAGGCCCACAGGGTAAAAGGCGCATTCCCCCTGCAGGAAGGCGTTGATGCCGTCAGAGGAGGTTGCGGCATCCGGGTTGAAAAAGCCTCTCTCGTAATAGTCATGGTATTTGGTTGCCGCATCCAGGAAGGCGGAATCTTCCAAATACGATACGTTTTCTGCGGTGTGGGCGTAGATGCCGTCCGTCCCCGTTCCCTGCACCCAGCCGTAGGCGAAAATGTAGTAAAAGGTGATGTGGAAGGATTCGTCAGAGTGAATGGGCAGGTACCCGGCTGCTTTGACCGCTTCAAAAACCTCTTCCAGTTCATCTATGGTTTGCGGCGGCTCCGCTTCCAGGTCATAGCCGCATTCTGCCAGAATGTCCTTGTTGTAGCCCAGCATGACGGCCGACTGCGCCGGGTAGGGGTAGGCATAAATGTTTTTGCTGTCGTCCATAT
Organism: Candidatus Caccousia avistercoris; assembly: GCA_018715025.1. Lineage (GTDB taxonomy): Bacteria > Bacillota > Clostridia > Oscillospirales > Acutalibacteraceae > Caccousia > Caccousia avistercoris. Next base: position 1,390 of record DVMK01000014.1, read on the forward strand.
CCTCCGCCACCGTATTCCAGCCTACAAAAACCTCCCTATCTTCCTCGGTAATGTAGTCGTTCAGGGGAAGCAGGCCTTCCTGAACGCTCAGCATGTTGGGGCCGGAAAAAAGCTCTACAATGTCCGGGCCGTTTCCCGCCACCACAGAAGCTTTAAAATCCTGAATGGTCTGCATGCCGTCTGTTTGAAGGGTAAACTCCACGTTTACCCCCGGGTTTGCTTCCTCAAAGCGCTGGATGCATTTTGTGATGTACCATTCCTCCTGGGGAAGCTTCTGTTCGTCGGCTGTCACCGTGTTCGCCACCCACCAGGTCAGGGTGATATCCTCCTGGGGCTCATCCGCCGTCTGCTGCGGCTGGCTGGAAGCCCCGCCTGCACTGCCGGCGCCGGAAGGGCTTTCGGCCGCTGGGCTGCAGGCAGCCAGCGGCAGGCACAGGCAGGCGGCCAGAAATACAGCTATTGTTTTTCGCGTTGTCTTCATGCTGCACACCTCTTTCATCTTGTTCTCCTCGAATGGAACACAGCGCTTTGTACTGGTTCGTTATCTCTATTCTACTCAGAAAATTTTATATAAAATACCCATTATATTTCTCAATAATAAAAAAATATTATCGAATACTCATTGGCGCGCGCAAAGAAAAAGAGCAGAATCTTGCGCTTGCCGCTGCGGCAGCAAGCAAACACCATTTCTGCTCCTGGCCGGCCTTCCCCCAAAGGGGGCGGGCAACGGAACTTATTTCTTTTGGTACTGAAAGGGGGTCGCCCCATATTTCTGCTTGAACAGCTTGATGAAATAGCTGTGAGAGCTGAAAGAAAGCAGATCAGAAACCTCGCCCACCTTCCTTTCAGGAAGGAGAAGGACCGCTTCTTCCAGTTTTCTCCTGACAATGTAATCCTGCAGGTTTTCCCCCGTTTCCCGTTTGAAGATGCGGCACACGTAAGAGGGGCTTAAAAACACGGAACGCGCCACCGACTCCAGACTGAGCTTTTCTCGGATGTGCCCGTTCACATAGCGGCGGATTTCTTCCACCGCGTTCCTCTTGCCCAGGGCGCGGCGCTGCTCCAGCTCCTGCGCTGCATGGCTTATGTAGAGGCCTAGCTCTCTGGCGTACGATTCCGCGTCCTGAAAGTTTTCCAGGGAAGCAAAGGGCTGCAGCCCTTCCAGCAGGGGATCCTCCCAATTGGAGCAGGAGGAGCGGAGAAGCCTTTTGGCGTGCCCGTACAAATCGCCGTAAACCTCGCGGCACTGGGCGGCTGTCAGCCTGCCTTGCTTCATTCTGGCGGGCAACTCTTCCAACTGGCCCGGCAGGCCGGCGAGGGCTGCTTTCCCCTCCTCCTTCAAAATCCGGTTCAGAAGGGTGAAAACCTCCTGGCCGCTGGAATTCCCCTCTTCCCCGAAAAACAATTTCCCCTTCCCATAAAAAAAGCCAAGTTCCTGAGCCTGGCGCGCCTCCTCCAGGGAAGCGAAGCATTCCCCGGCGTCTGTAAAGGGGCGGCTCATCCCCATGGTGACGGTACAGTCAAGGCACTGCAGCAGGGTGTCGCCAAGCTGGCGGAAAAAACGGTTCAGGTAAGCATAGTCTACGGCGGGGCTCAGGCTGAACAGGGCGGCAAGCTGGTTTTTCCCCGCCACAAAAAGGAAGCCCGGCAGGGAGGAAGAGGCGACCTCTTGACAAACGCTGAGGGCGGAATAATCGAGAAGCTCTTCCTCCTGCTCCGGATAGTCCAGCCCCAGAAAAGCGGCTGCCAGCCTTTCGCCGGGCCCGGCAAGCCCTGCCGAGCGCAGCTTTTCCAAAATGAGGCTGCCGTCGCGGATGCGTCCGCGCAGCACCATGCCCATAAATTCGGTGAGGACAAGGTTTTGGTTTACCGCTTCCGCAGCTTCTCCCTCCTCCAGCACTTTGCCACGGCGGATTTCTTCCGCTACCCGGCGGACCGTCTCAATAATATCGGTGGGATCAATCTTATCTTTTAGGATATATTCGCTCACGCCCAGCCGGATGGCCTTCTGCAGGTAATGCGTCTCGTGCATGCAGCTCATAATGATGAGCCGGGCGTTGGGCAGGAATTTTTTCACCTCCCGAATAAAGGTAAGGCCGTCCATTTCCGGCATGACAATGTCCACCAAAATCAGGTCGGGCCTGTGCCTGCGGGCCAGCTCAAGCCCTTCCAGCCCGTTCCTGGCTTCCACCACCAGGGTGAACCCGTTTTCCTCCCAGGGAACAATAGAGCGCATCCCAATTCTGGCGAGAGGTTCGTCGTCGATCATCAGCACCTTCACCGGTCATCCTCCTTCCCGTTGCTTTGTGCGGTGTTTGCGGCTATTCCCAGCGGAATATGCAGGGTGATTTGCGTGCCCTTACCAGGGCTGCTGTGAATGGACATCCCGTAGCCTTTCCCGTAATGCAGGCGGATTCGTTCCTGAACATTGCGCAGCCCCAGGCTTCCGTTTTTCGCCGGCGTGCCGCCTGCCTGAAGAACGGCCAGGGTCTGGGGGTCCAGCCCGGCTCCGTCGTCGCAGACAGAAATTTCCATGACGCCGTCTCTTTCGCGGAAGGAAACGGAAACCGTCCCGAAGCCGTCTTTCCCTGCCAGGCCGTGCACCAGGCTGTTTTCCAGAATAGGCTGCAGCAAAAGCTTCAGAATGGGCAGCTCCAGCAGCTTTTCCTCCACCTCCAGGGTGAATTCAAATTTATTCTGGTAACGGAGCTTTTGCAGATAAATATACTCGTTCAGATATTCGCATTCTTCCCGAACGGTGACGGTGGGCTCCTTGCTGCGGAAGCTGTAGTCGGTGAGCCTGATAAAGGAGGAGAGCGCGCGGCTGATCCCCGCCGCCTTCTTCAGTTCGGCCATCCAGCGTATGGTGTTTAAGGTGTTCCGGATAAAGTGGGGATTGATCTGGGCCTGGAGCATTTTCAGTTCCAGCTCCCGTTTGGAATTTTCCTCCTCCTGAATTTTCTGAATATTGCTTTTCAGCTGGCAGACCATGCTGTTGAAGCCGGCGCTCAGCGCGCCGATCTCATCGTGAGAGCGCACCTCCGCCTGCACGTCAAGTTCCCCGTTCTGCACGCGCTTCATCAGTACGCCAAGCTGTGCCACCGGGGTTACCACAATGCGGTTAATGGCGGCCAGCAGCAGAAAGGTACACAGGGCGGCGAAGGCCACCAGCACGGCCCCCAGCAGAATGATGCTGCGGGATTCCCTGGCAATGTCGCTCTGGGGAATGAAGGAGCGAAGCTCCCAGGAACTCTCCCCCGCGCCGGGAACCTGCTGGACAATTTCGATGCAGCCCTCTTTTTCAGGGAAAGGCTCGCCCCGCCCGGCTGCAGAAGGCGCTTTGAGGCTCCAAACAGAAGTCCCGCTGCCAGAAAGCAGGGAAAAGCTGTTTTCCGTGGGCTTAAAATTTTCCAGAAGCTTGGAAAAGTAGCTTTTGTTGATGCCAAGAAGAAGAATGCCGTAATTGACGCTTCCGTCCGTAATGTTGGCGGCAAAATACATTTGCTCTTCTCCGTTCAGAGGGAGAAGCCAGTTTTCATCCAAAAAAATATGCTGGCTCTGGTAAACAAAGCTGGTCAGCCTGCCGTACCAGGAGGAATTCTGCGCTTTTTCCAGCACCTGCCCGGTTTCTCCATAGGGAGAATAGGACATGCTGGAATACACAGCGCCGTCTGAGGTGATTATCATATACATAATGGGGGAACTCACGCTGTATCCTCCCCGATCCTGGTATATGTACCCTCTGATTTTCCGATGTGTGGATTCAGAGCCCATTGCGCTGCCCCGCCCCTCTGTCAGGAAAGAGATCAGGGCGGGGTCCGAAGCAAAGCTGCGCACCTGGCTGGACAATACCTGCAGATCGTGGGACAGGTACTGCGCCAGCTTTTCGGTGGATTGCTCCGACAGGGCGACCGTTTTTTCAGTAATGATGCGCTGGGCGGCGCCGCTTACCAGCAGACTCATCAGGGCAAGCGGCAGCGCCACAAACAGAAGCATGGCCGCTACTGCTTTTTTCTTTAAATTCATTTTCCGTGCCTCCCTGCGGGAATTCTCTCTTGACATTGGTTTGTTTTCCGGGGTATAGTTAAGGTACTCGAATGGAACGCCGTATTGTGCCGGAAGAAAGGAACAGAACAATATGGCAGAAAATGAAATGATAGTA
>DVMK01000208.1 GCA_018715025.1 Candidatus Caccousia avistercoris
CCGGGGCTGTTCTGCCTGGGAAAAGTAGGGCGGCGCGAACGATAGATTTACGGGAACGTTATCCCGTAAATATGTCGTTCGACGCGTGACACGGCTTTGCCGTGTCACAATGCTTGTCTGCCCTTAGGGTCGCTAAACGCCGGCCCCTTTACAGGAACACTCGCAATCTTACGATTGCGAAAGTTCCTCCGCATTTTTGGGGGTACGGCTCGCCGGTAGCGGGTGGGCCGTTTGAGGCTCCCTCTTAGAGGGAGCTGGCGCGCCGCAAAGCGGCGTGACTGAGGGAGTCTCCTCTCTTTCTGCGCGTGCCTCGACCCAGGGAAAAGTATAGCAGCGCGAAGCGGCTTTGCCGCGTCACCATGCACGTTCTCTAAACGCCCGCCTTTTTGCAAATGTCGTTGAGGCAGCACTGGCTGCAATGGGGCTTGGTGCGGGCGGTGCACACGTCGCGGCCGTGGTACACCAGCCGGTGGCAGAAGTCGCTGCCCTCTTCGGGCGGGATGATTTTCCACAGGGCCATTTCCACCCGCTTCGGGTCTTTCACGCCGTCCACCAGGCCCATGCGGTTCACCAGGCGGATGCAGTGGGTGTCCGTGACGATGGCGGGCTTCCCAAATACGTCCCCCATAATCAGGTTGGCGCTTTTCCGGCCCACCCCGGGCAGCTTCAGCAGCTTGTCGAAATCATCCGGCACTTTGCCGCCGTACTCGTTCTGCAGAATCTGCATGCAGGCGCTGATGTCGCGAGCCTTGCTGTGCCCCAGGCCGCAGGGCCGCACGATCTGTTCAATATCGTCCACGCCGGCCTGGGCCAGGGCTTCCACCGTGGGGTATTTGGCGTACAGATCTTGAACCACCACGTTCACTCTGGCGTCGGTGCACTGGGCTGCCAGGCGCACGCTCACCAGAAGCTTCCAGGCCTCGTTGTAGTCCAGGGTACACCCTGCGTCCGGGTATTCCTTCTTCAGCCGCTGGATAATCTCCCGCGCCAGCTGTTTCTTTGTCATAAGCATCCCCCTCGTTCCGTCAGAAATCCTCATCCCCCGGTTTTTATTCCGCAAAACCGCCGGAAACGGCCAAGATTTGGCCGGTGACAAAGCGGGAGCCCTCCCCCGCCAGGAAAGAGACCGCGTCCGCCACCTCCTCCGGTTCGCCGATGCGGCACAGGGGCGTTTCCTCCCGCAGGGCTTCCATGTCCTCCCCGCTCAGGTGGGCGTTCATCTCGGTGCGGATGACCCCCGGGGCCACGCAGTTCACCCGGATGCCGGAGGGACCCAGTTCCTTGGCCAGGGCCTTCGTCAGGCCAATGACCGCCGCCTTGGCGGCAGAGTAGTGTACCTCGCAGGAGGCCCCCACCTGGCCCCACACAGAGGAAATGTTCACAATGCTGCCCGCCTTCCGGTGAATCATATAGGGCAGGGCGCACTGGCAGCAGTGGAACACGCCCTCCACATCCACGGCGAACATGCGCCGCCATTCCTCCGGGGTAATGTCGCTGAACAGCTTCTGCTGGGCGATGCCCGCGTTGTTCACCAGCACGTCCACCGGCCCGGCCTGGCGGAACAGCTCTTCCACCTGGCTTCTCTCTGCCAGGTCGGCGCGCAGGGCCAGGTGCGGCAGGCCGTCCTGCCGGGAAAGCTCCGCGGCCAGCTGCTCTGCCGCCGCCTGGCTGCTGTTGTAATGCACCGCCACCCGGAACCCGTCCGCCGCCAGACGGCGGGAAATGGCCAGGCCAATCCCCCTGGCCCCGCCGGTTACCAAAGCTGTTTTCATTCCTCTTTCCTCCTTGGCGGGCCCTGTCACAGGTTCCCGCTTGCCTGCATAATCGCCGCCAGCGCGGCAATGGGCGCGGTTTCTGTCCGCAGAATCCGCGGCCCCAGGGTGGCGGCCCGGATTCCGTGGGCGGCGGCAAGCTCCACCTCGCTGGCCTCGAAGCCCCCTTCCGGCCCGATGAACAGGGAAAGGGTATGGACGCTTTCGTCCACCAGGGCGGAGATGCGGGCCCCGCCGCCTTCATAAAACAGCAGGTTTACGCCGCCTGCGGCTTCCACCTCCTCCACCGCCAGGCGAAAGGGCATGGCGTCCCCCACCTGGGGCAGGATCCCCCTGCCGCTCTGCTTGGCTGCTTCCACCGCGATTTTCCGCCACCGTTCCACCTTTTTCGCCAGGGCTTTTTCCTCCGGGCGCGAGACGCACCGGGCCGTCATGACGGGCACCACCCGGGCCACCCCCAGCTCCACCGCTTTCTGCACCACAGAGTCGAACTTGTCCTGCTTGGGCAGGGCCTGGTACAGGGTGGCCTTCAGGGTGGGCTCTGCCGCGCATTTTGTGCAGGCCAGTATTTTGATGGTGACGGTTTCCCCTTCTATGGAGAGGATTTCGCCCTCGTAGTCCATGCCGATGCAGTCGCACAGCGTCAGCGTTTCCCCGGGACGCATCCGCAGGGATTTGGCAATGTGCCGCCCGTCCTCCCCGGTGAGGACAGCCTGTTCGTCCGGCACGTAACTCAGAAAAAATTTCGGCATTTCCGCCGCCCTCCTGTTCCGTCTGCTGCGCCGCAGGCCGCACGCCTCAGGAAAGGCATGCGGCCCGCGCGCGGCAGGGGCGTTTCCGGCCTCGGCCGCCCCGCTATGTTCTTTTATTTCTCGTTGAAAAATTTCTCCCAGTCAAAGGGTTCGTCCCGGCCGGGGCGAACCGGCGTGGCCTGGGCCTTGGGCGGCTCGGGCGCGGCGGCTTCCGGCATGCCTGGCCCGGCGGTCGGCGCGGCGGGTTCTCCCCTGGCCGCCTGCTCGGCCTCAGAGGAGGAGAAAATGTCCTCCATCTGCGGCCTTTCCGGCTGCTGCGGCTGTTCTGCCTCCGGAAGCTCCTCCAGCGGGATTTCCATCGTTTCCTGCCGGGCAAAGCGGACTTCCTCCTCGGTGGGCTCCGCCGCCGGGGCCGCAAAGTCCTGGGGCTCTTCCGCCGGCCCTTCCTCCTGCCCGGGCAGCGAGGGCGCGCCGCCGCTGATGTCCACATATTCCTCAGAAGAGGAAATATCCTCAAAGCCGCCGCTGCTCCCGCTTCCCGAAGGCGTCCCCCCGCCGCTGGGCGGCCTGCGGTTGGGCGCTACAAACTGCGCGTACACGAAGAAGGCGATGCCGCCCACGGCCAGCAGAATCAGCACAATCCCCAACGGAAGCAGCCAGGAGCTCTGAGAGGAGCTTTCCATTTCTCCGCTTTCCGAGGATGCAGACGAAGTCTCTCCGTCGGCCTCCGAACGTTCCCCGCTGCTGGAAGGTTCGCTCCCCGCGGAAGAGAGCAGAACGCTCCAATCCTGGGAGGAGAGCGCTTCCGGGTCGCTGTTGGCCGCCGCGCGAGAGGCCAGGGCGTCAATGGCGTCCTGGTCGGTGTCCGGGTTTACAATGGGGGCCTGGGAATAGACCGGCGGCTGGTAGGACTGAGCCGGCTCGCTTTCTACCGGGGGCTGGGAGCTGGCAGCCTCGCTGGCTGCGCCGCTTTCCAGAGGAAGTTCCGAGGAGGAGGACAAAGGATCCTCCGGATCCGGCTGGATGCCGGAGGAAAAGCCCGGGTCGCTGACAGGCGGCGCGGAGGAAAAGGGATCCTCCCAGGGCGAGTCCGAAGAAACCGGCGGTTCCACCGAAGGAACAGAAACAATGGGCGTGTCTGGCTGGCTGGCGTCTGGGGCGGCCGGTTCGGAATAAATGCCGACAGGGTCCCCGGCAGAGGAGGGGCTGCTGGCGGGGGGCAGCTCCATGGCGTAAGCGGGGACAGCAAAGGCGGCTGCAGCAAACAGCAGAGCCGCCGTCAGAGAGCCCCACTGCTTTTTCGAAATCTTTTTCATAAAAACCCTCCTGTTTCCTTACAGAAGCAGATTATGCGCGAACAAGGAATTCCGGCGTGAAAGACGCGGCGCCTGAGCGCGGCCCTTTTCCTCGATATGCTCGCATTTACTCTATCATAGCATAGATGGAAAATAGAAAACAAGGGAGAGAATGTGAATATGCGGAAAAATGTCAAAATTGTTAGATTACCAAAATTCGTTGAATTTCTATAGGCAAAATGGTATAATTACCTTATAATAATGCAAGGAAATCATCCTTGAAAAGGAAGAAATGAAAAAAGAAGCTTGTGAGGAGGAACTCTCATTGACAGCGAAAGTGAAAATTGTGGCCGACAGCACCTGCGACCTGAACCAGGAGCTGCTGGAGCGGTACCAGATTGAAACCATAGCCCTGCCGGTAAATTTGGGCGACAAGGCCTGCCTGGACGGGGTGGACGTGCATACCCCCGATTTGTTTGAATATTATAAGCAGACAGGCAAGCTGCCCACCACCAGCGCCCCCACCCCGGCCTACTACGAGGATTTTTATAAAAGGTGGACGGAAGAGGGGTACGAGGTGGTTCACCTGAGCATAAGCGGAGAGATGACCGTCACTCCCAATATTGCCCGCATGGCGGCGGAAAAATTCCCCCAGGTGTTCCCGGTGGATTCCCGCAACGTTTCCTGCGGCATGGGAATGCTGGCCATTTACGCCGCCGAGCTGCGTGACAAGGGCCTTTCCGGCGCGGAGATTGCCGAGGGCGTGCGGGCCCAGGCCGGGAAGGTGCGCACCGCCTTCGTCATCAGCACCCTTCTGTACATGTACAAGGGCGGCCGGTGCACCGGCGTGCAGATGCTGGGGGCCAACCTGCTGAACCTGAAGCCGTGCATTGAGGTGCAGGACGGGAAGATGGGCGTGACAAAAAAATACCGGGGAAACCTGGAGCATGTGGTGAACCAGATGATTGCCGACAAGCTCACCGCCGGGGAAAAGCTGGACCCCGCCCGCCTGCTCATTGCCCACTATGACGCGGGGGACAAAGTGGTGGCCTCTGCCAAGGAAAAAATCAGAAGCCTGGCGGATTTTAACGAAATCCACGTGAACGGCACCGGCTGCTCCGTTTCCGTCCACTGCGGCCCCGGCACCCTGGGGATTATCTACATGGTGCAGTGATATACGCCCGGGCCGGAGGCCGCAGGGCGCGATCTGCCCACCGCAGGTGTGGTGCAGTGAGAACAAAAAGCCGCGGCGCGGGCTGAATTTGCCGCTTTGCAGAAACAGGCAGGGGGCTGGAATCCATTCGGATTCCAGTCCCGCGTTTTTTCCCGCCGTCCACTGCATGGGCGTGCGGGCGTTGTCACGCCCCTTGCGGCGGATGCAGGCCATCATCTGCTCGCCGGTCATCTCGTGCTTCTCCTCCACGA
>DVMK01000209.1 GCA_018715025.1 Candidatus Caccousia avistercoris
AGGACGCTTCGCCGCCCGCGGTTGTTTCACGGAGGAAGAGGGTTTCTCAGCTGCTCCGCGCACCTCTGGGGAGGGACACGCGAACGATATATTTCCGGGGACGCTATCCCGGTAATATGTTGTTCAACGCAGTTTTGCTGCGGCACAATTTCTTCGCTCCGCTTTTTCTGTTGTGCACTTGCTTTCATTCCATCTAGTTTTCTCTTTGCCGCGGCGCAATGCGGCTGCGTCGGCTTCCCCACCGGGGGTGAATTAGAAAAAGGTCAGCTGTTTGGCGGGGGGCGTTTTCAGGGCCTTGGCCTGGCCGCGGGGCAGGATGGAGGCGGGAAGGGGACGGAGGAAGGGCGACTCCTCCCCGGGTGCGGTGAGGATCAATTCCTGCTCCGCCCGGGTCATGCCCACGTACAGCAGGCGGCGCTCCTCCTCCGGGTCGGCGCGGCGGCCGGGCTGGTCCAGGGGGAGAAGGCCGCGGCTGGCCCCGCACAGGAACACCACCGGGAATTCCAGCCCCTTCGCCCCGTGAAGGGTCATCAGCGACACCGATTCCCCGGCGGCGGGGGCTCCCTCCCGGGGGGCGAGGCCGCTGCGGGCCACGTCGCCCTCGCTGCCCAGCAGCAGGGCGTGGAGGAAGCCTTCCATGGAAGGGTGCAGGGCGGCGGCGTTCCGAAGCCGTTCCACCGCCGGGTGCGAGAGAAGCTCCCACTGCTGGGCAAAGGCCTCCACCAGCTTCCAGGGCTTTTCCTTCCACAGCAGGGGGGCGTAGCGCCTGGCCTCCCCCTGCCAGGCCAGAGCCCCGGCCAGGCGGCGGAATTCCCCGGGCAGCTCACCGCGCCAGTCTGGGGCGAGGCGGGCAAAGGCCTCCGCCTCCCCGGCGGGGGTGTGGAACAGGCGCACCAGGCAGGAGGCCAGGGAAAGCGTATCCCCCGGGGCGAGCAGAGAGCGGAAGAAGGAGAGAATCCCCATCACGGAGGGATCCTCCAGGAACGCGCCCCGGCCGGTTACCAGGCAGGGGACGCCCTCCTTGGAAAGGCAGAGCTCCAGCGCCTCGGCCTGGCGGTGGGTGCGGTACAGTACCGCAATGTCAGAAAAGCTCCGCAGGCCGCCGCCCTCCCCCTGGGCCTGGGCGGCCAGCATGTCCACGCCGCCGGTGAGGCGGCTGATCTCCTTGGCCACCCAGACGGCCTGGGAAAATTCATCGGCCGCCTGCATCAGGCGCACGCTGCCCCCGGCCGGGCGGACGGCTTCCATGGGGGGCGTTCCGCCCGGCGACGCCGCCAGCACCGCCCCGGCGCACCGGAGGATCTCAGGGGCGCTGCGGTAGTTCCGGGAAAGGCGGAATTCCTCCGTGCCGGGGAAATCCGCCGGGAACCGGGAAAAGCATGCGCCGTCTGAGCCGCGGAAGCTGTAGATGGCCTGGTTTGGGTCGCCGATGGCGAACAGGCTGCTGCAGCCCGCCGCCCAGGCCCGGATGAGCCGGTACTGCAGCGGGTTCACGTCCTGGAATTCGTCCACCAGCAGGCAGCGGAAGGGGGCGGGGTGCTTTTCTGCTAGGGCCAGCGCATCCAGAAGAAGATCGTCGTAATCCCGCACCCCTTTGCTCTGCAGAATCGATTGATAGTAGCCGAAGGCGGGCTCCTCTTCCACCTCGCTCCCGTTCTTCCAGCGGGAAACCGCCAGCAGAAAGGCCCTGGGCGTGAGGGAAAGGCCGTAGCCCTTTACGGCCTTCTGGGCGCACAGCAGGGCTTCCTCCTGGGAAAGGATGGGCTTGTCCTCCCCGTGGGCGGCCAGCAGGCTGCGGCATACGGAATGGAAGGTGCCGGCGGCCAGGCCCTGCAGCAGCCGCCGGCTGCCGAAGTGATCCTTCAGCCTGCGCTTGATCTCCCCCGCGGCCTTTTCCGTGAAGGTGAGGGCCGCCAGCTGCTCGGGGGGAAGGCCCTGCTCCAGCAGCCAGGCGGCGCGGGCCACCAGGGTTTTCGTCTTGCCCGCCCCGGGCCCGGCGCATACCAGCACCGCCGGGGCGGCGCTCTGTACCGCCTGCCGCTGCTGCCCGTCCAGCCCGGCCAGCGCCCCCTGGGTGGCCTGCTGCCCGGGGGCCGCTTCCTCCTTCTTTTTCGGTTTTCCGGCGGCCCGTTTGCCGCCCTCTTTCCGGGCGGCGCGCTCCGGGGCGGGGGCGAAGAAGCTCAGCTGGCCCTGCAGGGCCTGCAGTTCCTTCTGGGAAAGAATCTGCAGGCGGCCGTACTCCCCGTCGTAGCCGGGCCGGGCCTCCACCTGCCCGGCGCGCACCCGGCGGACGCACTCCGCCAGAGCGGGGCCCCCCGCCTGGCCGATAAGGTCAAGGGGGGCCTCCCGCAGAATATAAAATTCGGGGCCGAGCTCCTGGGTCAGCTCCTGGTACCGGCGCGCCGCCTTCGGCCCGGCCGCCGCCCAGCCGGTGGCGGCGGCGATCACCTCCGGCAGGGGCACCAGCCGCTGGAAGGGCTTCGCCCCGGCGGGGGAAAAGCCCTCGGGCCGGTCGGCCAGCTGCTCCACCCGGTGCAGCACCCCTGTGGTCAGCCGTTTGCCGCACACAGGGCACAGGCCGCCCGCCTGCTCCGCCTCTGCGGGGGAAAGGCGCTGACCGCAGTTCCGGTGGCCGTCGAAGTGGTACTTGCCCTCTTCCGGGAAAAATTCTATGGTGCCGCAGAAGCCCTGGCCGGTGGTGAGGGCCGCAGCCGCGCCCGGGTACGAGAGGGGCGCGTCCAGCAGGTTCGCCTCCCGCCCAAGGCGGGAGGGGGAGTGGGCGTCGGAGTTGGAAACCAGCAGGTACCGGTCTAGGGCGGAAACCCGCCAGTTCATGGGCGGGTCAGAGGAAAGGCCCGTTTCCAGGGCGTGAATGTGGGGGGTTAAATCCCCGAAGCATTCCTCTATGGAATCAAAGCCGGAGAAGGCACCGAACAGGGAGAAATGGGGCGTCCAGATGTGGGCGGGGATGAACACCGCCTGGGGGCAGGCATCCAGGGTCATTTCCAGCAGGTCGCGGCAGTCCAGCCCTAAAATGGGCCTGCCGTCGGAATGGATGTTCCCCACCGCCTCCAGCCGGTGGGCCAGCTCTCCGGCGGCCTCCAGCCCTGGCAGCAGGATCAGGCTGTGTACCTTCCGCACCCGGCCGTTCTTTTTGTAAATGGAGCTGATTTCCCCCGTCACCAGGAAGCGGGGCTCCCCCTCCGGCCCGCCGGGCAGGCGGAATTCCGGCTTCAGGCGGTACAGGCCCTCCTCCGCGGGCTCCAGCTTTTCAGCCAGGCCCTGCCGCCACGCCTGGTGGGTGAAATCCCCCGTGCCCAGCAGGGCGATCCCCTTCCGCCTGGCCCACAGGTCCAGGTGTTCCGGATCGCAGTCCCGGCTGGTGGCACGGGAATATTGGGAATGAATATGAAAATCGGCAATGATCACGGAAGCGCCTCCATCCTTCGCGGGGTAATACTATCTTAAAAAAACATAAAAACTATGGGGCCCTTGCCCGGCAAGGGTGAGCTTGTCGAAAAAGCTGTAAAAAGCAAAAGTTAAAGTTTTCGTCCACCTTTTTCAAAAGGGTGCGGCATGCCGGTGGCATGCAAATAGCACCGACCGAACCGGCAGGTGAGACCTGGTGGGGTGCAGGG
>DVMK01000015.1 GCA_018715025.1 Candidatus Caccousia avistercoris
GCCGCTTCGGTCGGCGCCTTGTTTGTGCGCCACTGGCGCACGGCGCCCCCAAACCCCGCCACCTTTTGAAAAAGGTGGGCGAAAACTTTAAATCTCGCTCTAATTTAAATTTTTACTTGCAAAATATCCTTTCTTATCTGCCGGGAGACTCCCGGCAAGGTTCCCTGGGCTTCTGGGGAATCCGCTTTTCCTCTTGTTCCCGGCGGCGTTTCGGATGGAGCAAACTCCCGCAGCAGCGGGGGAAAACATAAGAAAGCGGTGAAATTGTGGAGATAAAAGCGTGCCATTTGAGCAAGATCTATGGAGAAAAAAACACGGCGGTAGAGGCCCTGAAGCCCTGCACCTTCACCATAAAAAGCGGGGAACGGGTGGCTGTGGTGGGGGCCAGCGGTTCTGGGAAATCTACCCTGCTTCACCTGCTGGGCGCTCTGGATTCCCCCACCGGCGGCACGGTGACCTATGACGGCAATGAAATTATTTCGCAGAAGGACGAAAAGGTCTCTGCCTTCCGGCTTGCCAACATCGGTTTTGTGTTTCAGGCTTACCACCTTTTGCCGGAATTGACCGCCCGGGAGAACATTCTTCTTCCCTGCCTGCTGAAAGAGGAAGCACCAGACAGGGAATATATCAGAGAATTGACCGAAATGCTTGGCATAGAAAACAGGCTGGATCACCTGCCCTCGCAGCTTTCCGGCGGGCAGCAGCAGCGGGCGGCCATTGTTCGGGCGCTGGCCGGAAAGCCAAAGCTTCTTCTGTGCGACGAGCCCACCGGGAACCTGGACACCGAAAATTCCCGGCTGGTCATGGATCTTCTGGAACGCCTGCAGGAGGCCTTCGGCCTTACCATGGTTGTGGTCACGCATAATCAGGAGCTTGCCTGCCGGTTTCCCCGCGTCCTTTCTATGGCGGACGGCCTGCTGGGCGGTGATCTTGCATGAAAAACGCTTTCTGCCTGGCCTTTCGTCACGTTAAGGCCCACAGGCGCTCTTATGTCAGCAGCCTGTTCTGCACCACCCTGTTTGCCGCCGCCGTTCTGACAAGCCTTCTTGTGCGGGAGGGCTTCTTTGCCGCTATTGATCAAAGGGTTTATGAAACCTACGGATCCTATACCGCCACCATCTACAACGCGGATCTGCAGCAGCTGGAGGCTTACCAGTGGCTGGCAGAGCCCGGGCAGTACGGCGTAGTGACAGCCGACGCCCAAATTGCCAACGGGTCGCAGGAAATTCCCGTCTACCTGGGAACCATGGACGAACATGCGCTTGCTCTGAAGGCAATCCGGCTGAAAGAGGGAAGCTTCCCCCAGCAGAAGGACGAGGTCGCCATAGAGGCCTCCACCTGCCTTGCGCTGGGACTTTCCGCCCGCCCCGGGGAAATGGTGGAACTTCCCGTTCTGCAGCCGGACGGCTCGGTGCAGGCAGCCGCCTTCCGGCTTACGGGAATTTTAGAGGACTATGTCTCGGAATGGAAACGGCTTGACAGCAGCAAAAATTCCATCAGGTTCCCCCCGCCCGGCATATTGTCCGGGCAGCCCGTCTCTGCCCCGCTGTACGCCCATGTTCTCTGCAGGGACATCAGCTTTCCTGAGGATTTGGGCGGGCAATACACGGCAAATTATTATTCCGTACAGGTCAACCAGCAGGCCGCCAGCGAAAAGGTGTACGGGAACATCATCCTGCTGCCGCTGACCGCATTCTTCACGGCGGCCGCCTTTTTGGGGGTTTACAGTGTGGTGTATACCGTGCTGAGCGCCCAGCAGCCGTATTTCCGTTCCCTGCGCCTGCTGGGCATGTCAAAAAAGCTGGGCAGGCGCGTGATTCTTGTCACGGTGGCCTGCGGATTCCTTCTCACGCTCTGCCTCAGCACCCTGGCCAGCCTTCTGTTCTGCTGCGCGCTGAAGGCCGACCTCTCCCTGTGGGGGGGCTTCGTTCCTTCTCGCCTTCTCTCCCCTTCCCTTTGTCCTCTCCGGCGGGGCCTCCCTGTTCTCTTTCGCCCTGGCCCACCTTCTTCTCTCGAAGAAGGTATTTTCAGAATCTCCCCTGGCTGTGGGGCTGCCGCAGAAAATCTCCCCGCGCAGGCGGGGAAAAGAGCCGAAAACGCTGCACAGCATGTGGCACAACGCCATAAAAAAGCAATATTTCCCGCAGACGGCCATCTCTGCCTTTTTGGTTGCCTTCTGCGTCTTTCTGGCTGTGTCGGGAAGCTTCCTGGCACAGTTTGAAGCCATGACCTCCCACTCCAATGTGGTGCTGGGCAACTACCCAGAGCAGGAGGACTACCAGCTGTTTGTGGCCGCGGGAGGCTCCAACGAGCTGCACTTCCACATTTCGCTGCCCAGGAATATGGGGGTGTCTGACGAGGATCTGCATCTCATCCGGGAAACCGGGGGCCTTTCTGTAAACTGCGCCTTAATCGACAACATGACCAGCCATTTTCTTCTTCTGCGGGCCGGCGACGCAAGCCCTTACCTGCGGGCGCTGCAGGAGGAAGGCCGCTGCTTCCAGGGGGAGGGGCCGAAAATGGAGGAGGCGCGGAGGCTGGCGGGAGCCGCCCCCGGCGACCTGCTGGTAGAGCCCTACCTGCTGGGGATGGATACCGCGTCGGCCCGCAGCCTGTATCCGGATATTACAGGCGGTTATTTTGATGAGGAAAAATTCCAGTCCGGAGAAGAAATTCTGGCCCCGGGCCGCTTCTGCCAGGCGGGCGATGAATTCCTGCTCATCACGCCTATTTTGCTGGAGGGAAGCCCAAAGGAGGATCAGTCTCAGGACATTTCGTTTGATGTGCGGACTGTGCGCGTGGGCGCTGTGTACGCCTCTGAGAGCATCTACGACGAAATCATCCTTTCCAGCGAATTTATTTTCGCACTGGATCCCTCCTGCCGTTACGAATACATCTCCCTTCAAAACACCGCGAAGGGGGATCCGCAGGCCACGGAACAGGCGGAGGAGGTTCTGACAAAGATAGCGGCCCGCTCGGAAAATGTTTCCCTTCGAAATATTGCGGAGGAGCGGGACGCTTACCGGAACACCGTCCGTTCCCGGCTTACGGGGATTTTTGCAAGCATCGCCGTCTTTGCCGCTTTGCTTGTCATGGCCTTTGCGCTCTCTGGCTATGTAAGGGCAAAGGCCGGGCTGCACAGCTACCTGCTCATGCGCACCCTCGGGGCAAAGGGAAAAACCGTTTTCTCCCTTCTTCTGCAGGAAAACTGGCTCCCCGTTTTGTGGGGCAGCGCGGCGGGGCTTTTGGCCAGCCTTCCCTGCCTGTGGTACCTGACAGGCAGGTTCGACTACATCCCCTACCAAAGCATTCTCTGGACCGCCACGGTTCCCGCCTTTCTGGCCACCTTCCTTCTCCTGTTCCTGTGCAGCGCCCTCGCCGCCCGAAAGCCTGTGCGGGAAATTTTGAAGCGCAGCCTGACGGAAGCCCTCTCCCGGGATGAATAAACGGGGCGCATCCCTTACAGGGCTGAAACAAGGGTAACAAATTTATACTATTTGCCGCCGCGCCTGCTTACCAGGCGGTGCGGATGCCGAAACGGCTTTGAATGAGCTGCTTTGCCCGGCGGAACCGGTCCAGATAATCCCCGTCGAGGCATTCATAGGGAATGCCGGCCTGGTCGAACAGGCCCTTCAGCTGGCTGCTGTACTTCTGCCTGTGGGCGGCGATTTCCTCATTGCGGGTACCGTCCTGCACAAAGGCCACGGTGGGCTCCAGAAAAAGCACCAGGTCAAACCGGTGCAGGCCGGCAACCGCGTCTGCCAGGGCGGCGCATTTGCTCCGCTCGGTTTCGTCCTGCAGAAGAAGCTGGGCGTAAAATTTGGTGGTGAGGGCGTCTGTGTCCACAAACAGCAGCCGGTTGCTGTCCCGGGCGGCCCGCATCTCCTCCATCTTCTGGCGCAGAAGGTTTTCGCACAAATCCTCCAGGTTCATGAATTCCTCGCCCCCGGCGGCGTCGCAGGTTTCCCGGCCGATTTCCCGCACAAAATTGGTGTTGTAGGCAATGGCCAAGTTCTGCACCAGGGTGGATTTTCCTGTGCTTTCTCCCCCTGCCACCAGCACCCGCTTCACGTAGCGGGGGCGGGCGGCGGGGGCAAGATACTGCCAGTTTTCATACACGTTTTCCCGCAGGCTGGTAGAGCTGACGGGCACCTCGCTGCGGTCAAAATACACCACCTGGCATTCCGGGCCGTACAGGCCCTCCAGCCGGCCGGTGCCCTGGTAGTCGGAACCGCAGAACACCGCGTCGATGGGCTTGCCCACAGCGGCCCGGATATCCCTGGCGCCCTGGGCCCAGCATTCCTCGCCGTATTCCTCCTTGCTGGGGGCGCTGTCCTCCACCAGAATGATTTTCACATGGGGCAGGTGCCTTACATGCTGATGAATCCACCGGTACCGCAGCTCCTTGGGCGTTGAATCCCGGCTCCGGCTCCAGCTGAGAACCACATAAAGCTCCCGGCACATGGCCGCCGCCTGCAGGATGCAGTGCAGATGCCCCAGGTGAAGGGGATCGAAGGATCCCCCGTACATGCCAACCTGATATTTCATCCTTTCCCCTCCGTTGTCTCCCGTTCCTTTGCCCGGGCTTCCCGTTCCCACTTCACCAGCATAATCACCGCGTTGCCCAGGTACACCGCCCACATGAGAAGGGTACCCATATTGCCGGAGCCCTTGGCAAAATCCACATACCACATATATACGCTGAATACATCCACCGCAACCCACACCCACCACTGCTCGGCAAACATGCGCACCGAGAGAAGCATGGCCGCCACAGAGGCCACTGTGGTGAAGGAATCCACAAAGGGCATGGCGTCCCCCATCTGCCGCAGCAGCAGCCCGTACAGCACGGTGCCGGCGGCCACCGCCAGCAGGGTGAGAAGGCGGCCCCCTGCGCGCATGCGGCGCTTTTCCACCTCATGGGTTCCCTCGTTCATGTGCCTGCTCCACACAAAGAAGCCCACAAACTGCATGGGCACGTAGTAGAGCAGGTTCAGCATGGTTTCGCCGTAATAGGCGGCCTGCCAGGCGATGAGGGCGTACAGCACGCTGTTCACCAGGCCGAACAGGTAGGCGGAAAGCTTCCCCTTCCCGGTGCAGACCACGCTGGCCACCCCCGTCACAGAGGAAACCACCCCCAGCCAGGTGTCGCCCCAGGACACCGACAGCAGGGCGATCACACCCGCGGCCGCGGCCAGCCAGACGGCCTCCCACCGCTTCCAGCCCGCCAGCTCGTTTTTCAGAAATTCCCTCATTCCGGTTTCTCCTGTTCCAGGCGGAAGGAGTGCTGGTACTCCCTGCCCCAGTCCTGCATAGCGTCCAAAATAGGCTTCAGGCTTCGGCCCAGCCCGGTGAGGCTGTACTCCACCCGCGGCGGCACCTCCGCGTACACCTTCCGGGTGATCAGGTCCTTCTCCTCCATGTCCCGCAGCTGGGCGGTCAGCACCTTCTGCGAAACGTTCCCAATGGATTTTTTCAGCTCGCCAAACCGCTTGGTGCCCGGCAAAAGCTCCCGCAGAATCAGCACCTTCCATTTGTCGCCGATGAGCATCAGCGTGGTTTCCACCGGGCAGGCGGGCAGCTCCTGTTTTCCTTTCCATTCCTTCATAGCCAGCGAAATCTCCCTTCCCTGCGCACAGGCGTTTTCCTGGGCTCTTTTTCCGCCGCAGGCTGTCAAAACGGCAGGCTCCGGCGGGCCGCCCCTGATGTTTTCCATTATAACCCAGGGGGCGGCGGAATTGCAATCCGCAAAAATCCCCTGCCGTTCTGTACAGAAAAAGGGCCTCCCCTGGGGGAAGCCCTTTTTTCCGCGCGGCAAACCGGCCGCCATATTTTTATTTAATACAAAATTATTCGCTCTTGAAGGATTGGAAGGCCTCGATGGCCGCCTGGGTTTTCGCCTGGCTTTCCTTGTCTGCGGCGGAGTTCTGGTAAATCATCAGGTACTTCCCGCTGTCAGAAAGGTAAACGCCGGAAATCGTCTGGCCCACAATCTCAAAGGTGCCGTTTTCCTCCACGCTGGCCCGCACCGCGTTGGCGGTGTCGCTGAGGTTTTCCAGATCATACTGGTAAAACTCGGCGGTGACGCCGTTCGCCACATAGCGGTGGCCCTCCTCCAGCGCGCCGATGAGGGAGCCGTTCATCTGGGCGGCCGCGCCGGAAATATACCCCTGGCTCAGCATGTAGGATTCCAGCCCCGACAGGCTGTCTTCCACGTCGCTCTCCTGCAAAGCGGAGGAAACCGCCTCTGAGACGGCCGACTGGTTGGAAGCGGCGTTCGGGTCAACCACGCCCTCCCCGCAGGCAGAGAGAAGGGACAAAGCCGCCGCGGCCGCGGCCAGGGCAGCAAGAATTCTTTTCTTCATGAAAAATAACCGACCTTTCTCAGCCGCTGGGCGGCTGCTCCCAAAGGCTGCTGTTCTCTCTTTTGGCAGGAAGAAGAACCTGCCGATATGAAAAAAACCGCTCTACAGCGGTTTTTTCTCCATGGTGGACACAAGGGGACTCGAACCCATGACCTCTCGCGTGTGAGGCGAGCGCTCTAACCAGCTGAGCTATGCGTCCATGCCAAAAAATAAACGGAACGCTTATTTTTTGTCTGGTTTCATTGCCCGGCGCTTCCGCACCGGATTTTCCAGGCTTGTAAGGAACGCCATTAACCTCTGAAAAGCCAGAGGTTAATGCGTCTTTTGGTGACCCGGACGAGATTCGAACTCGTGAAACCGCCGTGAAAGGGCGGTGTCTTAACCGCTTGACCACCGGGCCGTGTTGGTAGCGGCAACTGGATTTGAACCAGTGACACTTCGGGTATGAACCGAATGCTCTAGCCAACTGAGCTATGCCGCCATATCGCCCCGCTTATTAGCGGAGCGTTATCTATTATAGTATACTTGTCCCTGCTTGTCAAGCCCTTATCCGGCAGGTTTTTGAAAAAATTTTCCTGCCGGAAGAGGGCCGGCGCCCCGGGAAGGGCTTATTTAATATTGGTGACGTTCTTATCCTTCAGAACCACGTCGTGGGCGCCGCCTTCCACAATGCTCACGGAAGAAACCAGCGTCAGCTTGGCCTTTTTCTGCAGCTCGGGAATGGTGAGGGCGCCGCAGTTGCACATGGTAGAGCGCACCTTGCTGAGGGTGAGGCCCACGTTGTCCTTCAGGCTGCCGGCGTAGGCCACGTAAGAGTCCACGCCCTCTTCAAAGGAAAGCTTCTTGGAGCCGCCCAGGTCGTACCGCTGCCAGTTGCGGGCCCGGTTGCTGCCCTCGCCCCAGTACTCCTTCATGTAGGTGCCGTTGACGTTCACCCGGTTGGTGGGAGATTCGTCGAAGCGGGCGAAGTAGCGGCCCAGCATGACAAAGTCGGCCCCCATGGCCAGCGCCAGGGTAATGTGGTGGTCGTACACAATGCCGCCGTCAGAGCAGATGGGCACGTACACGCCGGTTTCCTCAAAATACTCGTCGCGGGCCTTGGCCACCTCAATCACGGCGGTAGCCTGGCCGCGGCCGATGCCCTTTGTCTCGCGGGTGATGCAGATGGAGCCGCCGCCGATGCCGATCTTCACGAAGTCGGCGCCGCACTCTGCCAGGAAGCGGAAGCCGTCCCGGTCCACCACGTTGCCGGCGCCGATCTTCACCGCGTCGCCGTAGCGGGCCCGCACCCAGTCGATGGTGCGCTTCTGCCACTCGGAAAAGCCCTCGGAGGAGTCGATGCACAGCACGTCGGCCCCGGCCTCAATCAGGGCGGGGATGCGCTCCTCATAGTCCCGGGTGTTCACGCCCGCGCCCACCACATAGCGCTTTTTCGCGTCCAGCAGCTCCATGGGGTTTTCTTTATGGTTGGCGTAGTCCTTCCGGAATACCAGGTACTGCAGGCAGCCGTTTTCGTCCAGCACCGGCAGGGAATTCAGCTTATGCTCCCAGATAATGTCGTTGCATTCCGAGAGGGTGACGCCCTTGTTGGCGTAAATGACCTTCTCAATGGGGGTCATGAAAGAGGAAACCTTCTCGTCCTCGCCCATGCGGCTCACCCGGTAGTCGCGGCTGGTGACGATGCCCAGCAGCTTCCCGTTGGGGCTGCCGTCCTCTGTGACCGCCACGGTGGAATGGCCGGTTTTTTCCTTCAGGGCCAGCACGTCCGCCAGGGTCTGGTCAGGCTTGATGTTGGAGTCGCTCACCACAAAGCCCGCCTTGTACGCCTTGGCGCGGGCCACCATGGCGGCCTCGGCGGCCACGCTCTGCGAGCCGTAAATGAAGGAGATGCCGCCCTCCTTGGCCAGGGCCACCGCCATTTTGTCGTCCGAAACCGACTGCATGATGGCGGAAACCATGGGGATATTCATCGAGATGGCCGGTTCCTCCCCCCTGCGGAACTTTGTCAGCGGCGTTTTCAGGCTTACGTTGGCCGGGATGCACTCGGCCGAGGAATACCCCGGGATGAGCAGGTATTCGTCAAAGGTGTGGCAGGGGTCGTTGTAAAAATAAGCCATTCTGATACATCCTCCATTTCTTTTTTCACTTGACGAGAAACGAAAAAGGTGAATTGACTTATTATAGCATTCTGCGGCAAAAAGCGCCATAGGGAATTCACAAATTTTTAAAAAAATCTTTCTCCCCCATTCCAGGGGATTTTGTACGAAATGTTCCCCCGCCGCGCCGGGGCCTTCTGGTCGATTTACCGAAGCAGCGCAGAAAAGCAAAGGCCTCTTTCGTGGAACCCCTGCAGCACCGCCTGGCCGTCCTGCTCCTGCCCGCAGATTTTCAGCTCCTCCCCCAAAAAGGCCTCGCTCACATAGTCGATCTGCACGTAGGAGGGGCTGCGGCCCTGCATGCCGCCGGGAAGGAAATCCTCGGTGATATCGCCGTACACCGCGTTATTCAAATGATTGTTGTAATCGATGTCAGAATACCGGATGGTCCGCCGGCCCAGCTCGGGCATAGCGGGCGCGGCAATTTTTTCCACCCGCTCCTCCCGGGGCAGCTTTTCATCCCGGAACACCTGGTACGAGAGGAACACCTTGGGCCGAAGGGGCTTGTGGCTCGCCGGATCCACGGAAACAGAGCTCTGCATTACGTGGACGATGCGCTCCCCACCGGCGTAGAAATCGAAATCGCGATAAAAATGAACGCCCAGCGTGCCGCGGGGGTGGGTTTTCACCGTGATGCTCTCCCCCAGCCTGGGCAGGCGGCGGATGCTGGCCGCATTGGAGATGATGAGGAACACCAGCCCCTCGTTTTTCAGCCGTTCATAGCCCAGATTCACCTGTTCCAGGTGCTGCTCGCTGGTTTCCTGGCAAATCCGCAGCAGCACAGAAAGCTTCAGCCTGCTGTCGGCCCCCACCTCGTAGGTGGCAACCTGCAGCTTTCTCTCATATTCTTCTACCATAAACACACCTCCGGTGAAACATTAGCGCGGCGCGCGGCGCAGCAGGCCGCTGCAGTACCGCAGAACCGCCTGCAGGCAAGCCTCCCCGGAAAGGCCGCCGGTGAGAAGGGCCCGTTCCTCCTCCTCCGCTTCCGGAAGCAGGGCCCGGCGGCTTTGGAAAAACCGGCCGCCGTCCCGGTACAGCCTGGCCCGCAGAAGGAAAAACACCGGCTTCCGCAGCTCTTCCGCCGCCTGGGCCTTGTCCGGGGAAAAAAGCAGGCTGTGGCAGGCGGCGTGGTACAGCCCGGCGGCGGCGATCCGCACCGCTTCCTCCGCATCCTGCGGGGAAAAGGGGGGCAGAAGGGGCTGCAGGCTGCCGTACCAGGGCACGGTGTCCAGCAGAAGGGTGAGGGAATCGTACCGGGGCCAGGCGGCGAGCTCGCGCCTGCCGCACAGGAACCCGCAGGCCAGCCCGCCCCCCTCCATGGAAGCGAGAAGCTCCCGGTAAGCTGAAATTTCCCGCTCTTCCACCTGTTCCAAAACCACCACCAGGTCAATGTCGCTTTGGGGGCCGGCTTCCCCTCTGGCGCGGCTGCCCTGCAGCCCGGCAAACAGCAAATTCCCGCCGAAGGCCCCCTGCAGCTTTTCCAGAAAAGACTCCCTCCAGCTCTGCCCAATCTCCATACCGTTCCCTCCCTTTCCTGCCCGCGCAGTCCTGAAATCCACATACTATGATATAATCTGCGGGGAAAAAAGGCAAGTTATTTACTCTGAAATTTAAACATCCCCTTCCCTTCTTCCTGCATAAAACCGCGTCCTTTCCCATACAGATAGGGAAGCGGGAAGGGAGGCGGCGGCTATGTTCAACCGGGAACGTCTGCTGGGGCTTCGGCCCTTGCTGGTGTTTTTTCTGGCCTACAGCCTGCTGTTTTTCCTTTTTTCCCTGACGCTTCCCTACACCTTCCCCTTTGTGGCCGGGCTTCTGCTGGCCTGGGCGGTGCAGCCCCTTCTGGGCCTGCTGCGGGGGCGGCTTGGCCTGCGGCCCGGCGCGGCGGCGGCCCTGGCCACCCTGCTGGTGTACGGGGCCGCGCTGGCCCTGCTGGCGCTGCTGGGGGCCTGGCTTGCCGCAGAGCTGGCCAGCCTGGCGGGCAGCCTGCCCCTTTGGGAAGAGGGGCTGCTTTCCGGCCCGCTGGGCCGCGCGCTGGAATGGCTGGCCGGCCTTCTGGGCCGCCTGGACCAGGATTTTCTGGCCAGGAACCAGCGGCAGCTGTTCAGCCTGCTGCAGTCGGGCGCGGGCATGCTGGCCGCCCTGGTGAAGGGGCTGCTGGCCTTCCTCACCTCGCTGCCCGCCCTGCTGGCCACCTTTCTGGTGACGGTTCTTTCCACGTACTTCTTTTCCCGCGACATGGGCGCCCTGCGGGCCTGGCTGCGGGGGTTCCTCAGCGAAAAGGGCGCCGCCCGCCTGCGGGAGGCCTCGCGCCATGGGGCGGCCATTGGGGGCAGGTGGGCGGCCTCATACCTGTTCCTCTGCTTTCTCACCTTTCTGGAAACGCTGGCGGCCCTTTCCCTGCTGGGGGCGCCGTACCCCCTTCTGCTCAGCATAACCGCCGGCCTGGCCGATCTGCTGCCGGCTGTGGGGCCGGGGGCCGTGTACCTTCCCCTGGCCTTTTCGCGCCTTGCCTCGGGCGACTGGCTGGGCGGCCTGCTGCTGGCTCTGTGCTGGCTGCTGGTGTGCGCCCTGCGCCAGGTGCTGGAGCCCAAGCTGATTTCCTCGTCGGTGCGCATCCACCCCCTGGCCATGCTGGCCGCCCTGTACTTTTCGGTGGCGGCGGGCAGCTTTCTGCTGCTGCTCTACTTCTTCCTGCTGCTGGCCCTGTACCAGGCCCTGGCCCGCGCCGGCCTGCTGCCCCGCCTGGGGGCGGAAAAATAACAGATTTGTCACTTGTATTTTCTATGAAAAGATGGTATGCTTAAACTGTATTAATCATATTAGTACAGTTATAAAGCACAGGGCCGCGCCTTCCCCGTGCGCCCTGCGGAGGAAAAGAAGGAGGCAGAGCGATGGTTCTGTTGGACTACAAAAGCAGGCTTCCGATTTACGAACAGCTCTACCATGGGATCATCCGCCTTGCCGCCCTGGGGGCCATGGGGGCGGGGGATCCGCTGCCCTCGGTGCGGACCCTGGCCCAAGAGCTGGGCGTGAACCCCAACACGGTACAGAAGGCGTACCAGCTTCTGGAGCGGGACGGCGTCATCTATTCCGTGCCGGGGAAGGGGTCTTTCCTGGCAGATTTGGGGGACCGCCTGGCCCGGAAGCGGCTGGAAGCCGCCGAGGCCCTGAAGCAGGCGGTGCGCCGCGCTATGGAAAGCGCTATGAGCAGCGAGGAGATTCGGAAAACGGTGGAATTGGTTCTTTCAGGAGGTGACGGCCAATGATTGAAGTGAATCACCTGACAAAACGGTTCGGGGCGGTGGCCGCCCTGCAGGACATCAGCTTCCAGGTGGAAACCGGCTCCATTTTCGGCCTGGTGGGCAGCAACGGGGCGGGGAAATCCACCTTTTTGCGCACAGCCGCGGGCATTTACCGGCCCGACGAGGGCTGGGTGGCCATAGACGGCTACAAGCCCTTTGAAAATACGGCGGTAAAGGGCAGCCTGTGCTTTGTCCCCGACTACCCGTTCTTCCCCCGCACCGCCACCCTGGAGGACATGGCCGCCCTGTTTTCTCACACCTACCCCCACTGGGACGGCGGCCGGTTCCAGCAGCTCTGCGCCTGCTTCCCCCTGGACAAAAAGCAGCGGATTCTGAATATGTCCAAGGGGATGCAGCGGCAGGCGGCTATCCTGTGCGCCCTGGGGGCCTGCCCCACCCACCTGCTGCTGGACGAGATCTTCGACGGGCTCGACCCGGTGATGCGCCAGCTTCTCAAGCGGATCCTCTCCGGCGAGGTGTCGGAGCGGGGCATGACGGTGGTGATCGCCTCGCACAACCTGCGGGAGCTGGAGGACGTGTGCGACCATGTGGGCCTGTTCCACCGGGGCGGCGTGGTGTTCGACAAAGAGCTTGACGAGCTGAAGCTGGGCATCCGCCGGGTGCAGGCGGTGTTCCGCCCCATGCCCGGGGAGGAGGCCTTCGCCGGGCTGGACATTGTAAAGCGGAAAACCCAGGGCTCTCTGGTAGACCTGGTGGTGCGGGGCAGCCAGGAGGAGGTTCTGGAAAAAATACAGGCCCTCAGCCCGGTGTTCTGCGAATTCCTTCCCCTCACGCTGGAGGAAGTATTTATCAGTGAAATGGAGGCTGCCGGCTATGACATTGACAACATTCTTCCGTAAGCCGGGCGGGGCCTGGCAGGTGTTCTGCTCCGCCTTCCGGCAGATCCGGGGCGTGACCCTTCTGTACACGGCCGTTCTGCTGGTGGTGTTCCCCCTGCT
Source organism: Candidatus Caccousia avistercoris (assembly GCA_018715025.1). GTDB lineage: Bacteria > Bacillota > Clostridia > Oscillospirales > Acutalibacteraceae > Caccousia > Caccousia avistercoris. The sequence goes on from DVMK01000015.1 coordinate 12,789, forward strand.
GTTCTTCTTCTACCTGGGCAGCGAGGCCAACCGCCTTTCCGCCTACTCCGACGCAGAGGCCGGCCTGAGCCTGTCGGCCGGCCAGTTTCTGAGGGATGCCGCCGCCTTCGCCGCCCCGCCCATCCTGTGCGTGTTCGCCGTGGCCTTCACCGTCTCCCTGTTCCGGTACCTGCAGGACAAGCGGAGCGTAGACCTGTTCCACGCCCTGCCCATCCGCCGGGGGAACATGCTGCTGGGCCGCCTGGCCGCCGCCTTCGCCGCCCTGGCGGCGCCCTTCCTGGCGGCGCTGCTGCTGTGCGTGCTCATTGCGGCCTGCTACGGGGCTGCGGGCTTTGCCCTGGGGGAAATCTTCCGGCAGGCGGCCTTCACCCTTCTGCTGGAGCTGGTGTTCCTTCTGATGATGATCTTTTTCCTGGTGTGCTGCGGCACTGTGTTCGACGCGGTGGTGAGCACCCTGGCCTTCTGCGGCGGCCTGCCCCTGCTGGTATTCCTGGCGGGCCAGTTCCTCTCCATGGCCCTGCCGGGGTACGGCGCCAGCCAGATCCCCTCCTGGGTGTACCTGCGCATGAACCCCCTGCTGGGCTTCTTCCGGAATTTCTGGCAGTCTCCCCCCACTTGGGAGGACTTCCTCTGGTGGCTGTGCTACGGGGCGGTGTGCCTGGCCGCCTGCCTGGCGCTGTACCGGGAACGGCCCAGCGAGGCGGCGGAGAACGCCTTTGCCTTCCCCATCCCCCGCATTCTGGTGCGGTTCCTTGTCTCCGGCTGCGCCGGCTTCTGCCTGGGCTTCCTCATCCGCAGCCTGGCCCCCGGCTTCCCCTTCGCCGTCAGCGTGCTGCTGGGGGCCTTTCTGGCCCATTTGATTCTGGAGGCGGTGTACCGCCGGGGCCTGAAGGGCGTGTGGCGTACCATGCCCGCCTACGGGGTGTTCGCCGGGGTTTTTCTGGCCTTCTTCCTGGTGTGCTGCACCGGATGCTTCGGCTACTACAGCCGCATCCCGGCCGCAGGGGAGGTGAAGGCGGTGGTCTACTCCTCCGAGGTCTACGGCGCCTACTACCAGCAGCTGTTTTCCCAGGAAGGGGCTTACACCTGGGACCTGAGCCCCACCCTGCAGGAGCCGGAGGATGTGGAGCAGGCCCTGGCCCTGCATGAGGAGATCATCCGCCAGTACCGCGCCATGGGTCCCCTCTTTCCCCTGAACAACGGCTACCCCCGGTACCAGTTCCGCTATTATTTGAAGGACGGTTCGGTGCTGGAGCGCACCTTCTTCCTGGATTCCCAGGAGCTGGACCGCCAGGCCCAGGCGCTGGCTTCCCTGCCGGAGAGCGTCCGCACCGCAGAGCCCGCCTTTTACCTGTCGGCAGACAGCTTTGACGCCATCACCCTCGACCACTGGTCAAGCGGCGCGTCCTCTACCGTGCTTCTGTCCGGGGACGAGCGCCAAAGGCTGCTCAGCGCCCTGCAGGCCGACCTGCTGGCCCTGGGGGGCAGCTTCGACGCCGTCTGGGAGGAAGACGGCGTGTCCCTGCGGCTTCTCCACCAGCAGAATGGGGAGCTGCGCAGCGGCCTTCCCATAGAGCTGGACAGCGCCCACCCGGTGGGCAGCCTGGTGGATCAAACCCAGGCCCCCTTCTCCGTGGTGCCCCCCAGCTACGAGCTGGGGGAAGAAAGCTACCCCAACACCTGGGCCCTGCTGGAAGAGATGGGCTGGCTTACCCCGTCCCAGGGGGACGGGGCGGCCGGATGACCCGGAAAGGAGCCGTATCCCCATGAAACCATTTTTCGCCGCAGCCCTGTGCCTGCTGGCCCTGTTCTGCTCCGCCTGCTCCCAAAAGGCGGACCCCATCGTGCTTCCCCCGCAGGAGAAGGTGACGGAGATCCGGGTGACGGGGGAGGAGGGCTCCGGTTCCCGGCAGGATCCCGACTGGATCGCCAGCCTGCTGGAGGCCCTCTCCTCCTCAGAGCCCACCTCCATCCCCTCTGTGCAGGATTCCCCCGGCGTGCCCGGCTGCCTGCAGATCGACTTCCTCTTCCCCGAGGGGGAGAGCACCGTGTTCCTCTACCAGCGGGAGGGCGCGTATTACGTGGAACAGCCCTACCAGGGCGTGTACCGCGCCTCGCCCCAGGTGGAAGAGCTGCTGGGCCTGTAGCGGGCCGCTTTCCCCCTCCCGGCTTCGGAACCGGTTCAGGAAAAATGAATAACAGGCAAAATCCCCCTTGCGCAGGGTTTGTCCTGCACAAGGGGGATTTATGCTGTTGGCAGAGCCCATTCCGCTTCTGCAGCCCGCCCTTTTCCGCGCGCTTACGGCCGTTTTTCCTGCCAGCGCTGGAACACCCGGTACACGTTGTCCGGGTTGGCGCCGGGGCCGAACTCGCACTGGGCGATGCAGCCGCCGTCGGCCCACAGGGTTTCGTACACCTGGTCCACCGCCCGGTCAATGTCCCCGGCGGTTCCGTAGGGAAGCAGGTTTTGCCGGTCGATCTCCCCCCAGAAGGTGATTTTCCCCTTCAAGGGCGCCAGATTTTCCACGCCTATGCAGAAAATCTGCGCGTTGACGGCGTCCAGCCCGCAGGCAATGAGCGACGGCAGGATGGGCAGGGTATACCCGTCTGAATGCATGAAGGTTTTTTTGCCGTAGCTTTTGGCAATGGAAATGTACTCCGCGTACAGGGGGCGGAAGATTTCCTCCCACATCTGCGGGCTGATGAGCAGGCTGTTCTGGGCGCCCCAGTCGTCCATAAACCGAATGGCGTCCACATCGGTTTTGGCCCAGGCCGTAATGAGGCGGCAGTAAAAGTCGTGCATCCGCTTGATGAATTCCCGCATGCGCGGCGGCATGTCCACCAGGTCCATGTAAAGGCTGGCCGTGCCCCGGATAAACTGAAGCCGCTCAAAGGGGCGCGGGCAGGCGCCTGCCAGCACAAATTTGCTGGTGCCGCTGCAGAACCGGTTGACCGCGTCCCGGTCAAAGGTGAGCCATTCCTCCGGAATGTGCACGTTCCCCACGTCCTCCCAGTCGGGGCCTGTCACCAGGGGCTGCTTCACCTCGCCGATAACGCCCCGCTGCAGGTTCTGGAACAGGCAGCCCCACTCGTCGGTGTATTCGCCCGGCACATGGGGGTCGCCCTGGACGGCCGGGGCCTCCCGGTACGTGACCGGCGGCTCCACAATATCCCACTCGAAGTCCCGGCACAGCTTTTCCAATTTTTCCGGGTGGTGAATTTCCGCCCAGGGCAGCGTCCACAGCTGGCGGGGAACACGGCCGTCCCGGTTGCGGAATTCCAGCGTGCGGTTCACGAGCTCTCTGGATGTCATGGTGAATCCTCCTCTTTTCATTTTAAGATAGATCCAGTATACTATCTATAAAAAAATATTGCATTCCATTTCAAACGCAATACAAAATGATAGGGAGGGAGCAGTTTGGAACAGGAACGGATTTCTTTTGAGGGGAATACAGGGATTCCCGGGCTGGCCCTGTTTGGACGCCACACGCTGAACCGGGCTGGTTCCCCCATGGTCGCCCACACCCACCCCGGGCTGATGGAAATTGTGTTCCTGCACCGGGGCGTCCAGCAGTTCCGGGTGGGCGGGCAGAGCTACGAAATCAAGGGCGGCGAGGCCTTCATTTCCCAGCCGGACGAGCCCCACAGCACCGGCGGAACCCCCCAGGAAACCGCAGAGTACCACTGGATTCAGCTGGATCTGCGGCAGGAGGGGTTCCTGTGCCTGGCGCCCCAGGCGGCGGCCCCTCTTCTGGAGAAGCTGGGCCGCCTGAAGCAGAGGGTGCGGCCCTTCCCGGCAGAGGCGGCCGGACTCATCCGCAGCAGCTTCGCCCACATGTGCCGGGCCGGCGGGGAGGGGCGGGCCCAGGCGGCGCTTCTTCTGGCGGCGGCCCTGTACGCCTGGCTGGAAAAGGACGGCGCCGCGCCGCCCCTGTCGCCGGAAATGGAGCGGGCGGCCGCCTACGCCGCCGCCCGTCTGGAGGAACCGCTTTCCCTGGAAGAGCTGGCGGCCCAGGCCGGGCTTTCCCTCTCCCGGTTCAAGGCGCGTTTTCGGGAGGAAACCGGCGTGACGCCCCGCAGCTACGTGAACCGGCTGAAAATCCAGCAGGCCAAAGCCTGCCTGCGGCAGGGGGAGTCCATCACCAGCGTGTCGCAGCGGCTGGGCTTTTCCACCCCCAATTACTTCGCCACCGTATTCCGCCGGTTCACCGCCATGACCCCGGCGGAATACGCCCGGCGCTCCAGAGAAAGCAGGCCGGAGGAGCCCGGCGGGGAAGATCCGGTGTAAAAGGGCTACGCCTTTTTCCTCCTCCCAAACAGGCGGGCCAGCAGCTTTTCCAGCTCTACCACGGCAATGGGGGTCAGGGCCAGCAGGGCCACCACGCCCCACTGGGCGCCGCTGAGGGGGACGGTCTTGAACAGGCCGGAAAGGGGAGGAAACAGGATGACGGCGCACTGCAGCGCCGCGCAGGCAAGGGCGGCGGGCAGCAGCCGGCTGCCCTTGTGCCTGCCGCAGAAAATGGAGCCCTCGCTGCGCATGTTGAAGGTGTGGGCCACCTGGGCCAGGCTCAGCACCGCAAAGGCCATGGTGCGGCCCACCAGCGGAGAGGCGGGATCCGGGTCGAAAAAGGCGCGCCCTATGGTGTAGGCCGCCAGCGACAGCGCGCCGATGAGGCACCCCTCCACCAAAATGTTATAGGCCATGCCGCCTGAAAACAGGCTCTCTTTCGGCTTGGCCGGCTTTTTTGTCATCACGCTGCCGTCAATGGGCTCCACCCCCAGGGCCAGGGCGGGCAGGGAATCGGTGACCAGGTTGACCCACAGAAGCTGAATGGCCAGCAGGGGCGTGGGCAGGCGCAGCAGAAACCCTACAAAGACGGTGAGGATCTCCCCAATATTGCAGGAGAGCAGGAAGTGGACCGTTTTCCTGATGTTGGCGTAAATGCCCCGGCCCTCCCGCACGGCGGCCACAATGGTGGTGAAATTGTCGTCGGCCAGCACCATGTCCGCCGCGCTTTTGGCCACCTCGGTGCCGCTCTGCCCCATGGCGCAGCCAATGTCGGCCGCCTTCAGGGCGGGGGCGTCGTTTACGCCGTCCCCCGTCATGGCCACCACATGGCCGTTCTTCTGAAACGCCTTTACAATGCGCACCTTGTGCTCCGGCGAGACGCGGGCAAACACGGCGCAGCGGCCCGCCCTCTGTTCCAGCTCCTGCTGAGAGAGGGCGTCCAGCTCGCGGCCGGTGAGGACCTCGTCCCCCGGGGTGAGGATGCCGATGTCCCGGGCGATGGCGGCGGCGGTGGCGGCGTGGTCGCCGGTGATCATCACCGGGCGTATGCCCGCCTGGCGGCACTGGGCCACCGCTTCCTTCACGCCGGGGCGGGGCGGGTCAATCATGCCCACCAGGCCGCAGAAGGTAAGGCCCTGCTCCAGCCCCGCCTCCCCGTCGGGGAGCGAGTCCGTGTCCCGGCAGGCCACGCCGATGACCCGCAGCGCCCGCCGGGCCATGGCCTCGTTGCCCCGCAGCAGGGCGGCGGTGGGGCCGGCGCAGTGGGCGGCCAGCACATCCGGCGCGCCCTTGGAGATGATCCGCCAGCCGCCCCCCGGCCTTCTGTGCACGGTGGTCATCATTTTCCGGCTGGAGGAGAAGGGGATCTCCCGCACCCGGGGGTATTTGGCCTCCAGCTCGCTTTTCCGCTCCGGGCAGGCGGCGGCCAGGGCCGTCTCGGTGGGCTCGCCCAGGAACCGGCCGCCGGACTCTGTGCTGTTGTTGCACAGGGCGGCCAGCGACAGCAGGCGCCTCCCCTCCTCCGAATGAAGGCCCACCGGCCCGTAGGGGCCCCGCAGCTCCGTCACCGTCATCCGGTTCTGGGTGAGGGTGCCCGTCTTGTCAGAGCAGATGACGCTGGCGCTGCCCAGGGTTTCCACCGCAGGCATGTGGCGCACAATGCTCCGCTTGGCCGCCATGCGCCGCACCCCGGCCGCCAGCACAATGGTGACCACCGCGGGCAGCCCCTCCGGGATGGCGGCCACCGCCAGGCTGATGGAAATGAGGAACATTTCCAGGGGCGGGATGCTCTGCAGCAGGCCCATGAGGAAAATCACCAGGCAGATGAGCAGGGCGGCCGCCCCCAGCCAGCGGCCCGTCTGGGCCAGCCGCTTCTGCAGGGGCGTCTGGGGGGCTTCCTGGCTGGCCAGCATGTGGGCAATGCGCCCCACCTGGGTTTCCATGCCGGTGGCCACCACCACGCCCGTCCCATTCCCCGCAGCGATGGAGCTGGAGGAAAACACCATATTTTTCCGGTCGCCCAGAGGGGTGCCGGCCGGGTACAGGGCGGCGGCCTCCTTCCCCACCGGCAGGCTTTCGCCGGTGAGGGCGCTTTCCCCCGCCTTCAGGCCGTTGGCCTGCAGCAGGCGAAGGTCGGCGGGGGCCAGGTCGCCGGCGCGCAGGCGCACAATGTCCCCCGGCACCAGCAGGGCTGCGTCCACCAGCTGCTCCCTGCCGCCCCGCAGCACCCGCGCCTTGGGGCTGCTGAGCTTTTTCAGGGCCTCAATGGCCTTTTCCGCCCGGCTTTCCTGCACCATGCCGGTGACGGCGTTCACCACCACAATCGCCAGGATGATGATGGAATCCACATAGTCCCGGCTGTGCTGCAGGTACGAGGTCACAAAGGAAACCGCCGCCGCAGCCAGCAGAATGAGCACCATAAAATCGGAAAACTGCGCCAAAAAGCGCCGCAGGATCCCCTTTTTCTTTGGCCGGGCCAGCTCGTTGCGGCCGTACTGCCGCAGGCGGCGCGCCGCCTCCTGCGGTTCCAGCCCGCGGCCGCCGTCAGACCCAAGCCGCTTTACACATTCCTCCGGCGGGATGCTCTGCCATTCCAATCTTATCAACCTCCATTTTCTGAAATCCGCTTTTTACAATATATTCCATCCCGCGGCCAAGTAGTATTCCCCGGCGGCCCGCCGGGAAAAATATTGGGTGTTCCAAAAAACAGGAATGACTCTCATTGACAACTCTCTGCCTGTGGATTATAATGGAAACAGAAAACGTTATGCGTTCCCCGGGCCCGGCCCGCGGGAGGAAGGAGAAATGAACCATGG
>DVMK01000210.1 GCA_018715025.1 Candidatus Caccousia avistercoris
TCATTCTGCTCATGAACAAGTTCGCCTCGGTGTACGGCGGGGAAACGGCGGTGGCCGCCTATGCGGTGGTCTCCTACATTATCTGCATCATCCAGCTTCTTCTGCAGGGGGTGGGCGACGGCAGCCAGCCCCTTATGAGCCGGTACCTGGGCCAGAACCAGGAGGGCATGGCCTGCCGGGTGCGGAACATGGCCTACGGCTTCGCCTTCCTCACCGGGCTGGTGTTTTTGGGGGTGGTAACGCTGACCAGGGACGCCATTCCGGTTATGTTCGGCTCTTCGCCAGAGACAGGGGCCATGGCTTCCTCGCTGCTGCCCTTCTTCGCCTTCGGCTCGCTGGCCCTTTCCTTCTGCCGCGTGACCACCTCTTATTTTTACTCCACCCACCGGCATGTGCCCGGCTACCTGATGGTGTACGGCGAGCCGGTGCTGCTGCTGGCGCTTCTGTCGCTGCTTTCGCCCCTTCTGGGGCTGCAGGGCGTGTGGATTGCCCTGCCCGCCGCCCAGTACCTGCTTTTTCTGGTGAGCCTGGTCCTGCTGTACCGGAACCGGGCCGGGCGCGGGGAGAAACAGCCCGCCCCGCTGGAACCCTTCCTGCAAGAGCTGCGGGCCTGGGCGGAGCAGGCGGCCCCGGTGGAAGGCGTGATCCTGGTTGGCTCCCATGCCAGGGGGACAAGCCGGGCGGATTCCGACGTGGATTTGGTTATTCTTTCCACAGAAAAGGAAAATATGGTGGAAAACCCGGAATTTGCCGGCCGCTTCGGCACCATCACCCAAAAGCGCACGGAATATTACGGGGCCTGCACCTCTGTTCGGGTATGGTACCAGAACGGGCTGGAGGTGGAATTCGGGATTGTGGAACCCTCCTGGGCGGCCCTTCCTCTGGACAGCGGCACCCGGGCGGTGCTGGAGGACGGGTACCAGGTGCTGACTGACAAAAAAGGGGCCTTCCGCCAGCCTGGAATGCCCCCGGCAGCGCGCCCGGCGTAAAAAAGCGCCCAGGCGGGAAAACCGCACTGGGCGCAGGCCGGAGCCTCACTGGTCTTGCCTGTACTTTTCGATGTGGGCCTTGATTTTTTCAAAGGATTCCTCGCTGATGTCGTGCTCAATGCGGCAGGAGTCCTCCCGGGCGGTTTCCGGGCTTACCCCCAGGGCCACCAGCCACTGGGTAAACAGCTGGTGGCGCTCATAGATGCGGGCCGCGATTTCATAGCCCTTTTCCGTCAGCTCCAGCCAGCCCTCCCCATCCATGGTAATGTATCCGTTTTCCCGCAGCCGGCTCATGGCGCGGCTGATGCTGGGCTTGGAAAAATTCAGCAGGCGCACCACGTCAATAGAGCGCACCATCCCGTTTTTCTCTTTCAGCATCAATATGGCTTCCAGGTAGTTTTCTACCGATTCGTTGATTTCCAAATCCGATTCCCTCCCGAAATTGGCGCCCCGCTCTGCGGGGTGTTTTCTTATTATATCAAATCTCAGGGGAAAAGGAAAGCGAAGCTCCAAAAAAGTTCGCCAAAACTAACTTTGCTTTTGCGCTCTCTTTTTTGTGCAGAAAAAGAGAGGCGCGGGGAAACGAAAAAGAGTATGATCAAAATGGAAAAGGAGACGGGAACAATGGAATGGACCGAGCGCTTCAACCAGGCAATCCGCTATATTGAGGAACACATTTCCGAAGAGATCGACTATAAGGAGCTTGCGCAGGCGGCGTGCTGCTCCTCCTATCATTTTCAGAGGATGTTTTCGTACCTGGCGGGCGTCCCCCTTTCGGAATACATACGGCGCAGGCGGATGTCGCTGGCCGCCGTTGACCTGCAGGGCGGACGGGAGAAAATCATCGACGTGGGCCTGAAATACGGCTATTCCTCCCCCACGGCGTTCAACAGGGCTTTCCAGAGCGTCCACGGGGTCGCCCCCTCCGCCGTAAAAAACCAGGGGGTATGCGTGAAATCCTTTCCGCCCCTCGTTTTCCAATTCTCCTTGAAGGGGGCAGAAGAATTGAATTACCGCATAGAAACCAAGGAAGCCTTCCGCATTCTGGGGAAATCCTATCCCCTGCACAGAGAGATTGAGCAAAACTTTTTAGAGGTGCCGCAGATGTGGCAGGAAGCCGCCGCCAGCGGTATGATTGCGGCCATGCTTCCGCTGATGGACGGCCAGCCAAAGGGAGTTTTGGGGGTAAGCGCCTGCGGCGACGGGGAGCAATGGCGCTATTACATAGCGGTTGCCTCTTCCGCCCGCGCGGACGGTTCCTGGGAGGAATATACCGTTCCCGGCGGCACGTGGGCTGTGTTCCCCGGTGCCGGAACAGGGAAATCCATTCAGGAGCTGGAGCGGCGCATTGTGACAGAATGGCTTCCCGCCTCTGGCTATGAGTTTGCGGAAGGGCCGGATGTGGAGGTGTACTTTCAGCCGGATCCCCGGCACACCCGGTACGAGGTATGGATTCCCGTGAAAAAGGCTGTGTAGCTTTTGCCGCCGAGCCCTGCGCCGGCCGCAAAGAAAGGGATTGCTTTTAGAGGCCGGGTATGGTACAATAAAAAAGCCGGTTTACGCGCCGCTGTGGCGGAATTGGCAGACGCAAGGGACTTAAAATCCCTCGGTGGCAACACCATACCGGTTCGATCCCGGTCAGCGGCACCAGGCTGAGCCCGGGCGCATTTCGCGTTCCGGGCTCAGCTTTTTCTTTTGCCTTTTCTCCCGCGTTTTCAGCGGGGATCTGTTTTGTCAGCATAGTCCAGCGGTGAACTGCCGCTGCCAAGCAACGCACTTCACGTTTGTGGAGCGCGTTGCTTTTTTGCCCGCGTTTTTCAGCCCGCGGTCATCATTTCACGGCCGCAGGCTTTTTTTCCTTCTGCCCAGGCGCCCGCCTGGGGCAGTCACACTGCTGCGCGGCGTGCCAGTTCCCTCCAGGAGGAAGCCTTAGGCAACCTTCTGTCCTTTGCCACCGTCTTTCTGTGCTCCGGCTCTGACGGCCCGGTTTCCCTTCTCACGGGCAGCGGGAACCGTAACGTGGTGATTAACGTGAACGGCGGCAGCACCTATGTGGGCGTGTGGGCACGGAATTTTACCGGGGCGGCATCGATCCGAAGCGAATCAGCGGCGAAGCCGTAAAAAACAGGCAGGCTGCCAAAACGGGCTTGCGCCCCAGACAGCCTGCCTGAAATTTTCCTGCGCACCGGCGGCAAGGGGGCTGGTGCGCAGGAGGATAAAATATAATATATATTCCGCCTTCTATTCTCCCAGCGGAAGAGGCGCGCCGTCCAGGGCGGCTTCCGTCAGGCGGCCGCCCTGGTACGCCAGCTTCAGCGAGAAAAAGGGATGCTCCTCCGCCAGAAGGCGCAGGAAGATCCGGTCCCCCTCCCAAATGGGCAGGCGGGGCACCTCCTCCTTCCGTACCCAGGCCAGCTCCCCCTCCCGGCAGGGAACCGGGGTCCCGATGAAGCCGTCTGCCGTGTACAGGAACATGTACTCGGTGCCCCATTCGTCCGACACGAAGGTGACCAGGCCCCGGAACCGGAAAGAGGTAAGCCGGTAGCCGGTTTCCTCCCACACCTCCCGCAGCAGGCATTCCTCCGGGCTTTCCCCCTCTTCCAGGTGGCCGCCCACGCCAATCCATTTTCCCTGGTTTTCGTCCTGCTCCTTCTTAACGCGGTGCAGCATCAGGTACTCGTCCCCCCGCTCCAGGTAGCAGAGGGTGGTGTTCCTCACAGCAGGCCCTCCGCCGCCTGGGCGGCAGCCAGCACCGTGCCGTACACGGCGGGGGAACCGGCGATCACCGGGGCCTTGCTCTGAAAATCCAGGGCGAGAGGCGGCAGGGAAGAGATAAGGCCCCCCGCTTCCTCCACCACCACCAAGGCCGCCGCGTAGTCCCAGGGGGAAAGACGGGCTTCAAAGAAGCCGTCTGCCCTGCCGGCGGCCACGTAGCACAGGTCCAGGGCGGCGGAGCCGCTGCGCCGCAGATCCCCGCAGGAGAAGTACAGGCTGCGGATTACCGACATGGTGCCGTCCACCAGTTCCCGGTAATAGGGGGCGGTGCCGAACACCACCAGGGATTCTTCCGGCGGCACCTGGGCGGCATGGATGGGCACGCCGCTGCACCAGGCCCCCGCCCCCCGCAGAGCGGAGAACAGCTCGCCGGAATAGGGGTTGTACACCAGGCCCATTACGCCGCGGCCGTCCTGCACCAGGCCCACCGAAATGGCAGAATGCCGGTACCCCCGCATAAAATTCGTAGTGCCGTCAATGGGGTCTATCAGCCAGTTGAAGCCGGGGGCCAGGGCGTTGTCCTCCTTCTCCTCCGCAAAGAAATTGGCCCCGGGCAGCAGGGGGGTCAGCCGCTCCACCAGAAAGCGCTGGGATTCCAGGTCGGCACTGGTGACAAAGTTGGCATGGCCCTCCTTGGTAAATACCTCCGGCCCCTTCATGGCCAGAATCCGTTCCCCGTCCTCCCGAAGAATCTCCTCCGCGGCGTGCATCAGCTGTGTCAAATCCATCATGCAAGGCTCCTTTCCCGTTTCCCGGCCGCCTCTTGCCCGCAGGCGGCATCGTTTCGTTTACAGATTATCACACTGGTTGGGAAAAGGCAAGCGGAGCGGCTCGTCCTCCGCCCCAAAAGCGGCCCGTCCTCCGCCCCAAAAGGGGCCTTTTGCCCTGCCGGCGGCAACTTTTTTGCAAATTTCAGTTGACCTTGCCCTCTTCCCCTTTTATACTGGAAGGGGAAGGATCTTCCCCACAGAAACGGAAAGGCATGGTGGCGTCATGAAGAAATATGTGATCACAATTGCCCGCGAATACGGCAGCGGCGGCAAAAGCATCGGAAAGCTTCTGGCCAACGAGCTTGGCATCCCCTACTACAGCAGGGAAATCCTGCGCCTGGCCTCAGAAAAAAGCGGCATCAACGAGGCGCTGTTCGCCAACGCGGACGAAAAGCTGAAAAACACCCTGCTGTTCCGCACGGCCCGCGGCGCCTACAAGGGCGAGCTCATTCCGCCGGACAGCGACGACTTTGTCTCCAACATCAACCTGTTCAATTTCCAGGCCAAGGTGATTCAGGAACTGGCGGAAAAGGAGTCCTGCGTCATCATTGGGCGCTGCGCGGATTATATTCTGAAGGATATGGACAATGTTCTGCGGATTTACGTTCACGCCCCCTTTGAATACTGCGTGGCCAGCGCCCAGGAGGTACACCCCACCCTCAGCGAGGAGGAAGTGAAGAAGCTCATCCGCAAAACAGACAAGCGGCGCGCCGACTACTACCAGTACTTCACCGGCCGCAACTGGAAGGACGCCGACAACTACGACCTGTGCCTGAACAGCAGCGACTTCGGCTGGAACAACAGCTCTGGCTGGGACAAATGCGTGGCCCTGGTGAAGGCGTACCTGGACATTAAGCTGGCGGATTAAGGCTTTCCCCGGCCGTTCTCAAAAATTCCGCCCTGCGCCTCTTGACAGGCATGCGCGGGCGGTGCTATACTAAAGGTACAGTTTTATAAAATAAACCGTTGAAGCGGAAGTAACGGCAGCAACGCCTTGACAGAGAGCCTGCGGCGCTGAGAGTCAGGTAAGAAACGGGTTGTCAAATGGGCCGCGGAGGGTGCAGGGAAATGTGGCTTCCACAGAGTATTCTGCAACGTGCTGGCATACGTCAGTTGCCGGGGATATGCAGGTATCCCGCCAAGGGCACGGGTCATACCGTGAATGCAAGGTGGCACCGCGGATAATGTATATTATTCGTCCTTGACAGATCAGATGGGTTCTGTCAAGGACGTTTTTGTTTTGAAACGCTTTCCTGGGCAGCGCCCGCAGGAAAGCGTTTTCTTTTATGCCGCACAAGAGCCGGGCGGCGCGGGGACAGGATAAAAAAGAGCGGAATTCATTGCCGCTGCCAGAAAGGAAGGAACCAGCATGACAAACCCAAACGGACGCTTCGGCGTTCACGGCGGCCAGTATATTCCCGAAACGCTTATGAACGCGGTCATTGAACTGGAGGAGGCGTACCAACGCTATAAAGACGACCCTGAATTTAACCGGGAGCTTACCACCCTGCTGAACGAATACGCCGGCAGGCCGTCCCGGCTGTATTACGCGGAAAAAATGACAAGGGACCTGGGCGGGGCGAAAATCTACCTGAAGCGGGAGGATTTGAACCACACCGGCGCGCACAAGATCAACAACGTGCTGGGGCAGGCGCTTCTGGCCAAACGAATGGGGAAAACCCGCCTCATTGCGGAAACGGGGGCCGGCCAGCACGGAGTGGCGGCCGCCACAGCCGCCGCCCTGATGGACATGGAGTGCGTGGTCTATATGGGTGAGGAGGACACCGTACGCCAGGCGCTGAACGTGTACCGCATGCGCCTGCTGGGCGCCCAGGTTGTGCCGGTGAAAACGGGCACGGCCACCCTGAAGGACGCGGTCTCTGAGGCCATGCGGGAATGGGCCTCCCGCATCCATGACACCCATTACTGCGTGGGGTCGGTGATGGGCCCCCACCCCTTCCCCACCATTGTGCGGGACTTCCAGGCGGTGATTTCAAAGGAAATCAAGGAACAGCTGCTGGAAAAGGAGGGCAGGCTGCCCGACGCGGTGCTGGCCTGCGTGGGCGGCGGCTCCAACGCCATTGGAAGCTTTTACCATTTTATTGAGGACCAGAGCGTCAGGCTCATCGGCTGCGAGGCGGCCGGCCGGGGCGTGGAAACCTTTGAAACGGCGGCTACCATCTCTACCGGAAGGCTTGGCATTTTCCACGGGATGAAGTCTTATTTCTGCCAGGACGAGTACGGACAAATCGCCCCGGTGTACTCCATTTCCGCCGGGCTTGACTACCCGGGCATAGGCCCCGAGCACGCTTACCTGCACGACACCGGAAGGGCCGAATATGTTCCCGTAACTGACGAGGAGGCGGTGTCCGCCTTCGAGTACCTGGCCAGAACCGAGGGCATCATCCCTGCCATTGAATCGGCGCATGCCGTAGCATACGCCAGGAAGCTGGCCCCCGCCATGGGGAAGGACCAGATTCTGGTCATCACCATATCCGGCAGAGGCGACAAGGACTGCGCCGCCATTGCCCGCTACAGAGGGGAGGATCTCCATGAGTAAGATCAAAAGCGCCTTTGAACAGGGGAAGGCCCTGGCTGTTTTTCTCACCTGCGGCGACCCGGATTTGGAAACCACCGCCGCCGCTGTGCGTGCGGCCGCGGAAAACGGGGCCGATTTGATTATTCTGGGGATTCCCTTTTCCGACCCCACCGCGGAGGGGCCCGTCATCCAGGCCTCGAACATGCGGGCGCTGGGCGGCGGCGTAACCACCGACAAGATTTTCTCCTTTGTGAAGGAGCTTCGCCGCGGCGTAAAAATCCCCCTGGCGTTCATGACCTACGCCAACGTGGTGTTCTCGTACGGGGCGGAACGGTTCCTTTCCCAGTGTGAGGAGGCGGAGGTGGACGGGCTTATCCTGCCCGACGTGCCCCTGGAGGAAAAAGAGGATTTCCTGCCCTTCTGCCGCAGCCACGGGGTGGATCTGGTTTCTCTGGCGGCGCCCGCCCCGGAAAAGCGGCTGGCCAGAATTGCGGCCGGGGCGGAAGGGTTCCTGTACATCGTCCCCGGCCCGGAGACAGAGGAAGCGGGGGACGCCTTTTTCGCCGGGCTGGCCTCCATGGTGGAAACCATCCGGCAGAACAGCCCCATCCCCTGCGCCGTGTGCTCTCACCTCTCCGACCCGGAGCAGGCGGGGAAAATTGCCCGGCTTGCCGGCGGGGTCATTGCGGCCTCTGCCGCCGTAACGCTTTTGGAAAAATACGGGAAGGATGCTCCCCGGCAGATCGGCGAATATGTGAAGGCCGTAAAAGAGGCCATCGCTCAGTAAAAGCCAAAGCCCCCGGCGCCGGGGGCTCTTTCTATGCTTCTTCCTCCTCCGGGGAATCCAGAAGCTCCTGCAGAAGCGCCTTGGCCAGAGCCGGGTCGGCGCGGCCCCGGGTCTTGCGCATAAGCTGCCCGGCCAGCGCCTGCAGGGCTGCCTTCTTCCCCGCCCGGTAATCTGACGCGGCCTTGGGCTGCTCCCGCAGCGCCTGCCTGGCCAGGGGCAGAAGGCTTTCCCGGTCGCGCAGCTGGCCCAGGCCCAGCTCTTCCACCAAAGCCCGGGGGTCCTGATCCTGCCGCCACAGCATGCCCACCAGCGCTTTGGCCGTGCTGCTGTTGACGGCGCCCTCCCCCAGCAGATCCGCCAGGACGGCCAGGCGATCGGGGGAAAAGGGGACGGACTCCTCCGGGCTGGGGAGAAGGCGCAGCACCTCCCCGGCCGCCAGGTTGGCGGCCAGGCGGGGGAAGCGGGTTCCGGCAGCCGCCTGCTCAAACCAGGCGGCCAGCTCCGGGGCGGCGGTAAGGGCGGCGGCGCTTTCCGGGGGAAGGCCATACTCCCGGCCATAGCGGGCCCGGCGCTCCTCCGCCGTCTCCGGAAGCTCCCGCCGCCATCGCTCCCATTCCTCCTGGGAAACCAGCACAGGGGGCAGATCCGGCTCCGGAAAAAAGCGGTAGTCCGCCAGGGTTTCCTTCCGCCGCATGGGCAGGGTTTTCCCGCTGGCTTCGTCAAAGCGCCGCGTTTCCTGCACCACGGCCCCGCCCTGCTCCAGCAGCTCCATCTGCCGCCGGGCCTCGTACCGGGCGGCCTTCGCCACAAACTGGAAGCTGTTCAGGTTTTTCAGTTCGGTGCGCACGCCCAGCCGGGCCTCCCCCTTTTTCCGCACGGAAAGGTTCACGTCGCACCGGAGGGAGCCCTCGTTCATTTTACAGTCGGAAAGACCCGCAAAGCGGATCATCTCCCGCAGCTTCTGCAGGTAAGCGGCCGCCTCCTGTCCGGAGCGGAAATCCGGCTCTGTGACAATCTCAATCAGGGGGACGCCGCACCGGTTGCAGTCCACCAGCGTTTCCCCCTCCCGGTGCAGCAGCTTGCCCGCGTCCTCCTCCAGGTGAACCCGCTGGACGCGGATCCGCTTTTTCCCCGTCTCCGTCTCGATCTCCACCCAGCCGTCCCGGCACAAAGGCAGGCCGTACTGGGAGATCTGGTAGGCCTTGGGCAAATCCGGATAAAAATAGTTTTTCCGATCCATCTGAGAAACAAGCGCCGTCTGGCAGTGGAGCAGCATTCCCGCCTTGACGGCATATTCCACCGCCTTCCGGTTCAGCACCGGAAGGGCCCCCGGCATGCCGGTGCACACCGGGCAGCACTGGGTATTGGGCGCCGCCCCGTAAGCGGTGGAGCAGGAGCAGAAGATTTTTGTCTCTGTTTTCAATTCAATGTGGGTTTCCAGGCCGATGACCACCTCATATTTTTCCAGCAGGGAATTCACAGTCCCGCCCCCTTCCCCGCTTCCTCCAGGGCGAACGCCGCCTGCAGAAGGAGCTTTTCCTCAAACGCCCGGCCTATGAGCTGCACCCCCACCGGCAGGCCCTCCCCGTCTGTCCCGAAGGGGAGTGAAAGGGCGGGCAGCCCGGCCATGCTGGCCGGGACGGTGAACAGATCCGCCTGGTAGGCGCTGGCCGGGGGAAGGCTTCTTCCCCGCTGCCAGGGGCCCTCTGGCGAGGTGGGGGTCAGCAGCAGGCCGCAGCGCCCCAGCGCCCCGGCCAGGCCGGCGGCCGCGGCCTGCCTGACGCGCTGCGCTCTGGCATAGTAGGCCTCGAACCGTTCCTTGGTGAGGACGAAGGTGCCCAACAGGATCCGCCGCTTTACCTCGCGGCCGAAGCCCTCGCTCCGGCTGCGCCGCATCAGCTCCTGCCAGCTGCCGGCCCCCTGGGCGCGCCGTCCATAGCGCACCCCGTCGTACCGGGCCAGGTTGGAAGAAGCCTCTGCGCTGGAAAGCACGTAATAAGCGGGAAGCATGTCCTTCCAGAAGGGAAGGGAGATTTCCTCCACCCGGGCGCCCAGCTGTTCCAGCGCCCGGGCCGCCTCCAGCGTACACCGGCGGGCATCGGGCCCGGCCAGCTCCAGCGCCTCCCGGGGCAGAGCGGCCCGCAGCCCGGCCGCTCCCTTTTCCAGGTCCTGCAAACAATCCTCCACCGGCGCGGGGGAGGAGGTGGCGTCCCGCGGGTCGCGCCCGGCAATCTCCTGGTACACCGCCGCGCATCCCCGCACGTCCCGGGCCAGGGGGCCGATCTGATCCAGGGAGGAGGCGAAGGCCACCAGCCCGTACCGGGACACCCTTCCGTAGGTGGGCTTCAGGCCCGTCACGCCGCAGAAGGCGGCCGGCTGGCGCACGGAACCGCCGGTGTCGCTGCCCAGGGCGAACAGCACCTCACCGGCGGCCACGGCGGCGGCCGCCCCGCCGGAGCTTCCCCCCGGCACCCTGGCTTCGTCCCAGGGGTTGGCCGTGCCGCCGAAGGCAGAGCACTGGGTGCTGTTCCCCATGCCGAACTCGTCCATATTCAGCTTCCCCAGCAGGACGGACTGGGAAAGCCGTTCGGCCGCCGCCGCGCTGTACGGGGGGACAAAGCTTTCCAGCATGTGGGAGGCGCAGGTGGTGCGAATTCCCCTTGTACAAATATTGTCCTTTAATCCAAATGGGATTCCGGCCAGCGGCGAAAGCGGTTCCCCGGCGGCCCGCCTAGCGTCCACCCAGTCCGCCTGGGCCAGGGCCTCCTCCTCTGTTACGGTGAGGAAGGCGTGAAGGCCCGGTTCCCGCCGTTCCACCTCCCGCAGGCAGGCGAGGGCCGCCTCCCGGGCGGAAACGGCGCGGGTTTTCAGGGCCCGAGAAAGGCCAACGACCCCCAAAGCGGCAAGCTCATGCATCGTCCCGCCCTCCCACCGCTCTGGGCAGGACGAAAAAGCCGTCCCGCGTCTGAGGCGCGTTTTGCAGAAGCTCCTCCCGTGGAAGGGAGGGGGCGGGGGAATCCTCCCGCAGCGGCGATGGGGCAACGGCCGTCCTCTGCACCGGCTCCGGCTCCTTCATCTGGGCGGCGAACTGCAGGATTCCGGCAAAGTCCCGGGCCAGGCCTTCCGCCTCTTCCGGGGAAAGGCTCAGCTGGGCCAGGCCGGCGATTTGCTCTACAGAAAATTCCACGCTTTCTTGCTCCCTTCTCAAAAATCCCCCCACCTCCGGTGGGGACTTCGCGCACCTCCGGTGGGGACTTCGCGCACTGGCCGCGTCCCGCGGCCTTGGGCGTGGTGCGGCACGCTGGCGCCGCGCCCGCGGTTTCGCCACGGTGCTATACATTTTCTTAGCTGCTCCGCGAGGCCTGCGGAGAGGACTTCTGCGCGCCTCCGGCGGGCAAATCACGTACTGTGTGTTTCACCCCGGGAAAAGCAGTGCTGCGCGAAGGGTTCTTTTGCGGGGACGCTACCCCGCAAAAGAATGCTTCGACGCGTGGCGCGGCAAAGCCGCGCCACACTGCCCGCCTGTTTTCGCCACGGTGCTGCACAGCTTCTCAGCTGCTCCGCGAGGCCTGCGATGAGGACTTCGCGCGCTGCGTGTTTCACCACGGGAAAAGCAGTGCTGCGCGAAGGGTTCTTTTGCGGGGACGCTACCCCGCAAAAGAATGCTTCGACGCGTGGCGCGGCAAAGCCGCGCCACACTGCAGCCTTTCTTCGGCTATTATACCACACCTGCGGCGGGCAGTCACCTTTCCCC
>DVMK01000211.1 GCA_018715025.1 Candidatus Caccousia avistercoris
TGAACAAGAACAAAAAGCAGGGGGCTGGAATCCGAATGGATTCCAGCCCCCTGCCCAGCGTGTAGAAAAAGTCAATTCACAGAAAATCATGCACAAAAAGTTTTCGCCCGCCTTTTTCAAAAAGCGGTGGGGTCAAGTGGGCAAAAGCCCTTGTCGTCCTCCGCAGAGGACGAAATTTTCTCAAAAAGAGCGCAGGAGGGGCGTAAAACGTCCCGGTGGGACGTTTTACGGTGGGGGAACCCTCGCCGGGAGTCCTCCCGATGCAGCGCATCGCGCCGCATAAGACTTCCATATTTGTGCATATTGCTATTTACCTGCTGGTTTTTCAACAGACTGAAGGCTATTTCTCTAAAAATAGACTTCTTCTGACATTGGAAGGGGCGAGCATTTCAACGCCGCTTCCAACGCGAGCGCCTTGCCTGGACAAAGAAAAAAGAGTCTGAACGCGAATTGCGTCCAGACTCAGTCTGGTGGAGGAGGGTGGATTCGAACCACCGAAGCCGAAGCAGCAGATTTACAGTCTGTCCCCTTTGACCACTCGGGAACTCCTCCGTATGAAGCTGTGTGCGGGAATCCTTCACAGCTCTTTTGGAGCTGGTGAACGGACTTGAACCCCTGACCTGCTGATTACAAATCAGCTGCTCTACCAACTGAGCTACACCAGCATTTTTGCGCTCACTTTTGAGTGCTTGATTACTATACCATCTCTTTTCAGAAAAGTCAAGGACTTTTTTTGAAAAAATGAATTTTTTCGCTTTTTCCAGGGGAAAACGATTGAAAAAGCGGTGGGAAACGATTATGATAAGCTTATTCCAAACAGCAGGGCGCGGCGAGCGCCAGGGGAGGTGGCAGGGTGCCGGAACGTAATCTGGGCCGGGTAGAGATCAAAAAGGTGAACCGCAGCAGGATTTACCGCCTGCTCTACGAAAAAGGCCCGCTGCCCAAGCAGGCAATTTCTCTTGAACTGCAGATGAGCCTGCCCACTGTGTCGCAGAATTTGAAGGAGCTGGGCGACCTGGGCCTTTTGGAGGATCGGGGCGCCCTGCCCTCTGAGGTGGGCCGCCGGGCCAGGGCCATCGGCTGCGCCGAAGAGGCGCGCCTGGCCATAGGGCTTGAGCTGACCCAGCACCATGTTTCTATGGCGGCGGTGAACCTGCGGGGCCGCGTGCTGGACAGCCGCCGCTTCCGCCTGCGCTACGCCAGGGAGGACGCCTACTACCAGGAGCTTGGCCGCCTGACGGCGGAATTTGCCGCCGGGCTTCCTGTGCCGGAGGAGCGGATTTTAGGCGTGGGAATCGCCGTGCAGGGGCTTGTAACGCCGGACGGCCAGTCCATTTCCTACGGGAAGATACTGGACTCTACCGGGGAAACGCTGGAGCACATCGGGCAGGCGATCCCCTTCCCCTGTGTGCTGTGCCACGACGCGGCGGCGGCCGCTTTTGCAGAGCTGTGGATTTCCCCGGAGGTGGAGAGCGCCTTTTACCTCTCCCTCAGCAATCATCTGGGCGGGGCTTACGTGGAAAACCACCGTATCTTTGCCGGCATGAACAACCGGGCCGGGCGCATTGAGCACACCACCGTTTCCCCCCAGGGCAGGCCCTGCTACTGCGGGCAGCAGGGCTGCCTGGAGGCTTACTGCGCCGCCCATCTTCTGGCCGGCAGCGCAGGCGGCAGCCTGGAGGATTTTTTCACCCTGCTGGCGGAAGGCGGCAGGGAACAGGCCGCCCTTTGGGAGGAATATCTGGATTATCTGGCGATTGCGGTGAACAACATCCGCATGCTGTTCGACTGCGACGTTATTTTGGGCGGCCATGTGGGCGAGTACCTGACGAAAGGGCATTTAGAGGCCCTGCGCCGCCGCGTAAGCGCCCGCAGCAGCTTTGAAACTGGGGCCGGGTACCTGCGCGCCTGCCGTTTCCGCTCGTTTCCCATTCCCGCCGGGGCGGCGCTGCAGTACGTGGAGGCCTTTCTGCGGGAAATATAGGGCCGCAGAGCGAAACGCATAGAGGAGGAAAGAAAACCATGGGATTTGTCATTGGCATTGACGTGGGGGGAAGCACCACAAAAATTGTGGGCATTGGGGAGAAGGGTGTGCAGAAGCCGCTGTTTGTCCGGGCCGCCGACCCGGTGGCCTCTCTCTTCGGCGCCTTGGGAAAATATACCTACGACAACGGGATTCCGCTGGATTCCATTGAAAAAATCATGATTACCGGCGTGGGCAGCGCGTACATCACCCAGCCCCTGTACGGAATCCCCACCGCCAAGGCGGACGAGTTCCTGGCAGACGGCCTGGGCGCCACCTACCACACCAGCCTTGACCACACCATTGTGGTAAGCATGGGAACCGGCACCTCCCTGGTGAAGGTGGAGGGGGACAAAATTCAGCACATCGGCGGCATTGGGATCGGCGGCGGCACCATTATGGGCCTGGCGAACCTGCTGCTGAAAACCTCAGACATCTGGGAAGTGATTGAGCTGGCCAAAAAGGGCAGCCTGGCCAACATTGACCTGCAGATTCAGGACATTACCAACGCCCCCCTGGAAGGGCTCCCCCTGGACGCCACCGCCTCCAACTTCGGCAAGGTGCGGGGGGCCGTTTCCCAGGAGGACGCCGCTTTGGGCATTTTGAATATGGTGCTTCAGTGCATTGGGAAAAGCGCCATTCTTTCCGCCCTGAACACCAGCATCCGGGACTTTGTCCTCATCGGCAACCTGACCCAGCTGCCCCAGTGCGGCGAGGTGTTCCCCGTGCTGGAAAAAATGTTCGGCGTCCGTTTCCTCATTCCCAAATACGCCGAGTACCGCACCGCCGTGGGCGCGGCCCTCACCTACACAAAGCGGCGCGACTATGTGGAGATCCCCGGCTGAAGCCTTGCGGCCGGGAAGGGGCCCGGCGAAAATCTTCTTGGGAAATGCATTGATTTTTTGCTGTGAGTTGATTATAATGAAGAGGTAGATTCTAAGAATCTATTTTGTAAATCTGTTTTATGAAATTGGAATGCGGGAGGATGTCTGATATGGGTATTTTGGAAAAATTCAGACTGGACGGAAAGAAAGCCTTTGTCACCGGCGGGGCCAGGGGCATTGGCAAGAGCATTGCCCAGGCGCTGGCAGAGGCCGGGGCCGATGTTGCCATTGTGGACATGGACGGGGAAACCGCCCAGCAGACAGCCGGGGAAATTGCCCAGGCCACCGGCCGGCAAACCCTCGCCGTCAAGGCGGACGTGACCTCGCCCCAGGACGTAGACGCCATGATAGAGACCGTGCTGGCCGCCTTTGGCCGCATTGACGCGGCGTTCTGCAACGCGGGCATCTGCATTAACGTGCCGGCGGAGGAAATGACGCTGGAACAGTGGAAAAAGGTGATCGACATCAACCTGACCGGCGTGTTCCTCACAGCCCAGGCGGCGGGGAAGGTGATGCTGAAGCAGGGCGGCGGTTCCATTGTGAACACGGCCTCCATGTCCGCCCATATTGTAAACGTTCCCCAGCCCCAGTGCGCCTACAACGCCTCGAAGGCGGGGGTCATCATGCTGACAAAGTCCATGGCGGTGGAGTGGGCCGAACGCAATGTGCGGGTCAACTGCATCAGCCCCGGGTACATCGGCACCGACCTGACCCTCAACTCCCCCCAGCTGAAGCCTCTCATTGAGCAGTGGAACGCCATGGGCCCCCTGCACCGGCTGGGCCGCCCCGACGAGCTGCAGGCCATCGCCGTGTACCTGGCGGGGGACAGCAGCGCCTTTACCACCGGCTCTGACTTCGTCATCGACGGGGCCTTCACCTGCATTTAACGGGAAAATATGCCCGTCAAAAAAGGCGGCGCACCCCAGGAAAAGGGTGCGCCGCCTTCTTCGCTTTTTGTCAGCCCTCCGGATCCTCCGGCGGCTCTTCCAGGGCGGAAGCGCCCTGCTTTTCCGGGGATTCCAGCTTTTCCGGCGGGATATTCCTCTGCCGCAGCCTCTGCCACACGCTGCGCCGCAGCAGGGTGTACAGAACAGAGCAGAAGGGGATGAACAGCAGCATGCCGGCAATGCCCATGGTGCTGCCGCCCACGGTGACGGCGGCCAGCACCCAGATGGAGGGCAGGCCCACCGAGCTGCCCACCACATGGGGGTAAATCAGGTTCCCTTCCACCTGCTGCAGCACCAGGAACAGCACCACAAACCACACCGCCTGCATGGGGTCTACCATCAGGATGAGGAAGGCCCCCACAATGCACCCGATGAAGGCGCCGAAAATAGGGATGAGGGCGGTGACGGCGATGAGCACGCTGATGACAAGGGCGTAGGGGAAGCGGAGAATGCTCATGGTGAGGAAAAACATGCAGCCCAGAATGACAGCCTCCAGGCATTGGCCGGAAAGGAAGCGGGAGAAAGTGCGGTACGAAAGGTACCCCACCTGCGAAACCCAGTCGGCCCGGTGCTCCGGCAGGAAGGCGTACAGCAGCTTGCGGAACTGGCGGCCAAGGCGTTCCTTCTGCAGAAGCACGTAAACGGCGAACACCACGGCCACCACCGCCCCCACCACGCCGCCGATGATGGAGGAGGCGATGCCGATGGTGGAGTTGACCACGCTGCCCATGCTGCTTTGCAGCATGTTCAGAAGCTTTTCTGTGAAGGATTCCCAGTCAATGCTGATTTGCCGGATTTCGTCCACAATCTGCGGGTATTGGGCCATAAGGCCTTCGGCCCACTCCTGGGTCTGCTGGGCGAACACGGGAACCTGGTCGGCCAGCGCCTGGAAGGTGCGCCCCAGCTCGGGGACAATCATAAAGACAATGATCGCCAGCACCCCTGTTACCAGAAGCAGGGTGACCAGCAGGCTGACGGGGCGCTTGGCCTTGGCCAGGCGGCCCCTTATTTTCCCCGTTTTCTTTTCAGGGAACAGGTGGCTTTCCACCTGGCGCATGGGCACATTCAGGATGAAAGCGATGCTGGCCCCGGCCAGGAAGGGGGTAACCAGCCCCAGAAGCCCACGCAGGAAAGCCGCCACCGGTTCCATCTGGTGCAGGCCCGCGTTCAGAATAATCCCGAACGCCACCAGAAGGGCCAGCTTCTTCATATTGTGCTTGTTTAATTCCATTCCGGTTTCTTCCTCCGTTCTTCCCCGGCGTATCCTTACACCTTAGCATACCATTTTCCCTCTCTTTTTACCAG
>DVMK01000212.1 GCA_018715025.1 Candidatus Caccousia avistercoris
ATCCACGGGCATTTCAGACGGGTCTAAACCGCCTCATTTACTACGATTTTACTACTGTTGAGTGAGCCTTGACACGCTGAAAGACCACGAAATGCCGAGATATGGGTACAGAGCCTGTCAATCGGGGCCTGCTCCCCTTGACCATACAACTGAATACAGACCGGCCATCTGCCGGGGCAACGCCATAGGTAACACAAACCTGTGGCGTTTTTTATGCCCTGCCGGGGGCACCCAAAACTGTATGAAAACGGGTGGGAAATCCCCTGTTTTTTCGCCTGTGAGCGGCGCAAACGAAGCCGCCCATATCTTTTCCCTCATGGGAGGCCAGGCGGTGATAGTCCTGTAAAGGAAGTCCGCCTTTGCGGATGAATAATCAAGGGGCGGACAGCAAAGAATGCCGCCCACCCCTCACTATGTTCCAAACAGAATACCAGCCGCCCACCGGCGGCCAGTGGAAGCAGCAAGCCTTGAAAAGGATTTGCTGCTTTTTTGCTGCCCGTTTGCCTTCCCGGCCATTTCGCCCCTCTCCGGGTGTGGTAGTGAATGGGGGGAAACTTCCCCCGGCCAGCGGGCAGGCGGCGGCTTCTTCTCTGCAGCTGCCTTCCGCTGCGGCGCGGCTATTTTCCCCGATGTTTGGCTTTTTTCTTTTCCTCCCGCAGGGCGTAGCGCCTTTCCCGCTCCGCTTCTTTCTGCTCCCGGTTTTTCCGGTTCCGCTCCGTTTTGCCCTGTTCCTGCTGCAATTTCAGCGCCTGCTGCGCCTTTGTCCCAAAGCCCCGCTGCTCCAGCTGAGCGCGGATCCGGCGCTGCAGCCGTTTGGGGTTGGTTCTGCGCTCCGGCCCGCTTTGGGCTTTCACCGGCGGACTGAAACACAGCCGGTTCCACTGGCGCAAGAAAAATTCGTACACCTCATAGTCCTTCGGTTCTGCGCCGAAGGTGATTTTGCATACCTGGCAGGCTTCCCCGTCGGAGCGCTCGTACAGGCCGATCCAAAACGGCTCGTCGAACAGGATGGTGAGCCGGATCCTAACGGCCATGCGGGGCCTCCTCCAGCTGCCGGGAAAATCCGTCAAGCCATTTTGACAGCGCATCGTACAGAAGCCTTTGCTGGTCAAAAATAGTCTTTCCCACCAGAGGAAGCTGGTCGTATTCGGCAGCGTACCGCTCTGTGCTCTTTCTGCCTTGCTCTATGTTTTCCCGAAGCTTTTGCAGCAGGGCGAGCGCCTCTGGCTTTTCCAGCTTGTTGAGATTGGAAATCACCACGTTGAAGTCAAACGTCAGAGAAACCGGCTGCGCGGCGTGTTCCTCCATAAGCCTGCGGAAGCAGGCCCTTCCCTCGCCGGTGATGGAGTAAACCGCTTTCGGCGCAAGCCGCTCGCCTTTTACCACATCCTTGCGCAGCCAGCCCTTTTCCTCCAATTGAAGCACCTTGCGGTAGATGGAAGGGACGCTGATTCTTGTCCATCTGCTGAACTGGTGGTATTCCACATCCTTTTGTATTTCGTAAGCGCTCTGCGGTTTTTCCATTACCATACCCAAAATGATCAAATCAATGGACGGCATTCCGTTCCCTCCTTTTACTATTGTTAATAGTACTATTATTAATAGTAAAAGTCAAGAGGGAAATGCGGCCGGGCTGGCTGAGAAAAAGACGGCAGGCTGTGGGCGTGCTCCCGTGCCTGCAAGGGGTGCCAGAACGGCGCAGGCGCAAAGGAATAAGAGAAACCCTGAAAAGAATGTGCAGAACACGGCGGTGTGCGCCCGGCCAGGGCGGCGTGCCGCCTTTCTCTTTATTTTTTTGCAGGGGAAGAGGGGCTTTCTGTGGGAAGGTGAACGTCCAGCTGGGGGAAGGGGATGTGAAGGCCCGCTTCGTCAAAGGCGGGCTTTACTTTTTCCTGCATAGAGTAGTAAACGTCCCAGTAAACCTCAATTTTGCACCATACCTTTACCACCAGGGCGACGGCGCTGTCCTGGTACTCGCCCACCGCAATGAGAGGGGCCGGATCCTTTTCAATCCGTTCCTCCTCGCTGCACAGGCGCTGCAGCACCGCTTTGGCGGCGGCAATGTCGTCGTCATAGGCTATGGTGTAGGTAAGGTCGAGCCGCCTTGTTTTCATGGCGGTAAAGTTGGTGATCACAGAGGTCATTACCTTGGAGTTGGGGATGATGGTCTCTTTGTTGTCAAAGGTGCGCAGGGAGGTGTACATGATCTCAATCCGCTCCACCGTGCCCTCGATCCCTTCCGCCGGAATGGAAAGGTAGTCGCCTACCCGGAAGGGATGGGTGAAAATAATCTGCGCGCCGCTGGCCACGTTGCTCAGGCTGTCCTTCAGGGCAAGGCCGGCCGTTACCCCGGCCGCCGCCAGCGCCGCAATGAGGGAGGAAACGTCAACCCCCAGCTGCGCCAGCGCCATAAGGGCCACAATCACCTTGAGAGAAGCGTTGACCAGCGAGATGAGAAAGCTGGAAATGCCCGCGTCTGTTTTTGCCCGGGCCATGGCCCGTTTGACAAACCGAGTTACCGCGCCGGAAAGCCACCAGCCCACCCCGAAAATAACAGCCGCCCCCGCTGCCCTGGGCAGCAGGGACAGAAGCCAGCTGACAAAATCTGTCCAAAAATTATCCATAGCTTACAATTTCCTCCCTAAAAGAGCAGGGCGCTGCCGGAAGCAGCGCCCTGCAGCCGCATTTTCGCAGGGGCGGCCCTCTGTCTCTACACGGTCAGGGTGCACACCCGTTCCCGCAGGGGAAGCACCATGCCCGGGGGAACGGAAAGGGAGGAGATCCCCATGGAGAGAAGGGCGCCCGTCATGGCCAGGTCGCCGGCCAGGTCGCCGCAGATCCCCGCGGGGATCCCCGCCGCCCGGGCGTTTTCCAGCGTCATGCGCAGAAGCGCCAGCACAGCCGGGTGGCGGGCGTCGTAAAAGGGCCCCAGCCGCCCGTTCTGCCGGTCGGCCGCCAGCGTGTACTGGGTCAGGTCGTTGGTGCCTATGCTGAAAAAGTCGGCTTCCCCGGCAAGCTCTGCGCTGAGCAGGGCGGCGGCCGGCGTTTCCACCATAATGCCCAGCGGCACGTGCTCTGCCATGGGCACGCCCTGGGCGCGAAGCCCTTCCCGGGCGGCCTGAGCCTCCCGCTTTACCTCCTGCAGCTCCCACAGGGAGGCGATCATGGGCGCCATAATGGAAACCGGCCCCAGGGCCGAAGCCCGGTACAGGGCCCTGAGCTGGGTGCGCAGCAGCTCCCGGTCGGCCAGGCACAGGCGCACGGCGCGAAGCCCCAGGGCCGGGTTTTCCTCCTGTTCCATGGGCAGCCAGGGGGCCTGCTTGTCCGCCCCAAGGTCAATGGTGCGGAAGGTGACGGGCCTGCCCTGCATGGCCTCCACGGCGGCGCGGTACACAGAAAAAAGCTCTTCCTCGCTGGGGCGGTGCGCGCTGCCCAGGTACTGGAACTCTGTGCGGAACAGGCCTATGCCTTCCGCATCGTTTTCTACGGCGGCGCGGCAGTCCTCAATGGAACCGGCATTGGCCAGCAGGGAAATTTTCTTCCCGTTTTTGGTCTGGGCCGGCTTCCCCCGCCAGCGCTCCAGCTCCCGGCGGCGCGCCTCCAAATCCATCCCCTTTTCCTGGATATGGGCGCGCACCTCCTCGGTGGGCTCCAGCCAGAACATTCCTTCGCCGCCGTCTACCGCCGCCTGCCTGCCGTCCAGCTCTTCCGAAAGGACGCCCCCCAGGCAAACCACACAGGGGATGCCCATGGTGCGGGCCAGGATGGCGGTGTGGGAATTCTGCGAGCCCTCGGCGGTGACAATGGCCAGCAGCTTTGTCTTGTCCAGACGGATGGTTTCGCTGGGGCAGAGGTCCTGGGCCCCCAGAATGACCGGGAAGGGCAGCGAAAGCTGCGGCTCTTCCTCGCCGCGCAGCAGCCGAAGCAACCGTAGGCTGATGTCCTGCACGTCTGCCGATCTGGCCTGCATGTAAGGGGACTGCATCGCCAGGAAGGCTTCGGAAAAAGTGCGGGAAACCTCCTCCACCGCCTGCTCTGCCCCGGCGCCCTTCTGCCGGATGGCATCCTTGACGGCGTCCAGAAAATCCTCGTCCTGCAGCATCATGCGGTGGATTTCAAACACCTGGGCGCATTCCTCGCCGGCCTGCGCCAGCGTTTCCCGGCAGAGCTCCTGCAGCTGGAGATCCGCCTGGCTGAGGGCCGACTGAAAACGCAGCAGCTCGCTTTCCGGCGTTCCCGCCTGGCGGCCCTGTCTTGCCGGGCCGCCCCGACGGAAGTACAGAAATACCCCGGCGGCGGTTCCGGCGCTGGCGGCTGTCCCTTGTAAAGCCAGCATGGCTCATCCCCCTTTTTTAAAGGTTATGTACGGCAAAATTCTGAAGGGCCTGCAGCGCTTCCTGCTCGTCCTCCCCCGAGACGGTGAACATTACCTCTTCGCCCTGCTGAACGTCCAGCCCAAGAAGGGAAAAAAGCTTCTTTCCGTCGGCGCTTCGCCCGTCCTTTTCCACTGAGACCGCACTGGAAAAGCGTTTGCATTCCTTCACGAGAAGGCCGGCGGGGCGGGCGTGCAGCCCTTCCTCTGCGCCAATCACATGTGAAAATTTCATCATGAGTATCATCTCGCTTTGTTCTGGAATTCCTTGCCGGATCCTCCGGCGATAGGTACAGTATAGCAAATCGGCAGGAAAAAATCCATCCTTCCCGTCGCGGGAAAAGGGAAAAACAGCCTGCCGCTGGGGGAACGCTGCTTTTTTTCGTTCCGCCACAGCCGGTAAGCGGCGCACAGGCCCAGCAGGAAGAGGCACACAAGAGCCGCGGCACCCTCCAGAAGAACGGCGGTCTGGCCGGCAAAGCCGGAAAACGCCTCCACCCCCAGGGCCGCCGTTGCGCAGACAAGCACCACCGAGGCGGCGATGGAAAGGAAAAAGAAAAATTTTTTCATGCGTCCGTCCCCAGCAGGAGGGAGCGCATCTCCTGAATAGAGCTGCAGCGAAGGTCGGCGCCGCATTCGCTGTAAAAATGGTTCGGGTCGAAAAGGAACCCGGCGATGCCAGCGTTCTGCCCGGCCAGCACGTCAATGTCCCGGTCGCCCATCATGACGGCTTCCCGGCTGGGGATGTGATGTTTCTGCAGAAGGTACTGAATGGCGTCCGGGGCGGGCTTGGAGGGGAAGTGATCCTCGGCGGTGACGGCGTCCAGGAACAGCCCGTCCATCTGAAAGGCTTTCAGGTGCGAAAAGGCGGAGGCGCCCCGGTGGGTGTACAGGTAATGGACGCCGCCCCGGGCCTGCAGATCCCGCAGAAGCTGCGGGATCCCCTCGTAGGGCTGCACCAGCTCCTGGCTGTCTTCCGTTTCATGGCGCTGGTACCGTTCCCCCAGGTTCCCCAGGGCTTCCAGGTTGGGAAAAGCGTCCTGAAAGTGCTGAATGGCCTGCGTGACAGAGCGCTTCATCCAGAAAAAAATTTCTTCATAAGGCGGTTCGCAGCCGCATTCCGCCAAAGCCCTCTGCATGGCTCTGGTCATGTGAGGGTAGGTGTTGAACAGGGTCCCATCAAAATCCCATAAATAATGATGAAAGAGCAAGGCTTCTCCTTCTTTCCTTTTCATTTCCTCTATTATGGCATGGAACCCAGGAAAGGTCAAGGCCGCCCGCGTTCCCACTTGCCGGGGGCGTCCGGCGGCTTGCTTTTCTCCTGGGTTTGCTTTATACTATCCGCAGAATCAGAACGCGCCGCAGCGATGCTTTGGCAGGAAAGGGGAAAACGCCGTCATGGAGGACTGGTTTACCATCGACCGCATCGATAAAGACACCTACAGCATCAGCGAATACCGCCATTGGGAGGAAACGCACTGCTATTTGCTGAACGGCAGCGAGCGAAGCCGCCGGGCGGCCCTTTCCCAAAGCGATGGAACAACAGAGGGAGGCTGAAAATATGGAGCAGGTTTTGATCATAGACGACGACAGAGAGCTCTGTGCGCTGATGAAAAAATGTGTGGAGCAGGAAAATTTGTCCGCCGCTGCGGCGTACAGCGGCCGGGAAGGGCTGCGCCTGCTGGCAGGCAGCGAAAAGGCCTGTTCGCTGGTTGTGCTGGACGTGATGCTTCCGGATATGGGAAAGGCCGGGATGTCATATGCGGAGGCTGCGGCCCCTCGACCCCGGGAGCTGTTCTGCGCATCCCCTCGCCGCCCCCGGCGCTCCGCACTGTATGGGGGCCGGGGGCGGTTCGCTTTCAGCGGGCGGAAAGGACGAGCCTGTCCCCTGCGTGAAGGGAGGCTTCCGTTTGAACCCAGCCGTTCTCCTTCTGGGTAAAGGGGAGGGGGCGGCCGTTGAGGGAGACGGCCTTCACCGCTTTCACATTGCCGCAGAACAGCTCTGCAACAGGCAATTTTCCTTCCAGGCAGGCGATCTCCGCTGTGCCGTCTCCCCGGCGGAGCGTGCCGCAGCCGGTGGGAGAAAACCAGGGGACGATATGGACGGACGGTTCCAGGGTGAACTGCAGGCGGCTTTGGGGAGCGTCCAGGCGGAAATGGCTGAGAGAAAGCATCATGGTCCAGCTGGAAAGGGGGCGGTAGTAGTAGTCGCCGCACTCCTCGTGGTTGAATATGCGGCCTGCGTACCAATACCGTTCCTCCACGGCCCCGGCCAGCTGGGCAGCCGCCTCAAACTGGCCCTGCTCCAGCAGCAGGCTGGCGAAGGCGTATTCAATGCCCGACCAGTTGGCCAGCGCCTGGACGTTCTGGTAGGTGAACAGCGTGGGAACGGCGCCCGGCGGGTAGGAAGCGTTGATCAGCCCGTTTTCCCGGCTGAAATTCCATTTCAGAATGCTGTCCAGCGTTTTGGAAACAGTGTCCTGCTGCAGGAAAAGGGGCAGCCCCAGCAGGGTGGTGTACCACAGCCCGTCCAGCTGGTCTGACATGCAGCATTCATCCCGGGCTTCCCCGTTCACCCAAAGGCTGTAGTAATCCCCGTTCCACAGCTTTGCGGCGCTCTGGCTTCCCTTTTCCAGAAGGGTCTTCCACTTCTGCGCCAGAGGAGCCTGGCCCGCTTCCTCTGCCAGGCGGACGGCCGCCGTCAAAGCGCCCAGCCACAGGAAGGCAATGTAGGAGGGGGTTCCCTGAAATTTCCAGGCGTCGTAGGTATTGGCGGCTGTGCCGGCGTCAGGCAGGCCGTCGCCGTCCTCGTCCAGCAGGGCGGTGCTCTCTATGGCGCGCACCACATGGGGCCAGAGTCCGGCCAGGTACTGCCGGTCGCCGGTCCACAGGTAGTCGCGGCATACCATCAGGACAAACTGGGGGTTCATGTCCACCCGGTCGAAGCCGTCATCCACCCCGCTGAAGTCCGGCGTGAAGAAGTGGGGAACCCGGCCGTCCTCCCGCTGGAAGCTTGCCCCCATGCGCATCTGGCGGCACTGCAGCTCGGGGAAAAGGGCAAGCAGCCCCCAGGATCCGTGGTAGGAGATGTCGGTGGTGTGGAACCCGCAGCTGCCGAAACCCTCCCAAATGCCGAAATCTCCGTTTCCCGTCCACCAGGAGCATTTCAGCAGCGTGTTCAGGTGGGCGGTCCATCCCCGGGAGAAGGCTGCCGGCGCATCGGTTTGCCCCAAAAGCGACGAAAATTCCCGCGCCTTTGGGAAAATGGATTCCTGGTTTTCCGCCAGAAAGCGGCAGACCTCCTGCGAATCCCGGAACCAGTTCCCGTACTGGTGGCCCAGCATCTGCCCGGTGGGGCTCACATGGTACGGAAAATGCCACCCGAGGAAAAAGCGCAGGGTGGCCGTTTCCCCCGGCTGAAGAACGGCGGTGCTGCACAGCCCTCCGCCGCCCCATTCCCCCCGTTCCTCCCGGCCAGGCAGAGAAAACTTCCGGTACTGGTTCGCCATCATGACAAGGAATTTCCGTTTCCCCTCAACGCCTGCAATCGGGCAGGGCCGCAGCCGGGAAAGACGCTTCCACGGCCCGGCGCCCCATGCGGAGCGGAGAAGAACCGCCGTCCATTGTTCCACCTCATCCTCTGCCATGGCTGAAATGTGTTCCGGCGTAAAACGGGAAAAGTCCGGCAGCTCTTCCCAGCCAAGGTTTGGCAGCCGGCCTTCCCCCCGAAACTGGAACAAGCAGGATTCCTCTGTGGCGCCCATCCCCTGGCTGAGCACATAGGCGTTCAGGTACGCCTCAAATTCCCCCAGCAGGTAGCTGTGCTCGCCGCCCTCTGCCAGCAGGCTGAGGCTGCCGTTCAGGGGGACTTTTTCCTCTGAACGGCTTGCCATGGTCAGGGCGGCCGCGCCGCCGTCCTGGGAAATCCGGTTGTGCAGCCTGCGCCGGGCCATGCCCCGGCAGACAGGGTTTTCCAGCAGCCCCAGCAGGGAAACGGATACGGGGCTTTGGGTACGGTTCCGCAGGCGGAAGCTTACGCAGAAGCCGGGCGTGCCGCTGACCCTGGCGTTGTGGGGGAGGAAGGGGGAAATGTACTCGGCAGACAGCTCCACCGGAAGGGCTGGATCCCGGTATTCCAGCTGCGCCGCCGGGAAGCTGGGCGTCCAGGCGATTTCCGGGATGCATTTCATCCAGGAATACATGGCGGAGCGGAACTGCCCCTGCCGCTGCGGGCCGTCGTAAGAGAGCTTGCGCACAAGGGGTTCCCCGCCGGGGGCGCTTGTGCGCAGGTAGAAGCGCAGCAGCTCCCCGGGCAGCCCGGCGGGCTCCCGCAGGTTATCCTGCTCTGGGGAACGGGACGCCCACTTGCCCAAATTCCAGATATTCCAGTTTTCCAGTCGTCCGCCGGGGAAAATTTCCACGGTGCCGGCCCCGATGCCGCCCAGCGCCATGCCGGAAAATTCCGGGGTATGGGTGACAATCGTGCGCATGGAATTCATAACATCGTCTCCTTGCCTTTGCATTGTCTGAGAAAGGGCCCGGGCGGCCGCTTCCTGTTGTGCTCATGATAACACAGGGCCAGGCGGAGATCCATGCAGAAAAAAGCCGGATTTTTCTTTCGGATGGCGGGGGTTTGTACTTTTTCCATAAAAAAAGCCCCCGGAATGATTTCCGGGGGAAAAGATGCGCCGCCAGCCAGGGGGAAGGTCAGGAGAGGGCCTGAAGGATCTGTTCCATAACGGCGGCGTCCGGCATGGGGGCCACCTGCGTAATCTCCGCCGCCAGGCCCTCCACCCCAAAGAATGATGTGTCTGACGCGGCGCCGTACACGCCGGTGCGGAAGCCGTGCTTTTCCCAGGCCAGGCGCTGCACCTCCTCGTCCAAAAGGGCGTCTATTCCGGCGGCGCCCGCCTCGTCCAGGGCGATGAACACATGGGAGGACCACACGGTGGGCGTGGGGTACAGCATCACAATATCGCCGCGAAGCTGTTCCCAGTCCTGCGGGTGTTCCACGGCAAATTCCAGAAGCTGGCTTTCGTACCCGGCAATGAGGGGCTTTGCGCCCATGCCTGTTTTCAGGAACTGGTCGAACAGGTCGGCGGAGGAGCTTTCCATGTACCCAAGCCTTTGAAAAATATTCTGCAGCCGGGGCAGAATTTCTTCCAGGCTTTCCTCGCTGGCCACGCCGCCGCAGAGGGTGTTGGCCAGCAGGGCGGCGAACATGTTGCCGGAGTTGGACTCGGCAGGGTCTGTGGTGCCCACCGCCACGCTGCCGTACAGCTGAGGCAGGCCTATGCTGGCCCAGGTTCTTCCTTCCTCCATGCAGGCGGTCAGCTTTTCCATATCCACATAGCGGACGTCCCCCGCGGTGCTGACGATCCCCTCCGCTTCCAGAGCTTCCGCCACGGCGGATCTGGTGTAGAGCACAAGGGGTGTGTTCAGAATGATTTCGCTCTGCACCGGGCTGCCGTGCAGGCTTTCGTACAGCTCCAGGGCGGTCTGGTTGGAGGGGAAGAGGAAATCCCTGCCGGCGGGATCCTCCCGCACCATCTCCAGGGAACCGGCCTTGGCGTAGTCGATGGAAAGATGGTAACGGCTTTTCAGGATCCCCTGGATCTCCTCATCCTCCAAAAGGCCGATTTTTTCACCGCCCACATAGCCGCTGATTTCCGTGACAGCCTGGCTGCCGGCGATCCCGGCGTACACCAGGGCGGCCGCTATGACCGCCGCCAGAATGCCAAGGCCGATCAATTTTGTTTTCATACTCCGTCCTCCATTTCCAAAGCCCGTTCCAGCAGCTCAATATCCGTCTCCACATCCAGCAGTTCCCCCTGCATCAGGCGGGTGAACTGCTTGTCAAAGGCCTGGCGCAGCACAGGCAGAGCCTTCGCCGTCTTTTCCAGAATATTCACCACCTGGGGGGAGCGCAGCCCGGTTTCCTGAAATTCCAGGTAGCGGCTCAGCAGCTTGGAGGCGGTGTCCAGGTAATAGCCGAAAAACCGGCGCGCCTGGCCCAGCTTTTCCGGGTTTTTCCCCAGGTAATCCAGAATCCGCAGGGCAGAGGCGTGCAGCCCGGCGGCGCTGGCGCGCACAGCCGGGTCGGCAATTTCCCGGGAAGCCTGTTCCAGCAGCTTCAAATCCTGCTGGGCCTCCTCCAGAAGCTTCTGCACCGCTTCATCGTCCTTCACCGCCTCCATGGAAATCCCGGCGATTTTCCGGGCGGGCTTCAGCAGGAAGAACAGGCCGAAGTAAGCGCCCACGCTCAGCAGAACACAGACAACAGGGTTCCAGCTGAGGGCGAAGAACAGAAAGAGGAACAGGGCGGCGGCCAGCAGGCCCGCGAGAATGACATAGGCTTTCCCCTTCATCAGTTATACCCCTTTACCGCGCGGAAGGCTTCCGTCAGGTTTTCCCGCCCGTCAAACACTCTGGCGTTGGTGTACCGGGCCAAATCCTCCAGCTGGGTTTCGTCCGCGTCCCCGAACATGATGGAGAACACCGGCACCTGGGCGTCCAGCTGGCTGTACGCCTCCTGGAACTGGGAGAAGGAGCCGCCGGACTGCCCGTCTGTGAGAAGGATGATGGCGGGGGTGTAGCGGCTCAAATCATACCCCTGCAAAAGCTCCGCCGCGCGAATGGCGGCCGCGTACATGTCTGTTCCGCCGCCCACCGGCTGCTCCTGCACAAGCTGGTACAGGTTTTCCAACTCGCTGCCGGAGCCCTGGGCCGTGTAGGAGGCGATCACGTCCCCGTTGAAGGGAATCAGGATGGTGATTTCCTCTTTGGAGGCCTGCAGGAAATTCTTTTCGGCGTTCTCTTGAAGAAGAAGCTGGCCCATGGCCTGCACCAGCGCTTCGTTTCCCTCGCCCGCCATGCTGCCGGAATAATCCAGGCAGTACACGCTGAGAGAGGGCTTCCTGAAATCGGTCTGGTACAGGTTCAGGCATTGGAACAGCACCTCTGTGTCAGGCATGCGGATGGGCGACAGCACCCGATCCGGCTGCAGGCCCCATTCGGCGGGGAACACATCCAGGTTTTCCTCCGAAATGCCCGTGTAGCCGGTGCGCCGCCCCGTGCGCTGAATCTCGTTCTGCACCTGGGGCGAAAGCAGGTATTCCTGCAGCTGCAGGAACAGCTCCTCCTGCCCGCTGTCCCCGTTGTCCACATAGCCAAGGGGGGAATCTGCCAGGGAAAGGCCGTCGTAGGGGTACACCACGTACAGGGGTTCGTCCCCCCGCTCTGTCAGCGCCCGGTTGGCCTGCAGAATGAGGCACTCGTAATTGACCATGGCGTCGAAATCCCCTTCCAGGAACATGTCCTTCAGCCAGTCTGAACTGCCGGAGGAACGATCCACCCCGGAGAGCAGCTCTTTCATCTGCTCCCGCAGATCCTCGCTCTGCAGATCCTCCAGGGTAATCACCTCAGGGTTTCCCAGCAGGGCGTACAAAAAGCCGATGTAGGCGCTGGCGCCGGAGTTGGACTGGGTGGCGCTTGTCATGCAGAAGCGGAGCTTCCCCTGGCGGATGGCCTCCAGCAGGTCGCTTACCGACACCTCGCGGCCCACAAAGCCCAGCTCTTCCGCCAGGCTTTTCCGAATGCCGAACACAACCGGCGAGACAGACACCGACTCCGCATGCTTCACCCGGTGCCCTGTGTCGCCCACGGTGAGCCACAGGCTGCTGGCGGGCCACACCCCGTCGTAGGGAATCTGCTCCTGTTCCAGCTGGCGCATAATGTCCAGCGAGCCCTGGTACGTCATTTCAATCCGGATGTTTTCCTGCTGGGCAAAGCGCTCCAGCATGGGCTCCAAATCCTGGTTTTCCGAGCCGGACAAAATGCGCAGAACCCGGCTGCCGCTGCCCAGAACGGCGTCGGCGTTCTCAGAAGCCGGCGCTGCGCTGCAGGCTGCCGCAGCCAGCAGCAGAAGCATCGCCAGGGTCAGTGACAGGAACCGCCTCATCTTTTGCATCATCGCGTTTCTCCCCCTGTAACCGGCGGCGGATATACCGCCCCCATTTTATACGGTTTCTATGATAAGGATAGAGGAAAACGGCCCTGCGCGCTATCAGGGCATTGTAAAGATTTCGCAAAGATTTCGCGGGAAGGGGCGCGGTTCCCCTTGACAGTATATACCCCTATGGGTATAATATCTTATATACCCCACTGGGTATAGGAAAGGGGATATGTTGTGAACAGGCTGGAAGCCTTTTTGGAATGGGGCGGCGTCAGGAAGGATATTATTTGTCTGGTCCTTTCCGGGCTTGCCCTGCTGGCGAGTATTTTCCATTTGCTGCCTTTGCCCTTTGATCCGGCCTGGGTGGCCATTCTCCTCTGCGGCGTTCCCATCGTTTTGGAGGCGATTCTGGGCCTTGTGACAAAATTTGACATCAAGGCGGATGTTCTGGTGTCCATCGCCCTGGTGGCCTCTGTGGTGATAGGGGAGGATTTCGCGGCGGGGGAGGTGGCGTTCATCATGCAGCTGGGCGCCCTGCTGGAGGATTTGACGGTGGCCCGCGCCCGCGCCGGAATTGAGAAGCTGGTGCGCCTTACGCCCCAGACGGCCCGGGTGGTGCGGGGGGCGCAGGAGATCACCCTTCCGGCAGAGCAGGTGCAGGTGGGCGACGTGCTCCGGGTGCTTCCCGGGGAAACCATCCCGGTAGACGGGGTCATCCTTTCCGGGCAGACCTCCATCAACCAGGCGGTTATGACGGGGGAATCCCTTCCGGTGGACAAGGGGGAGGGGGACGAGGTTTCCAGCGGCACGGTCAACCAGTTCGGCGCCTTTGACATGCGGGCTTCCAAGGTGGGGGAGGACAGCTCCATTCAGCGGATGATCCGCCTGGTGCAGTCGGCGGACGCGGGCAAGGCGAAAATTGTGAGCCTGGCCGACCGGTGGGCCACCTGGATTGTGATTCTTGCGCTCACGGCGGCAGCCCTCACCTGGCTGTTCACCGGCCAGGTGATCCGGGCCGTTACCATTCTGGTGGTGTTCTGCCCCTGCGCCCTGGTGCTGGCCACCCCCACGGCCATAATGGCGGCTATTGGGAACGCCACCAGGCATGGCTTCCTGGTACGGGAGGGCGACGCTCTGGAAAGGCTTTCCATGACGGCCCGCATCGCCTTTGACAAGACGGGAACCCTCACCTACGGCACGCCGGAGGTGGTGGAGGTAATCAGCGCCCTGCCCGGGTTAGGGGAAAAGGAGCTGTACGCCCTGGCCGCCGCCGCCGAAAAACGGTCAGAGCATCCGCTGGGCCGGGCGGTGGTGCAGGGCTACGAGCGGGAATCCGGCCAGAGCGCCCGGCAGCCGGAGCAGTTTCACATGCAGCCGGGGCGCGGCGTAACGGCGCAGGTGCAGGGAAGGCGCGTGCTGGCGGGCAACCGGGGGTTTTTGGAGGAGCATCAGGCGGCGCCCCCGCCGCAGGCCCTGCGCCAGGCAGAAGCGTGCCTTTCCCGGGGCTGCACGGTTATCTACATCGCCCTGGACGGCCGGTACGCCGGGTACCTGGCGCTGGCCGACAGGCTGCGCGAGGAAAGCGCCGCCATGATACGGCAGGTTTCCGCCCTGGGGGTTCTGCCGGTCCTTCTCACCGGCGACCACGAGAACGCCGCCCGCACCATCGCGGACCAGCTGGGGATTCAGGAGGTGCACGCCAGCTGCCTGCCGGAGGATAAGCTGGCGTGGATTGGCTCTTACCAGGAGAAAAACCTCCCAGTATGCATGATAGGGGACGGCGTGAACGACGCCCCCGCCCTGAAAACGGCCAACGTGGGCATCGCCATGGGCGGGGTGGGCAGCGACATTGCGGTGGATGCGGCCGACATCGCCCTGGTGGACGACGAGGTGAAGGAGCTGCCCCATCTGCTGGCCCTTTCCAGGCGGATGATGTTCGTCATCAAGTGCAACCTCAGCTTTTCCATGGCGCTGAATTTTCTGGCCATCCTGCTGGCGATTACCGGCGTTTTGAACCCGGTGGTGGGGGCGCTGGTCCACAACGCAGGCTCTGTGCTGGTTATTATCAATTCTGCTTTTTTGCTGAAATGGAGGAAACGAACATGATTTTAGACGGGATCCTGATTTTAGCCGGCCTTCTGATTTTCGGGGCGGGGCGCCACTACCAGAAGAAAGAGAGCGGCGACGGCGGCTCCCGGCGGATTTACGCCACTGTCAGCATGGCGGGAATCATAGTGGCCCTTCTCTTTGCGGTCAAGCTGGCGTTTGATTTGATGTAACGGCGCTTTTTCTCAGCGAGAAAACCCGCCGGGCAGCACGGCTTTTTGCAGGCTGTGCCGCCCGGCGGGTTTTTGTGATGCATGACGCCTCCCATTCCTTTTCTATAAACCGGCGCAGAGCCGTCACCCCATAAAATCCTTGTTCACAATGCGGAGAACAAGGCGCACGATTTCCTGGGGAGACTTGTCGATGCCCTCCACCAGCCACTGGCGGAGCAGGAAGTAGGTGCCCCCGGCAAGATACGTGTATGCCAGATGCTGGCTTTCGGCGTCCAATTCATGGATGCTTTTGGTGTCAAATGTGCTCTGGTACATGGTTTTGAACAATTCTGTCCATCCAGCGGCAGAGGTATATTGAATGAAAAGGGCGG
>DVMK01000213.1 GCA_018715025.1 Candidatus Caccousia avistercoris
CCAAAATTATTCACCCAATGTTCGTCACCCTGCGGCAGAAGCTTTCCAGCCTGAACACGGTAGCCCAGGAAAACATTGAGGGCAACCGGGTGGTGAAGGCCTTTGCCCGGGAAGAGTTTGAAAACCAAAAATTTGAAGAGAAGAACGAGGATTACCGGAAGATGAACCTGAAAACCACGTACGTGGGGGTGAAATTCCAGCCCATCATCGATCTTCTCTCCCAGTCCCTCACAGTCACCACCATCCTGGTGGGCGGCTTCTTCATGATCCAGGGCAAGCTCACCGCAGGCGAAATTTTGGCCTTTTCGTCCCTCACCTGGGCGCTGGCGAACCCTCTGCGGAACCTGGGCATGCTCATCAACGATCTGCAGCGCTTCTTTGCCTCCTGCCAGATGATTATTGAAATTTTCTACGCCCAGCCCTCCATTGCCGACCGCTACCAGGCGAAAGACCCGGGCGTGCGGCCGGAAGGGGAGATTGAGTACAGGGACGTGTCCCTGAAAATCAACAATACGCAGATTCTGGACGGCATCAGCTTCCACATCAGGCCGGGGCAGACCCTGGGGATCATCGGCACCACCGGTTCCGGAAAAACCACCCTGGCCGGCATGCTGACCCGCCTGAACGACCCCACAGCCGGCGAGGTTCTGCTGGACGGGAAAAACGTGCAGGACTACACCCTGCAGGCCCTGCGCCGCTATGTGGGCGTGGCCATGCAGGAGGTGTTCCTCTTCTCTGACACTGTGGATTCCAACATTGCCTACGGCAGGCCCGACATGCCCTTTGAAGAGGTGAAAAAGTTTGCCCACATTGCCGATGCCGACGAATTTGTAGAGCGCATGGCCGACGGCTACGACACGCTCATCGGCGAACGGGGCGTGGGCCTTTCCGGCGGGCAGAAGCAGCGGCTGTCTCTGGCAAGAGCGCTGGCCATCCGGCCCTCCGTTCTTATTCTGGACGACACCACCTCCGCTGTGGATATGGAAACGGAGCAGTACCTGCAGGAACAGCTTCGCAACCTGGATTTCCCCTGCACCAAGATTATCATCGCCCAGAGGATCTCTTCCATTGAGGACGCAGACCTGATCCTTGTGCTGGACGGGGGCAAAGTCGTGGAGCGGGGCACCCACAGGGAGCTTCTGCAGAACCACGGCTTCTACCGGCACATCTGGGCCATTCAGAACAGCATGGAAGAAGGTGAGCAGCTTGGCGCGTAACCGGTTCGATGTGGACGAAACCCTGGAAGCCCCTCTTAACTTTAAAAACCTGAAAAAGGTTATGGTGTACGTGCTGCGCTACAAGGGGAGGATGCTGTCGGCCCTGCTGCTCAGCGGCGTGGGCAGCGTGGTGGGGCTGACCGGTCCCATGATCATCCAGTACGCCATGGACAATTCCATTCCCCAGGGGAATGTGCAGCAGCTCATTCAGCTTTCGATTCTTTTGGGGGTGACCATCCTCATCAACGTGGGCTTCACCGCCCTGCGGAAGGTGATTGTGGCCCAGGCTTCCCAGAACATGGTGCACGACATCCGCAAGGATCTGTTCGAGCACCTGCAGGTTCTGCCCTTCTCTTACTACGACAACAGGCCCCACGGGAAAATCCTGGTGCGCATTGTTCACTATGTGAACAACGTTTCCGACGTGCTTTCCAACGGCCTGCTGGATTTTATCATTGAGATCATCAATGTGATTTTTATTGTGATTTTCATGTTCCAGGTGAGCGCGCCCCTGGCGGCGGTGACGACAGCCGGCCTGCCGGTGCTCATCGTGTTTATCCTGCTCATCAAGCCCAAGCAGAGGCGGGCCTACCAGCAGGTTTCCAACAAAAACTCCAACCTGAACGCCTATGTGCAGGAGTCCATTGAGGGCGTGAAGGTGACCCAGGCCTTCAACCGCCAGGAAAAGAACCTGAGCATTCTGGACCGCTTAATCGACGAGCGGTACCGGGCCTGGATGCGCACCATCTATATTTCCAACTCCGTGTGGTTTTCCACAGAGACGATCTCCCAAATCGTCTTTTCCCTGGTGTACATTGTGGGTGCCTACTGGTTTAACCCCATGGTGTCCTTCGGCGTTCTGCTGGCTATGGGGACCTATTCCTCCCGGTTCTGGCAGCCCATCGTAAACCTGGCCAACATCTACAACAAATTCATCGACGCCATGGCTTACCTGGAGCGCATCTTTGAAACCATGAACGAGCCTCCTGTCATAGAAGACCGCCCCGGCGCTGTGGAGCTGCCGCCCATCACCGGCCGGGTTGTGTTTGATCATGTGAGCTTTGGGTATGAGCCGGGCCAGAAGGTGCTCAAGGATGTGAGCTTTGTGGCCGAGCCGGGAGAGAGCATCGCCATTGTAGGCCCTACCGGCGCGGGAAAAACCACCATTGTAAACCTGATCAGCCGGTTTTACAACATTGACGAGGGGGTTGTCTCCATCGACGGCCACAGCGTTATGGACGTCACGCTTCACTCCCTCCGCAGCCAAATGGGCATCATGCTGCAGGACAGCTTCGTCTTTTCCGGCACCATTGCGGACAATATCCGTTACGGCCGCCTGGATGCGGACATCAGCGACATTGTGCGGGTTTCCAAGCTGCTGTGCGCCGACGAATTCATCAGCAAGCTGCCCATGGGGTACGAAACCGAGGTGAAAGAGCGGGGCGGCGGCCTGTCCCAGGGGCAGAAGCAGCTCATCGCCTTCGCCCGCACCCTGCTGGCAGACCCCAAGATCCTGGTGCTGGACGAGGCCACCTCCTCCATTGACACCTCTACCGAGCAGCTTCTGCAGCGGGGCATTAACCTGCTGCTGAAGGGCAGAACCTCCTTTATCATCGCCCACCGCCTTTCCACCATCAAGAGCTGCACCCGCATCATGTATGTGGACGGCGGCGAAATTAAGGAATCCGGCTCCCACGAGGAGCTTATGGCGAAGAAGGGCTACTACTACGACCTTTACATGGCCCAGTACCGCCAGGAGGACGGCTCGCCCGCCGTGCCGCCGGCTTCGGCAGAGCCCGCCCCGGCGCTGAGCTGAAGCCGCTTCCCCGCCAGAACCAAAAACAGCCCCGCCCGCAGCCGGAATTCTCTCCGGCTGCGGGCGGGGCTTATTCACTTCCGTGCAGGCAGCGGTGCCTGTGGTTTGATTTTACAGCTGAGACTGGGCGGGGAGGATCTCCGGCTGCTTGCCCTCCTCCCGCAGAAGGTAGCCTGCCAGCTTCTGCCGCAGCTCCTCCCGGATTCCGGCGTAGGCCGGGTCGTTCGCCAGATTGTGCCGCTGGCAGGGATCCTCCGGAAGATGGTACAGGTATTTTTCCACGTACAGCGGCGCGTCCGGCAGTACCACGTCCTCCGGCGACTGCAGCGGCGCTTCCACGCAGTACGTCCACTCCGGCGTGCGCAGGGCCCGGCCAATGCAGCTTTCGCTGATCTGCACGAACACCTCCTGGTGGGTGGGGACGCCGGGTTTCTCCAGCAGCCGCTGCAT
>DVMK01000214.1 GCA_018715025.1 Candidatus Caccousia avistercoris
ATATGGTATAATATCCACAGAGCACCACAAACGCGGGCATCTCAGGCTAATCGACCGCCAAGCCGGGCGGAGGGTACGACGCGTGCGCGATCTGCTCACCGCAGGTGTGGTATAATATCCACAGAGCACCACAAACGCGGGCATCTCAGGCTAATCGACCGCCAAGCCGGGCGGAGGGTACGACGCGTGCGCGATCTGCTCACCGCAGGTGTGGTATAATAGCCGCAGAAAGGCGGCGGCGCGGACTAAAAATTTCTTCAAAGGCCTCGCGGAGCAGCCAAGAAACATGACAGAACCGCGGCAAAACCGCGGGCCGCGCGGCTGCGTTCCCCGCTCATCCCAAGGCCGCGGCGAGCGGCCAGCGCGCGGAGTCCCCGCCGGAGGCGCGAAGTCCCCGCCGGAGGCGTGTTTTTAGTATAAGGGAAGAGGAAGAAAAGAAAAATAGCACGGCTGGGAGAATGGATATGTCAGAAATGGTGAAGGGCGAAATAGAGAGAAAAACAAGAACATGCTATAAAGCCGTGGGGAGCAGCCAGGCCGCAGGGCGGTTTTCCTGCGGCTACATGTACAAGCCGGACGAAAGCGGCAGCAACATCAACCAGGTTTTTCATTATTACGGGGGGCTGCTTTTGCTGGACGGGGAGGGAGAATACCGGGACGAGGAGGGGAAAAGGCTCCCGCTTTCCAAGGGCTGCTTTGTACAGAGAATCCCCGGCAAACGCCATTCCACCATTGTTACCCCAGGGAAGGGGTGGCTGGAATTTTTTATCTGCATCAGCACCAGAACGTACGAAAATCTGGCAGATATAGGGCTTCTGTCAAAGGAACCGGTCCTTTCCTGCAGGCGGATGGAGGAGCTTCTGCCGGATTTGGAACGGTTCCTGTGCGAAATGGAGAAGGCCGGTGAAAACGAGCTTTCGGGCCTGTATTTTCGGGCGCAGGAGCTCCTTTGCCGGATTACTTCCAGCTGTGTGCGGGAAGGCGGAGAGGAGGGGCTTATGGAAAGGGCCTGCCGCAGGCTCAGAGAAACCCAGGGAAGGCTTTCCGGCCAAGAGCTGGCAGAGGAGCTTGGCCTGCGGTATGAGACG
The DNA here is from genome assembly GCA_018715025.1 of Candidatus Caccousia avistercoris. GTDB lineage: Bacteria > Bacillota > Clostridia > Oscillospirales > Acutalibacteraceae > Caccousia > Caccousia avistercoris. Next base: position 1,089 of record DVMK01000214.1, read on the forward strand.
TTCCGCAAGCTTTTCCGCTCTTTTACCGGCCTTTCCCCCGGGCAGTACGGCATACGAACCAGGATGAGCGAGGCCATGAGGCTGCTGGCGGGCTCTGAGCTTTCTCTTGCCGTCATTTCAGAACTGCTGGGCTACCCGGATTATTTCACCTTCGGCAAACAGTTCAAGAAAGAGACCGGAATAACCCCGGACGCCTTCCGAAAAATGAAGTAGAGCTTTTGGCGGGCTGTTCCCCCGGGAAGCTTTTGAAAGTTTTATTTCCTATTGACAAAGTAGGAATTATGTGCTAAAATGGTGCCAACATAAAAATGGAAGGAAAGGGGGAAGAATGGCCATGAAAAAGATCCGTTTCGCTTGTGGGAAGAACAGGGGAATGCATGTGCGGGCCTGCCGGATGTGTATGGGTTTCTGCGCCTTTTTCCCCAAGCGGTTTTCTCCCTTTTCAGAAAAACGCCGGTGCCGCACCGCTGTCTGCGGCAGACTGGGCGTTTTCGGCCGGGGGGCTCCGTTGGGGCTTTCCGGCTTTTGTTTTTGTCCGGAAATCCGGGAAAACCCTTTTGAAAAGCTTGTGAGAAGAAATTTCCGGTTTGGACGAATGGGAAGGGCGCAAACAGGGAAAGCGGAAGCTGTCATAGAGAAATGAAGGAAAGGAAAGAATACCGTATGTCGCATTATAAATTTGAAACCCTGCAGATCCACGCAGGCCAGGAAACGCCGGACCCTGCCACAGGAGCCCGTGCAGTGCCGGTTTACGCCACCGCTTCTTACGTGTTCCAAAACTGTGAGCATGCGGCGGCCCGCTTCTGCCTGGAAGAGGAGGGCAACATTTACAGCAGGCTGACCAACCCCACCCAGGAGGTGCTGGAGCGCCGTGTGGCGGCCCTGGAAGGGGGCGCCGCGGCGCTGGCACTGGCCTCCGGCGCGGCGGCCATCACCTACGCTTTGGAAGCGCTGGGCCAGGGCGGCGGGCACATTGTGGCGCAAAAGACCATTTACGGCGGCAGCTACAATTTGCTGGCGCATACGCTTCCCTCCTTCGGCATTACGGCCAGCTTTGTGAATATTCATGATTTGGACGAGGTGGAGGCGGCGATCCAGGAAAATACCAGGGCAATCTATATAGAAACGCTGGGCAACCCCAACAGCGATATTCCGGATATAGACGCGCTGGCAGAGTTGGCGCACCGGCATGGCCTGCCGCTTGTGGCGGACAATACCTTCGGCACGCCGTATTTTATCCGCCCCATAGAACACGGCGCCGACCTTGTCGTGCACTCCGCCACCAAATTCCTTGGGGGGCACGGCACAGCCCTGGGCGGCGTCCTGGTGGATTCCGGCCGCTTTGATTGGGGGGCCAGCGGCAAATTTCCGGCCATTGCAGAGCCGAACCCCAGCTACCACGGCGTGTCCTTTGTGCAGGCGGCCGGGCCTGCGGCGTTTGTGACTTATATCCGCGCTGTTCTTCTCCGCGATACCGGGGCCTCTATCTCCCCCTTTGCGGCATTCCTGCTTCTGCAGGGCATTGAAACGCTCTCTCTGCGGCTGGAACGCCATGCGGAGAACACCAGGAAGGTGGTGGAATATCTGGCCGGCCACCCGCAGGTGGAAAAGG
>DVMK01000215.1 GCA_018715025.1 Candidatus Caccousia avistercoris
TCTTCAATGGAAAACGTGAATAGGTCCCTTTTCATAAACGCAGGAAATAAAGAGGGGTGTTTTGCGTGTACGCCTGGAGACGCAGCCCTATCTTCATTCCTCTGGATTGCTGGTGAAAAGCTTGTACGTACAGCTGAAATCCTCTTTTCCCCAACCGTTTTTCAAAGCCTGGTCATATCTTTTTACCGCCAGTTCCATGCCTTCCAGTTGGAGTTCAGCCTCCTCACACAGACCTTTCGCCAGCATAATGTCTTTGTGCATGTATTCGGTGGCGAAAGCCGTGGTAAAGTCCCCTTTTTGCAGGGTATCCGCTTTGGAATCCAGATAGAAGGTCTGGGCGCCGCCGTAGGAAGCCGCCTGGGCAAAGGTTTTCGGATCGATGCCGGCTGCATGGCTTGCCAGGCTCAAAGCTTCGTTTACCCCGTTTTGAATTTCTGCCACCAGCATGTTGTGGCAAAGCTTCATCACCAGCCCAGCCCCGTTTTCCCCCAGATAGATAATATTCGCGCCCATGCAGCGGAGCAGGGGAAGAACCGCTTCGTAGGTTTCCCTGCGGCCGCCTGCATAAATACCCAGGGTGCCGTCCACAGCGGCGGGCCTTGACTTCACCACAGGGGCGTCTATCAGATCCGCCCCCTTTTCCCGCACCAGAGCCGCAGCCCTTCGAGAGCCCTCCGGGGAGATGGTGCTCATGTCCACATAGATTTGCCCGGGGCGTATATCCTCATAGATCTCCTGGTATACGGCGCTCACATGTTCGTCCCTGGGAAGCATGGTGAAAATGATGTCGCAGGACCCGGCTACCTGGCAGGCATTTTCCGCAGCCTCCGCCCCCTGAGCAGCCAGTGCGGCCACAGCCTCCCGGTTCAGGTCATAGACCATAAGAGGGTAACCGCTTTTCCGCATAAGGTTCAGGCTCATAGGCATCCCCATGACGCCGATTCCAATAAATCCAAGCTTCATTGCCGTGTCCTCCTCAGCCCTTTTCACAAAGAATCACCTCTGTGTCCATTCCCTTCACGCACACAGATCCTCCCGCCTGCTTGCCGCTGATGCAGCTGGTGCCGGAGCAGGGCAGTTCAAGGAAACAGGGCTGGGTGTTCATATTAATTACAAACAGAAATCTTTTTGTCTCAGTTTCCCGGATGGTAAGGAATACGCCGGCAGGCATTTTGGTACGTACAATGCCATACTCGTCCAGCAGGGCCTCCAGGTACCGCTTTGTCAACTCCGGGCAGCCCGCCGCGCCAAAGTAGGTGACGGAGCCCTGCCCATAGACGTTTCGGGTGACGGCCGGCTTTCCCTGGTAGAATTTTCCTCCGTAAACCGCCTTTACCTGCGCTGTGTGGGAGGTAAGAACGTCGGCCCATTTTCTGACGTCGTAGGAGATACCCTGGTACACCACAGTGTTCCAGGCATGCGGGGGGAAGGCCTCGAATTCGTCCACTGTGACGCCCGCAAGTTCGGCCAGAAGACCCGGCCAGGGCAGGTCGGTGACCACGTTGTTCTCGTTTTTCATACCGGACCGGACCCCCAGCACCAAGTGCCCGCCGTTAGCTACATACTTCTTCAGGTTTTCCGCCTCCGCCTGGCTAATCAGCATCAGGTTGGGCGCCAAAACAATCCTGTAGTTTGACAATTTTTCATCGTTGGGGAGGACAATGTCCGGCGTTACGCCGCTTTCCGTAAGTGCACGGTAATACTCCATCATCACATCGTCATAGCTGATGTTGGTATACTGGCGCTTGGCCTGGTGAGCCCATATATCAGAGTAATTGTGAATCAGGGCGACCGGGGCGTAAACCTGGGAGGAAGCCAGGTCGGAGCTGATGGGCGCCAGTTCTTTTATCAGCTGCTGGATTTCATAGAAAGCCCGACGAGGGGAACCGTCGTGACGGAGGATGCCGTTTGGATTTTGCTCCTGTCCCCACCGGTTGGCACGCCAGCGGTAATACATGACGCCGTTGGCGCCGCGGGAAATGTCCTGGTAGCCCCAGTTCCGCACAATGCCGGGCTCCAGGGCCAGGTTGTAGTTGGAGCCGTTAAAGTATCCGTTTTTCTGCTCCAGCATCCAGAAGGCCCTGTGTTTGGTGCCGCGGGCCAGGTCGTGTCCCAGACAGCACTCGGTATAATCGGCGTCCACATGGGGGTAGCTGTCCCAGGCGTAAAAGTCCAGCTTTTTTGCCAGGTCAAACATGTTGATCGCATAGTAGCGGGCCCCCAGAGAATTGTGGGAGACAAACTGATGGGGTGCGTGTTTTTTCAGGATATCCACCTGCATATTGAGGAATTCCACTGTGGTGTCAGAGACGAAGCGTTTGTAATCCAACACCTGCGAGGTGGAAATGGTCAGCTGATCCTGCGTGGGGAGGCAGATCTCCTCCCATGTATTATAGTGCTGGCTCCAGAACCTGGTGCCCCACTCCTGATTCAGATTGTCCAGGGTCTCATATTTGCGCTTCAGCCAATCCTGGAAGGCTTTCCGGCAGCAGTCGCAGTAGCATTCCACGCCGCGGAGCTCGTTGTCGATCTGCCAGCCGATGACGGCGGGATGGTTGGCAAATCGCTTTGCCATCTCTTCCGCCATGCGGGAAATATAGGCCCGGTACACCGGGGTGTTGTGGCAGTGCTGGCCGCGGCCGCCCTCCCGCAGGCCGGCCGCGTTAAGGCGGATTACCTCCGGGTGCTTATCCCGGAGCCATACCGGGGAGGCTTCGCTGGGAGTCCCCAAAATGATTTTGAGTCCCGCTTCCTTCCAGGCCAGGTTAATGAATTCCTCCAGCCAGTCCAGATCAAAGCGCCCTTCCTCAGGCTCCATCTGGGCCCAGGCCAGTTCTGCCAGCCGCAGGGTGGAGAGTCCGCATTCTTTGATCTTCTTTATGTCTGTGAGCCAGCGCTCTCTGCCCCAGTGTTCGGGGTAATAGGCGACGCCAATGGTGATTCCCTGCTGATAATTGCACATAGCCAGTCTCCTCTCTTACTTTTCCTTATTTTGCTGGGTAAACGGCTTCTTTTTTCATGCTCAGCCTCGCTGGATCTGCAGATAGGGCTTGTACGCTACAGCTTCCACCGGCGTAATGCCGAGCCAGGCGGCCAGCTCCCGCACTTCCTCCTCTACATGGCCAGAGACGATAGGAAAGTGATGCTGCAGTCCCCGGGCCAGAATGGTGTTTACCAGATTGAGGGAGGAAAGGAAGGTCCCGTCCATGCGCAGGTTCCCCACCCAGCCCCGGCTGCCGTCATACCCGCGATCCTTCTTTTCCACAAACTCCCCGGAGAAAGTGAGGAGACTTTGATAGTTGTCTGTAAACCGGGCCACGGTGATGGGTTGGGGGCTGTAATACATATTGTTCACGCCGCTGACCCGGATGTCGTCCATGCAGGTTACCCGGCTGCCGGGCTTGTAGTGGCCGTCAAAGAGAACCCCTTTTTTGTCGGCGTACCGCTTGGGGGAGGAGCCGCAGTGCCACATGAGCACAGTGTCGTCCTCAAAATCCGGTTTTGACAGATCCATCAGCATGGGCTGCACCCCAGTAAGCGAAGAGAGCATCAGCATACTGATGGCGCTGTCCACATCCCCCTCGCAGGCGGCGATGCGCCCGTTTTCCAGCAGCCAGCCGATTACAGCGCACACCACAATTCCCAGCTCCTTGCGGAAGCGTGGCCAGCAGCTGACGGCGATGGCGTCAAACCCCTGCTCCTCCATGATATCTTTCAGCGCCTTGTAGACGCGGGCTGTGTTTTCCAGACCCAGGCTGGTCATGTCCGGGGCCACGGCGGCGCTCCCTCCGCAGATGGCGTCCACAATGGGTGTGACCTCGCTGAGGGGGTAAGAGAGGGCCTTGTCTTTCACGTCGGAGAATTCCAGAACCCGGTCCACCGTCACGCCAAGCCGGGCCTTTGTCTGCCGCTCGTCGTAGTACAGGTCGTGAAAACCGGGAGCAATGCCGCCAATGAGTCCCACGCGGGCTTTTTCCATTTTGCGAAGGGCCTGCAGGGCCCGCAGGGTGATTTCAAAGCGGTGAAGGAAGAGCGGGTCGTTCACATCCCCGAAAAACCATTTGTACGGGAGAGTACGGTCAATATATTGGTGAATGATGCTGCCGTACATGTTGATGCCGCAGAAGGAGTTGTTGGGAATAGCCCCGCTGGAGGTGATCTCCGGCACGGCCCACAGCCCCAGACGAACCCCTGCCTCTGCCAGAGGCAGGATGAGATTTCCGTCCGCAAAAGTGGAAACCTGGATGAGCAGGAAGTCGCAGCCGCTCTCCCGGATTTTCCGCCCGGCGGCTTCCGCCTCTGCCAGCGTGGTGATAATCTCCTTCTGGCTGGTAAGCTGGAAGCCGAAACGCTCCGCAAGCTTTTCCATCTCCGGAATATAATAGGTTTCATATTGCCGTTTTTGGGAACCCCAGAAACTGGTCTGCACGGTGCTGACCATATAGACACGGCATGGCTGCATAGTCGATTCACTCCTTTTCTTTTTCTCTGTAAGCTTCTGTCTAATAGCGTCCGTTAGCCCCCAACACACGGATGCGCCCCCGGGCGATGGCAGTTACCTGTTCCATTGCACTGGAGATCGGATCCATAGGAAAAAACTCCTCGGGACGCTGGGTGGTAAATTCACGCAGTCCATCTGTGAAAGCCAGGTTGTACTCGGTGGCTACGTTTACCTTATTGATCCCCATACGCACCGCCTTGCCAACATCTGCGTCAGAAACGCCGCTGCACCCGTGAACCACCAGCGGGATATGGATGATCTCCCGCAGCTTTTGGATGCGGGAGAAATCAATTTTGGCCTGTTTCTTTTTCATGTGGTGGATATTTCCCACCGCCACGGCAACGCTGGAAACCCCGGTTTCCTGCACAAAGCGCAGGGCCTGCTGCGGGTCTGTGAGGAAGTCCGGTTCTTCTCCTTCTGGCACGTCCTCCGCCTGGAGCACCTGGCCGATTTCCCCTTCCACAGGGACGCCGTATTGGGCCGCCAGCTGCACCACCTCCCTGGTGTTGCGGATGTTTTCTTCATCTGGCAGGGAAGAGCCGTCGTACATGACAGAGGTGAAGCCGCTTTCCAGGCAGGCCCGGGCCATAGCCAGATCGGCCCCGTGATCCAGGTGGACGCAGACGGGGACCGCCGCCTTTTTTGCCAGGTACAGCGCCAAGCTGGCCACCTCGTCGGCGGGAACGTAGCTCAAATATTTTTTCCCGATCTGCAAAATCAGGGGGGAACGCTCCGCTTCTGCGGCGTGGATGAGGGCGGGGATCATCTCATAGCTGTTTGCGTTAAAGGCCGGTACGGCGTACCTGTTTTTCCTGGCGTGCTCAAAGAGCGGGGTAGATGTTACCAGCGGCATGGGAAATCTCCTTCCTTTCGCTTTTGTGATTTTCTGTAAAGGTGCCGTAATGATTTCTGCAGAGCCGCAGGGCTGTGTCCAGCCCCGGCACTCCGGCGGTGGCTCCTATGCGGGTGCAGTTAAGCCCGGCCACGGTGTTGGCAAACTGGGCGCATTCCCGTTCCAGCCAGCCGTTGGCCTTGCCAAACAGGTAGGCGGCGTCAAAGCTATCCCCGGCGCCGGATGTGTCCGCCGCCTTCACCGGGAAAGCGGGTACAGATATTTGGCCGCCGTCCCGACAGAAGGTGACGCTGCCCTGCGCTCCCAGCTTGGCCACTACAGCGCCCACGCCCTCCTCTTGCAGGAAAGAGGAGGCTTCCTGCAGGTTCTCTTTCTTTGTAAGCTGGTACAGCTGGGCGCCGTTGGCGAAGAGATAATCGAGAAAGCGAGCGAAGGGCCGGATCCTTTCAAACCAGCGCCCGGAAGGATCCCAGGAGGCGGTGTCGAAGGCGATGCAGCACCCCGCCGCCTTCATTTGCTCCATTAACCTGGGCAGTTCCGGTTCCAGAGCTGGGAACTGGAAAAAGCCGTTTACCAGCACGAAGGGAAAGGCTTCCCAGCAGATGGAGGCCAAATCTTCTTCGCAGTAGGCCTGATTCGCCCCCCGCACGGTGGTAAAGCAGCGTTTCCCGTCTTGGCGGATAAGGGCCACGGCTACTCCGCTGGGGTTGTCTGCATCCTCCTTTAAAAAGGAGAGATCCACAGCATCCGCTTCCAGGTCCCTTTTCACCTGGGCAGCGAAGCTGTCCTTCCCAATCCGACCGGAAAGAGAAACCTGGGCGCCGAGGCGGCCCAGCGTGCGGGCGCTGTTGGCAGCCCCACCGCCCGTGTCAGACCGGACAGCCTTCCCCACCAGGGTTTGTTCCCAGTGGGTGGGCAGCTCCGGTACACCGGAGATCAGGATATCCCGCATAATCAGCCCAAGGCAGAGAAATTTAGGAACCCTTTGCTTCAATGGTACCATCTCCTCTTATATCAG
>DVMK01000216.1 GCA_018715025.1 Candidatus Caccousia avistercoris
CTGGAAGCAGATAGAAGAGATTCTGCAGACCCAGTTCCCCTACCCGGAAAACGGCTACTATTTCACCCTCATTGGGAAGAACGACATTGTGTACACCAACGGTTCTATGGTGAACTGGACAGAAACCTTCCGCGGCCCGCTGGCCGAACGGATTAAGAGTTACTCCAACGGCATTTTGCTGTTTTCCCGCAGCCTGTACCAGGCAGGCCAGAAGCGGAACGACACCATCACCTTCGGGAAGCGCATCCTGCAGGGCGGCGATGTGATCGGCGTGATTCTGGTGGACATCGACGTGGATGTGTTCGACCAGATTTTCGCCTCCTTCGACGAGGCCACCAATCTGGTGTACATCGTCAACCCGGAGGGGCAGATCGTCTACTCCAACATCGACTGGCAGGAGCACGAGCTGCCCCGGTTCGAGCAGATCAGCGGCGGCGACACCGCCTGGCTGGAGGGGCGGGAATACCTGTACGCCCGGGATTTTTCCGAATCCACCAACTGCACCACCTACATCCTCATCCCTACCGATTATATTTACCACGACTCCATTTTAATGCTGAACGAAAGCGCGCTGGTGCTGTTCCTGGTTCTGGTGCTGACCGTGCTGTTCGCCGTGCTGGTGTCCCGGTGGGTGTCGGGGCCCATCCTGCGCCTGGCAGAGCAGGTGCGGGGCTACACCAGGGACCATACGCCCATTGCCATGGAGTACCGGCGGCAGGACGAGGTGGGCAGGCTCGCCGGCGATGTGCGGGAAATGTCCCTGCGCATTGACGCCATGGTGCAGCAGGTGTACGACACCGAGCGGGCCAAGCGGAAGCTGCAGTTCCAGGCGCTGCAGGCGCAGATTAACCCCCACATGATCTACAACACCCTGAACACCATCACCTCCCTGGCGCAGATGCAGAACATTGCCAACATTGAAGAGGTTTCCAGCTCGTTTACCCACCTGCTGCACATTGTGCTGAAAACAGAGGGGGATTTCCTCACTCTGGGGCAGGAGCTGGACTACCTTTCCTGCTATATGTCCATCAAGAAATACAATCTTTTCCAGGAGATTGAGCTGCGGCTGCGGGTGCCGCCGGAGCTGTACCAGGAGCCCGTCCTGAAGCTTCTGCTGCAGCCCTTTGTGGAAAATTCCATCAAGCACGGCTTTGTGAACCCGGCGAAGCGGGGCGTGATCCAAATCCGGGCGGAGCGCCAGGGGGAGGATATTGCCGTTTCCATCACCGACAACGGCGTGGGCATGAGCCGGGAGCAGATCGCCGCCATCACCGCCCCGGCCGCCCCCTCCTCCTCCGGCTCTTCCATCGGGATCCGGAACACCCTGCAGCGCCTTTCCCTGCAGTACGAGGGGCGGTACCAGTTTTACATTCTCAGCAGCCCGGGCCATTACACACAGATCAATCTGATTTACCCAAGAGAAGGGGGGAACGGCAGTGCTCCGCATCCTCATAGCAGATGACGATCTGCTTTTTCAGAACAGGCTGACGGCTATTTTAAACCAGCACCCGGAACGGTACCAGGTTTCCGCCCAGGTGAACGACGGCCAGACTGCCATGCGCAGGCTGGAGGAGCTTTCGCCCGACGTGCTTCTGCTTGACATGGAGATGCCCCGGGCCTCGGGGGTGCAGGTGGCCCGGTTTGCCGGGCAGCTGAAGCGGAAGCCCTCCATTCTGGCGCTGAGCAACTACGACAGCTACGAGTATGTGCGCCCCCTGCTGCGGATGGGGGCGGTGGACTACCTGCTGAAGCACGAGCTGAGCCCGGCCCTGCTGCTGGAAAAGCTGGAGGGCATCGCCCAGCAGCGGCAGAAGGAGCAGCGGCTTTCCCGGCAGAGCATGGAAATGTCGCTGATGTCCCGCCGGAATTTCCTCCACCGCTTGCTGGAAGAAGGGCAGGGCCCGCCGGAAGCGCCCCTGCCCGCCGTCTGGGAGGAATTTCAGCCCGGCCCGCACGCCGTGGTGTGCATGCAGCTGGTGAATTTTCTTCTTCTGTACCAGAACGACCGGGAAGCGGGCCACCGGCGGCTTCTCACCTCTGTGCTGGACCTGTGCACCAGCATCCTTTCCAACCTGGGGAACGGGCTGGCCGTGCACCTGCAGCACGGGGAATTCTGCCTGCTGTTCCGCTTCCCCCAGGAGTCCAGCATTCAGCGGATCCGCAAGGACACGGCGTCGTACATGGAGCTGATCCGGAAGAATCTGCAGAAGCTGCTGGGCGTCAATATGATGTACGCCATGGCCCCCTTCCACGGGGACATGGGGCGGCTTCCCGCCGTTTGGGAAGCCGCCCGCCGCCAGCTGGGCCAGCAGGCCACCAATTCCTCCCACAGGGCGGGGGAGGAATTAAGCCTTGACCAGGAGCGCCGTCTGATGAACGCCCTGTGCCGCCGCGACCAGGCGGGGGTCATGGGGATGCTGGAAGAAATTCTGGCCCAGACCCCGCCGGGGGACGGCCAGGGCCTGGAGTACCTGGGCTCCGGCCTTCTGCGCATGCTGCGCCGTTACCTGGAAACCCAGGTGACGCCCGCGGAATGCACCGGCCTGCTGAAAGAGATGAAGGCGCTCTTCCAAAACCCTCTTTCCGCCGGGGAACTGAAGCGTTCCCTTCGGGAATATTACGGCAAGGCCATGCGGCTGGCGGGGGAATCCGCCCGGGCAGAGCTTCCCGCCTCCATTCAGAACGCCCTGGCGTACATTCACGCCCATTACCAGGAGGACATCTCTCTGGCAGAGGTGGCGGGCAGCTGCGGCATCTCAGAGGTGTACCTTTCCAAGCGCTTCAAAAGCGAAACGGGGACTTCGTTCGTCAGCTATGTGAACGGGCTGCGCATCGAGGCGGCCAAAGAGCTGCTGGACCACCCCGCCCTTTCCCTGCGGGACATTGCGGAAAAGACAGGCTTCCGCAATTATAATTATTTCATCAAGGTGTTCAAGGACGTTACCGGCGTCACCCCCATGCATTACCGGGAAACAGCAGGCCAGCGGGCATAGAAAAGCCCGGCGGATCCGTGGAGGGATCCGCCGGGCTTTTTCAGCGCGGTGGGGGCGTTTCCTGCTTTTATTTCCGGGGGAATATTCCAAACAGCCGGACAAAAATTCCTGGAAGATTTTTTAAGGCGCGAAAGATTTCCATGTGTGAAAACGGAGAAAAGACGGCGGCTTCCTGTTCCCAGCCCCTTCTTCCCCTGCTGAATAGTGGCAAAAAAACTGTAAATACTAACGCAGTCTTGAAAAATTAACCGCGGGAGGAATCTATATATGAAAGCAACGGGAATCGT
>DVMK01000217.1 GCA_018715025.1 Candidatus Caccousia avistercoris
TGGACGCGAAAAAGGAAAACAAGTTCCCCACCTACAAGGGGAAGCCGCTGGTGCGCTGCGGCGACGTGCTGTACTACGGCAGCATGAAGGATAAATACGTGGTCAAAATGGAGATTAAGAGCAAGAAAAAGGTACAGGACCTGGAGGTGGCCGACAAGGTGAGCATTCAGCTGATGTACACCGACGCCAGCATCCGTTCCCGCAAGCAGATTGTGAAATCCAGCGAGAAAAACGGTCTTTACCTGGCCATTGACATTGCAGACGCATGGCTGACCCGCGCCCTGGCCGAATGAGGCGGGCGCTCCTCACTGGCCTTTCGCGGCGGCCCGCCCTTCCGGCGGGCCGCCGCTTTCCCTGCTGCGCAGAAACAGGCAGCGCCGCCCGGCATGTTCTGGCGGCGCTGCCTGTTTTCTTTTTTATCCCTCTCTGAAATTCTGCCGGAAAACTTTCCGGAACCTTTGGTACTGCTGGTCGTACTGCCCGGCCAGCACAGGGTCCGGTTCCACCGCCTGGCTGGAAAAGCGCACGCAGCGCTGTACCGCATCCTCCGGCGAAGCGTACAGCCCGGCCGCCACGCCGGCGGTCATGGCCGCCCCCATGCTGGCCTGGTAGCCCCTGTTTTCCGCTGTGGAAAGGGGCTTTTTCAGCACAGAGGCCATCATCCGCATCCAGACGGGGCTTCGGGTAAACCCGCCGGAGGCGATCATCCTCTGCGGCTCCACCCCCAGGGCGGCAAAGGCGGCCAGCATGTCCCGCATGGCAAAGCAGATCCCCTCCATCACCGCGCGCATATACTGAGCGCGCCCGTCCTCCAGGGAAGCGCCGAAGAACACGCCCCGCAGGCTTTCATCCATGTGAGGGGAGCGCTCCCCGTTCAAATAGGGCAGGAACACCAGCCGGGGCGGCCGGGCCATGTCCGCCTCTACCTCGCGGTCAATCAGGCCGCGGCTTTCCCCCGCGTAGAACAGGCCTGCCATGTGGTCGAAGGCGGTTCCCGCGGTGAGCATGGCCCCCAGCAGGTACCAGCTGTCTTCCCCCACATGGCAGAAGGTGTGGGTGTTCAGCCTGGGGTTGGCCAGGGGCTCGCGGCAGCCGGTAAACAGCTGGCCGCCGCTGCCTATGGTGCAGGTGGCCTCCCCCGGGGCGGTCACCCCGTTGCCCAGCGCCTGCATGGGCTGGTCCGCCCCGCCGAAGGCCACTTTGGCGCCGGCGGCCAGCCCGGTTTCTTCCGCGGCTTTCGGGGTTACCGTGCCGCAAAGGCCGCAGGGGCTGTGCACCGGGCACAGCACAGCCGGGTCGAGGCCCAGGCGCTCCGCCATCTGGGGCGACCAGCGGCGGCGGGCCACGTCGAACAGAAGGGTGGCGGAAGCGTCGGTCCACTCCGTGCCCAATTCCCCTGTCATGCGGAAACGCAGGTAATCCTTTGGAGAAAAGATATGCCGTATCCGGCGAAAATCCTCCGGACAGTACCGCTTCAGCCAGGCCAGGCTGGCGGCCTGAAAGCCGGAGAACACCGGATTCAGAATGCCCCAGTCCAGCAGCTCCTGCGGGGAGGCAATCCCCTTGAACTCCCCCGCCCTGGTGTCGCAGTGGATGATGGCCGGGCGAATCACCTCTCCTCTTTCGTCCAGCGTTACCAGGCCGTGCATCTGGCCGGAAAAGCCCACCGCCAGCACCTTCTGCGGCGAGACGCCGCTTTCGTCCAAAAGGCGGCGGATCCCGCCGCAGACCGCCTGCCACCATTCCTCCGGCCTTTGCTCCGCGTAGCCCGGCCCCTGGTTGTACAGGGGGTACGGGGCTGTGCAGCCGTGAAACGCCCGGCCGTCGGCCGATTGTATGGATATTTTCGCCCCGGAGGTCCCCAGGTCGATTCCCATGATATATTCCATAGAATCCTCCTTGCACAGGGAAGCCCTGTGATATATTCGCCTTTTAATCATACCCCCCGGCGGCGGAAGAATCAACCGTTTGCGGAAAAAAAGCGCAAAAAGGGCCGGCCTCCCAAAAGAGGGGCCGGTCCTCTGAATACATGTCAGATTTTGGAATAGCCGTAGCTGTTTACAATGGCGTCAATCTTATGCTTTTCCTTGCAGTCGGGGCAATCCTCAAAGGCGTAGGTGCGGTAGTTTGGAATGTCGTTCTGCGTAAAGATGGCGTTCACCGGGATCCCCTGCTTCTCGGGAATGGCGCTGAAGATGGCGGAAATGCCCACCACCTCGCCGCCGTAGTACTTAATGCACTCCAGAGAGCGGTTGATGGTTTTTCCCGTTGTAGCGGAAGCCACCAGCAGCAGCACGCGCTTCTGCCACACCATAGGCTGAATATTGTCACGGAAAATGATTTGCCCGTTGGGGTGGAATTCCGGCGTAATCACACAGATGTCGCTCTTCTCGTTGATGCCATGAAGAGAGGATTTCGTCAGCGCATGGGCCAGGAAGCCGCCGATGATTTCGCAGCCGTCCATGCAGATGATGGTGTCCACCGCCGTATTATTCATGTACTTTTCCGCCATGGTTTCGCCGGCCTGCCTGGCAATGGTGCTGTGGTACTTCACGCCCGTCATATCAATGTAATAATTGATGTGGGAATGGTTGGTGGCAAAGTGGCCGGGAATAACGCGAAGGGAAATACTCTTGTTTTGGCTGCACTTGATTTGCAT
>DVMK01000218.1 GCA_018715025.1 Candidatus Caccousia avistercoris
CCACCGCTATCGCCGCTAACTCCCATATACTCATTTCTGTTTCCTCCTTTGAAGGCCGGCAAGGGCAAAAAAAAGAAAGACTCATCTGCTCCCCGTGCAGATAAGTCTCGTCATTTAAGAAGATGCCAGGAAAAATTCCAGTCTGTTGGCATTTTCACACCGTGTGCCGACTACTCCCTTATGTCCCCCTATTATACAGGAAAACAGAAATTCTGACAAGAGGAAACGGAGTATTTTTTGACAAAAGAGAGCATCTGGGGGCGGGGGAAGAACCCTCCCGGCCGGGATTCCCCCAGCCGGGCAGGTATGCTCTTATGCTTCCGCCTGCTTTTTTTCCGGCGGCGTGTCCGCATTCTTCTGAAGCCGGCGGAAAAGACGGGCCAAAACCACCACAGCCGCAATGGAAAGGATAACCTCGGCAACCAGCTGGGCATACGCCAGCCCGTACAGGGGGAACAGGAAATTCAGCAGACAGAGGGCCGGAATTTCCAGCACAATTTTTCTGAGTATGGCGAAGAGGAAGGATTCCCGGCCCATTCCGGTGGCCTGGAACACGCCCACGGCAAGAAAATCCACACACAGGAAGGGAAGCCCCAGGCAGAAGCCCCGCAGAAAGCTGGCGCCGTAGGCCACAATACTCTCGCTCTCCATAAACATCCGCACAAGGAAATCAGCCCCCACAAAATACAGAGCCGATACCAGCAGGACGAAGCCCAGCGCCAGCTTGACGGAAAAAGTGACGGTTTTCTTCATGCGCTTCACATTCCCGCTGGCGTAATTGTAGCTGATGAGCGGCATAATACCCTGAGAAAGCCCCATGGAAATATAGGTGGGAACCATATTGATCTTCTGCGTAATTCCCATGGCGGCCACCGCGTCGGCCCCAAAGGCGGCGGTGAAATTGTTCAGCACCGTCATGCCGGTAACGTTCAGCAGGTTCTGAATGGAGGCGGGAATGCCCACAGAGCAGACCCCCACCACGATGCTCCTGTTCAGGCGGAACATGCTGGGGCGGATGCACACGTAGGTTTTGCCCCGCTTTACAAACAGCAGCACAAAGAAGTACAGACAGGCCACACAGTTGGAAATGAAAGTGGCAAGCCCCGCGCCCTCGGCCCCCATGTGAAAGCCCCAGGGCAGGACGAAAACAGGGTCGAGCACAATGTTCAGCAGGCAGCCGCTCATGGTGCCCACGCTGGCGTGCAGGGCCGAGCCTTCCGCCCGCACCAGGTACGCCATGACCACGTTCAGAATGGCCGGGGCGGCCCCCCAGGACACCGTCCATTTCAAATAGGCGGCGGTGGCGCCCGCCGTTTCGGCGCTGGCCCCCAGCAGGGTGAGAAGAGGGCCGCTGAAGGCCGTGTAGAAAACGGAAAACAGCAGGCCGAAAAAGATGGAGCAGTAAAAGCCGAAGGCAGAACTGCGGTACACCGTGTCGTAATCCCTGCGCCCCAGGGCGCGGCTCATCATGCTGGAGCTTCCCACGCCGAACAGGTTGTTGATGGCGTTGAAGGCCAGCAGCATCGGGGCCGCCAGGGTGACGGCCGCGTTTTCAACGGGGTCGTTCAGCATGCCCACAAAATAAGTGTCTGCCAGGTTGTAAAGCACCGTTACCAGAGAACTGAGCACAGTGGGCACCGCCAGCTTCATAACGGCTTTGGGAATGGAGGTCTTTTCAAACAGAAGGACCTTGCTTGCGTCTTCCATTATCCGGCCCGCCCCCCTTCCCAGCGGAAAAATATTGCTATGGCACTGTTCAAAGCTGAGACCCTCCTTCTGCTTCTCTCCCGCCTGTACCCTCGCCGCCGGGAAAAAAGCGCCGCCCTGCCCGCCCGAAAACCGCCGGAACAGGACGGGCAGGGCAACGCGCGGCAAATTGTTGTTCTGGATTACTGATAATAGTACCATATTTTAAGAAATTGTCAAATCCTGCACAGCAAAAACCGCCCGGCAGAAGCCAGGCGGTTTTTCGGTTTCATGGGTTACGGTTCATTTCCCTCAGAGGGATCCTTTTCCTCCGAAGGCGGCGTGCTTTTTGCTGTGCCGCAGAAGGGGCAGAACATTCCCTCCTTCGGGAGGACGGCCCCGCAGGAAACGCATTTTTCTTCCGGCGTTTCCTCCTCCTCCACCTGAGGCGGATCGCTCTTTTCCCCGCAGAACATGCAGTACTGAGACTCAAAGGGAATCTCTTTCCCGCAGGCCGGGCAGCTGCGCAGGCTCTTCAGCCGCTGCATTCTGGCTTCCACCTTTTCTGCCCGCAGGCGGGAAGCTGTGGTCTTCCCGAACAGGAGCAGGTACTCCTCGCCGGGGCAGTCATGGTTCTGCTCGTAGTAAAGGCGGCCGATTTCGCCGTAGAGGCGCTCTGTTTCCGCCCTTTCGGCAGCCAGCACCGAGGCAAGGCGCGAAAGCTCTGCCAGGTCTTTGGTCCTTTGCACTACGTTTTTGCCGGTGGAGGTGATCACTTCGCCCAGATCATCAAAAAAGTTCATAGGTCTTCCTCCTTACTTTTTACAGAAACAGGTTTTTGTTTTTCCCATGCTCTCATTTTATGCGGCAAATATTGAAAATATATGGGTTATTTGTAAAGTATTTGTCAATCACACGCCGCGGCGGTAGAGAATATAAGAGTACGCCACCGGGGCAAGGGCAACTGCCGGAAGGACAACCGCCAGAAGCGGCCCCATCGCCCCGCCCCAAAAGCCTGCAAGCGCCACCAGAAGGCCGCCCGCCACCCACAGCCGCCCGGCCAGGCGGTGGGTACGGTTCCAGTTTTCCGGGCTGTGCAGCGTCCAGGGGGTGCGCACCCCCATGGTGTAGTTCTGCCTGCACTTCGGCATATAGTTCCCCACCAGCACAAAGGCCGCCCCCAGCAAAGCCGTGCAAAGCATGGGGAAGGGCACCGGCACGCCCAGCGACGCGAGGAGCGTGGCCGGGTGAAGCACCAGGCACAGGGCGGGGCACAGCCATTTGGCCGCCGCCCGCAGCTTCTTTGACTGCCCGGCCTGCTTTGGGTCGTGGTCAAGGGCGGCGTGGCACACCAGATTGCAGAGGGTCATGAGTACGGGAAGAAAGAAAGCGGCCTGCGCCTTTGGCATGTACCCGTTCGCTTCGCCGGAAAAATCAAAGTGGACGGGCACCTGCTCCGGCAGGGCGGGGTACAAGGCCAGCGAAAGGGCAAGGGGAAGCAGGCACAGCCCTGTGGTGAGCGGCAGAAGGCTACGATTCTTTTTCCGGCGGTTCTTCATGTTCATCCCTCCCTGTGAACTGTGAAAGCCACATGACAATCTCCTCAAATACCGACATGTTCAGCTCGTAGTAAATGAAATTTTTCACCCTGGTTTCCGTCACCAGCCCGGCCTTCTTCAGCTGGGACAAATGGTAGGAGATGGTCGCCCCCGTCATGGAAAAACGGCTGCCGATCTCCCCTGCGGACATTCGGCCGCCCCGCAGCATGAGCAAAATTTCCCGCCGGACCGGATCGGCCAGGGCCTTGAAGGTTTCCGGAAACCCCACGTCGTCTCCCCCTTTCCCGCCGTCTTTTGCTTTAATATCATTATACCGCGTCCAAAGGCGGGGATCAATAATATTTTGATATTTTTCTAAATACCATTCATCCCCCGCAAGGCAGGAAAAAGGCCGGTTTTAAGAACCGGAAAAGGCATGGCGGAAACAGGGAAAAATTTGTCTGGACTCTCTTGACGGATGAAAAAAAAAGTGTATGATAGAGGACGTATCTTACTTGGAAAGAGGGTCAGCCCATGACCAAAAATATGACGGTCGGAAACCCGGCCAAGCTTATTTTCTTCTTTACCATTCCTCTGCTGATTGGAAACCTGTTTCAGCAATTTTACAGTATGGCCGACACTCTCATTGTGGGGCGCACCATCGGCGTAGACGCCCTGGCGGCCGTAGGCTGCACCGGCAGCATTTCCTTCCTGATCCTTGGCTTCGCCCAGGGCCTGACCTCGGGCCTTTCCATCATCACCGCCCAGCGGTTCGGCGCGCAGGATATGGACGGTATCCGCAAAAGCTTTGCGCACAGCGCCGTCATTTCTCTTGCGGTAACGGTGGTGCTCACCGCCATTGCCCTGCCTGCCGCCATGCCCTTTCTGCGGCTGCTGCAGACCCCGGAGGAAATCATTCAGGATTCTTACTCATATCTTTCCGTCATCTACGGCGGCATCATCGCCTCGGTGCTGTTCAACCTGTTCTCCAACATTCTTCGCGCTTTAGGCGACAGCCGCACCCCGCTCATTTTCCTGGTAATCGCCTGCATTTTAAACATTGTGCTGGACTTCGGATTCATTTTGATTTTTCAAAGCGGAGTGGCCGGGGCCGCCTGGGCCACCGTGATTTCTCAGCTTTTTTCCGCACTTCTCTGCTTTGTGTACATGATGAAGCGATTCCCGGTGCTTCACCTCCGGCGGGAGGACTGGCGCTTTTCCTGGGAAGAAGCCTCTCGCCACCTGCGGTTGGCTCTGCCCATGGCCTTTCAAAGCTCCATCATCTCCATCGGCGCTATTGTGCTGCAATTCACCCTCAACGGGTTGGGGGCCAACGCGGTGGCGGCTTACTCCGCTTCTCAGAAAATCGATCAGCTGGCCAGCCAGCCGGTGAATTCCTTCGGCGTGACCATGGCCACCTTCGCGGCGCAGAACTACGGGGCCGGAAAATTTGACCGGATCCGCAAGGGGGTGCGCCAGTGCTGCGCCATGTCCCTCTCGTTCGCGGTGGTAATCGGGCTGGTGAACATTCTGTTCGGCTACCAGCTTTCCACCCTGTTCGTAGGCCCGGAGGAGGTGGAGGTTCTGAACCTTTCCCACACCTACCTGAGCATTACCGGCTGCGCCTACTGGGTGCTTGCCCTTCTCTTCATCCTCCGCTTCACCCTGCAGGGGCTGGGGCAGTCCTTCGCCCCCACCATTGCGGGGATTATGGAGCTGATCATGCGCTCTTTCGCTGCCATTGTGCTCTCCATCTTCTTCGGCTTCGCCGGGGTATGTACCGCCAGCCCTCTGGCCTGGGTAGGTTCCTGCATTCCCCTTTCCATCGCTTACCTGCTCACCATGCGGCGTGTGTTCGCCCAGCAGAAAAATTCCCCCCAGTTCCTCCCCGGGGGAATTGAGAAGGCAGAGGAAAATGCTTAGATTTCAAGATAAATATAACCATTCCAAAAGCCCGCTGACTGCACGGGGCGAACTAAAAAATCCATCTGCAAATCTTTTTATGCAAGGAGGCTGACGGCATGACGTATTCATCTTGGGAAACGCTGAAAAAGGACTGCCTTTCCTGCGAAAAATGCCAGCTGAAAAACGGGCGCACCCAGGTGGTGTTCGGCACAGGGAACCGGCAGGCCAAGGTGCTGTTCATTGGGGAAGGCCCCGGCGAACAGGAGGACAAGCAGGGCAAGCCGTTTGTAGGGCGCAGCGGCCAATATCTGGATAAAATGCTGGCCGCGGTGGGCCTTGATCGGAACAAAGACCTGTACATTGCCAACATTGTAAAATGCCGCCCGCCGCAGAACCGGGATCCCCAGCCGGAGGAGCAGGAGGCCTGCCTGCCCTGGCTGCGGGCGCAGACGGCTCTGATCCGGCCGAAAATCATCGTCTGCCTGGGCCGGATCGCGGCGATGAAGCTGATCCGGCCGGATTTTAAGATCACCAGGGAGCACGGCATCTTTTTTGAGAAGGCAGGCGTGGCCATGATGGCCACCCTTCACCCCGCCGCCCTGCTGCGGAACCCGGCTGCCAAGCCCGGCGCCCTGCAGGACATGCTGGCTTTGAGGACCAAAATGGAAGAGCTGGGGCTGGCGGAGCCGGAAACCTTTCCCGACGAGCCCTGCCCGTAACAAGAGAACGAAAAAGCCTGGAAAGCGGAGGGATCTCCGTTTCCAGGCTTCTTTTATTTTTGCCGCGGCATTTGGAACACGTCCAAAAAGCGCTTGGCCAGCACATCGTATTCGTAATTTTCCAGAATGAACCGGTGGCCTCTCTCTCCCATGGCCTGCAGCTCCTGAGCCGGCGCGGCCGCCAGCTGTTCCGCCGCCCTGGCAATGGCGCCGCTGTCCTCCGGCGGGATGGAAACGCCGCACCCGGCCTCCGCCACCATGTCGTTCCCCGCCTCAATGGCGAAAATGACAGGCTTTCCGGCCATCATGTAGTCCATCAGCTTATTGGGGCTCACGCCGAACCGGAACAGGGGCTGGCGCTGAAGGCCCACGTACAGGGCGTCGAACTGGGAAAGAAGCTCCGGCACCTGATCCCGCTTGACGGCGGGGAGAAACTCCACGTTTTCTTCCACATGGAGCTGCCGCACCTTTTCCATGAGCCTTTCCCGCTCGGGGCCCTGCCCCACCGCGATAAGCTTTATTTTCTTCCCTTTCAGCTGCCGGCCGGCCTCCACATAGCTGTCCAGCGCGTTGGCGATGCCATGGGCCCCAGTGTAGCCGATGAGAAACCAGCCGTCCCTTTTGTAGGCCCCCAGCTTGTCGCTGTACACCGCCGGGTCGTGGAAGGGGATCTCCCAGTCTGCTTTTACAATGCCGTTGGGGATGCAGACGAATTTTTCCGGCTTCATGCCGTGCTCAACGAAATGCTCCTTCGAGCAGGGCAGCAGGGACACAATGTAGTCACTGTACCGGCAGCAGTCGTTTTCCGCCCGCTGCATCACCATAATATAGGGGTGCTTGGGGCTCATGCCTCCCAATTCAATGGGGCTCAGGGGCCAAAGGTCGTGCACCTCATAAATCAGCATGGCGTTGTGCTTTTTGGCCAGCCGCCGGGCAGGGTAAATGTCCAGCGGATAGGTGGAGGAAGCGATGACCACGTCGGGCTTGCCGCAGGCCGCCAGCTCTTCCCCGTGGGTGTATAAGCCGTGAAGGAAGCCCAGCATATTGCGGATGCGCCCTACCCCGTTCCCCTCATAGGGATTCCCGTAAATCCAAAAATAGCGGATTCCGTCAATCTCCTCTTCCTGGTATTTTTTTCCGTGAAGATCGGGATTTTTAGTGCGCAGGTGGGAGAAAGAGCTGGCGGCGACAGTAACCTGGTGGCCCATCTCCACCCAGCGCTTGGCCATGAAATAAGGCCGGTATTCCATGCCGTGGGCGGCGCCGCCCGCGTAATGGTTAATCAGCAGGATGTTCAATTGCCCACCCCCTGCCTGTCAGGCCCCTGCCCCGCAGAGAATCTGCGCAATGCAGGCGGAGGCGCTGCCGTCGCCGAAGGGCTTGCTGTCCCTGGCGGCCGGGTCCGGCACGGTGTGCAGGGCCTTGTCCAGAATATCCTCTGTGGTCAGGGAGGCCAGGATGTTCCAATTTCCATGGAGGGTTTCCACCCATTCCGTTTCTGTGCGCAGGGTGACGCAGGGAACCTCCATGAAATAGGCTTCCTTCTGCAGCCCGCCGGAATCGGTGAGCACCTGGCAGGCCCCGCTGGTGAGCAGGAGCATTTCCAGGTAGCCCACCGGGTCAATGAGCTGGATGTTGGTGAAGCCGTTTTCCCGGATAGACTGCTCTGCCAAGCCTCTGGTGCGGGGGTGAATGGGGATGACCACCCGCTGGGGAAGCTGCTGGAAGGCGGCGAAAATACGGGTAACTGCCTCCACGCCCCCGTCGGTGGTTTCTGCCCGGTGCAGGGTGGCCAGCCGGTACTGCTTGGGGGTGAGGGAAAGCTCCTGGTAAATTTTCATCTTTTCCGGGTTTGCCCGGGCCACCTGCAGGAAGTGAAGCACCGAGTCCAGCATCACGTCGCCGGTGAGGGAAACGCCCTTCGTCAGGCCCTCCTTCGCCAGGTTTTCCACCGCCGTCTGGGTGGGGCACAGCAGCCAGGCGGAAATATGGTCGGTGAGCACCCGGTTCTGCTCCTCGGGCATGCGCATGTTGTAAGAACGGAGCCCCGCCTCCACATGGGCCACCGGAATGTGCAGCTTGCTGGCGGCCAGCGCGCCGGCCAGGGTGGAGTTGGTGTCGCCGTACACCATCAGGATGTCAGGCCGTTCCTTCTGGATGACCTCTTCAATGCGGATGAGCATTTCCCCGGTCTGCCTGCCGTGGGAACCGGAGCCCACCCCCAGGTTGTAGGCGGGGCGGGGAATCCCCAGCTCTTCAAAGAACACGTCCGACATGTTTTTGTCGTAGTGCTGGCCGGTGTGCACAATCACCTCATGGCACAGGGGCTGCAGGGCCGCGCTCACCACAGAGGCTTTTACAAACTGCGGGCGCGCCCCCACAATCGTCAAAATCTTCTTCACGGGGAACCCTCCTTACTTTACCTTCACGTCGGCGGAGCACATGTCCAGCGTGGAGAAGGAAAGGCCGTCGTATTTCACCGGCAGGCCGGTCTTTTGGCTCTTGTAGGCGGCCAGGATGATCTTCATGCCCTTCATGCCCTCTTCGCCGCTCACCAGGGGCTTGCGCCCGGTGCGGACCGCGTCGATGTAGTCGGCGTACAGGGCGTTGTGGCCGCTGCCGTACACATCCTTGGGGTCAGCCCCGGCAAGCTTTTCCACCTCTGCATCCTGGGCGGCGGGGGCGGAAAAGTTCCAGGTCTGCATCCGGTTCACCGCCAGGCCGCCAATGACCACGGCGCCTGTCTCGCCAAAGATAGAGAGGGTTTCCTCCAGGTTTTTCGGGTAGGTGCAGGCGGTGCCCTCCACAATGCCGATGGCCCCGTTTTTGAAGCGGATCAGGATAGCGCCGAAGTCCTCCGCCTCAATGTCGCGGATATAGTTGCCCGTCATGGCCATGACGGTGTCGGGCTCGCCGCCCAGGCTCCACTGAAGCAGGTCGATGTCGTGGATGCACTGGTTCATGAGGGTGCCGCCGTCCTGGGCCCAGGTGCCCCGCCAGGGGGCCTGCTGGTAGTAGGGCATGGTGCGGTTCCACAGAATGCGGGCGGTGCCGTTCACCAGCTTGCCGAAGCGGCCGTCCTCCAGCGCCCGGTGAAGCTGCTGCACTGGGGGGTTGAACCGGTTCTGGTGGCACACGCCCACCGTGACACCCTCCTCCTCGGCCTGGGCCAGAATCTGCTCCGCATCGCCGGTGGAAAGAGCCATGGGCTTTTCAATGAGCACATGCTTGCCGCGGGCAATGCAGTACAGGGCGATTTCCGCATGGTAGCCGCTTTCAGTGGCAATGGCGCAGCAATCGACAGGCTGTTCCTCCAGCGCCTTCCTGTAGTCGGTGTACACCAGGGGCCGTTCCCCGGTAAGCTCCTCCAAATCCTGGGCCTTCTTTTCCGCCAGCTCACGCACCGGATCGCACACCACTGCCAGCCGGCAGGTGTCCCGGTTGGCAGCCGCGGCCGCCACATGGTTTTTGGAAATCCGGCCGCAGCCAATCAACATAAAACGGAGTTTCTCCATTCTGATCCGCCTTTCCTCCCCGCCGGAGCGGGGGATTATATTTTGTCAGAAAACCAGCGGAACTTCCCGGCTGAGAGGCTCCGCTGGTTTTTGCATCATTTACAGAAGCTCAATGTTGGAACGGTCTTTCACGTTCTTCATGGCGTTGCGGGTGTCGAACACTTCCTTGGAAAGCCGCTGGATGCGGTCGTAGTCAAAGCACTCGTGGGCGGTGCAGATGATGACGATGTCGGCCTCCTTCAGTATTTCGTCGGTGAGCTCCTTCTCGCCGGTGTGAACCTTCCCCTTGTGCTTGTACTCGGGGATGTAGGGATCGTAATAGGTGGTCTGGGCCCCCTGCTCCAGCAGGTGATCAATCACGTTGAGGGCCGGGCTTTCCCGGTAATCGTCAATGTCGTTTTTGTAGGCCACGCCCAGCACCAGCACCTTGGCCCCGTTCATGGCGATTCTGTTTTTATTCAGCACCTTCATGGCCCGGTCTACCACATACTCCGGCATGCCGGTGTTGATTTCGCCCGAGGTTTCGATGAGCCTGGTGTGGTAGTCGTACTCCCTGGCCTTCCAGGTGAGGTAGAAGGGATCCAGCGGGATGCAGTGGCCGCCCAGGCCGGGGCCCGGGTAGAAGGCCTGGAAGCCGTAGGGCTTTGTCTTGGCCGCGTCGATTACCTCCCACACATTGATGCCCATGCGGTTGCAGATGATGGCCATCTCATTGGCAAGGCCGATGTTGATATTCCGGTAGGTGTTTTCCAGCAGCTTCTCCATCTCGGCCACGGCGGGGGAAGAAACCTCGTACACGCCGCCTTCCAGCACATTGCGGTACAGGGCGGCCGCCACCTGGGTGCAGTCCTCCCCTACGCCGCCCACCACCTTGGGGGTGTTCTTCGTCTTGTACTGCTTATTGCCGGGATCCACACGCTCCGGGGAGAAGGCCAGGAAAAAGTCCTCGCCGCATTTGAGGCCGCTCTTTTCCAGAATGGGCTTGAGCAGCTCCTCGGTGGTGCCCGGGTAGGTGGTGGATTCCAGCACCACCAGCATGCCGGGGTGCACATGCTCCGCCACGCTTTCGGTAGAGCCCTTCACATAGCTGATGTCGGGCTGCTGGTACTTGTCCAGCGGGGTAGGCACGCAGATGGCTACCGCGTCCACATCCTTGATGAAATCGAAGTTGGAGGTGGCCCGCAGGTAGCCGGTGTCCACCATCTCCTTCAGGGTGTCGCCCACAATATCGCCAATGTAGTTGTGGCCGGCGTTCACCGAATCCACCTTTTTGGCCTGCACGTCAAAGCCGATGGTCTTGTAGCCGGCCTTGGCCATTTCCACCGCCAGGGGCAGGCCCACGTAGCCCAGGCCCACAATGCCCACCACGGCGGACTTGTCCTCAATTTTTTTCAGCAGCTCTGCTTTTACATTCGGCATTTTCTTTCCCTCGTTTTCTTTCCTATTCTTTATTTCATTTGAACGCTTTATGACAAAACCGGGCTGGGCGGAAGAAGGCCGCCCGCCGCCCGGCAGGGTTACCCGTTCAGAAGGGCGTCGTACACCTGGCCGATCTCTTCCTCTGTGATGTAGCCGTGCATGGGCAGGCTCAGCACCCGGCCGGCCAGGGACTCGCACACCGGCAGGTCGCCCCTGCGGTACCCGAAAGGCAGGTACACCTTCTGCAGATGCAGCGGGCAGGGGTAGTACACCATGGTGGGGATCCCCCTGGCCTTCAGCGCATCCTGCAAGCGCTCCCGCTCTTCCGGGCCGCCGGTGAGAATGGTGTAGTAGCCGAAGCTGGAATAATACCCCTCCGGCTCCTGCTGCAGCTGGAACCGGCCGGAAAGCCGTTCCGCATAGCGGGCGGCCGCCCAGCGGCGGTGCTCGTTTTCCTTCGGAAACGCGTGCAGCTTGGGCAGCAGAACAGCGGCCTGCAGGGTGTCGAGGCGGGCGTTCAGGCCGACGCGCACATTCTCATATTTGAAGGAGCCCTTGCCGTGCACGCGGATAGACTGCAGGGTGCGGCACATTTCTTCGTCGTCGGTAAACACCGCGCCGCCGTCCCCGTAGCAGCCCAGCGCCTTGGCGGGGAAAAAGCTGGTGGCGGAAACGTCCCCGAAGGAGCAGGCCTCCTGCTCCCCGATACGCCCGCCGAAGCCCTGGGCGCCGTCCTCCATAAGGAAGAGCCCCTCCCTTTGGCAAATAGCGGAAATGGCCGGGTAATCGGCAGGCAGGCCGAACAGGTCCACCGCAACCACGCCCCTGGGCGACAGCTTCCCTTCCCGCTTTACCCTGGCAATCTGCTCTTCCAGGGAAGCGGGGGACATATTGAAGGTGGCCTCGTCAGAGTCCACGAAAACCGGGGTGGCCCCGCACAGGCTCACCACCTCGGCGGTGGCGTAGAAGGTGAAGGCGGGCACGAACACCGCGTCGCCGGGGCCTACCCCCATGGCCATGAGGGGCATGCGCAGGGCGTCGGTGCCGTTGCTGGTGCTGACGCAGTACTTCCGCCCGGTAAATTGGCACAGCTCCTGTTCCAGCTGCTCCACCTGCGGGCCGGAAATAAAATGGCAGCCCTCGATTACCTGGGCGATGCCCTCGTCGATTTCCTTTTTCAAATGGCGGTATTGAGCCGCCAGATCATTAAATTCCATGTGTTATGCCTTTCCTTTCTCCACAAGGCCCTGGGGGCCCTTTTCATATTGCCGCCCGCACTTGGGGCAGGCCAGATCCTCTGAAAGGGAGGCCCCGCACTCGCAGGCCCAGCCCCGCTGGCGGGCGGGGTTCCCCATCATTACGGCATGGTCGGGCACGTCGCGGGTGACGACGCTTCCCGCCGCAATGAAGGCGTTGCGCCCTATGCGGTGGCCGCACACAATGGTGGCGTTGGCGCCGATGCTGGCCCCCTCCCCCACCGGCGTGGGGGTGTAAAACTCGTGGCTGGCCTGGGGGTATTTGCACCGGGGCCGCTGCACATTGGTGAACACCATGGAGGGGCCGCAGAACACGTAATCCCCCAGCTGAACGCCGTCGTACACGCTCACGTTATTCTGTATTTTGCAGTGGCTGCCTATTTTCACCCCCGGGGCTACAAACACATTCTGCCCCAGGTTGCACCCTTCCCCAATCTCAGCGCCGGCGCTGATATGGCTGAAATGCCAGACCCGGGTGCCTGCGCCGATCCTTGCGCCTTCGTCCACACAGGCGCTGGGGTGGACAAAATATCCTTTTTTCTCTTCCACTTCCCAGTCAAATCCTTCCGGAATGGTTTTTCCTTTATTCTGCGCCGCTTCCCCGCCGGCCATGCGGGCAGAGGGGAAAATGGCGGAAAGAAAGGAATTATATACCGGTATATTATACCCCGGCAGGCCCCGCTAGTCAATAATTCCTGCGGAAATCCCGCCGGAATTGCGGTTGACATCCGCCTGCAATGGAGGTATGATGAAACCTGGGCGGCGGCGCCTGTGGAAATTTCTGCCGCCGCCTGCATGAACGCTGTATGCAAGCCCCAGAATAACAGGGGGCGAAGCTTCAAAAGAAAGAAAGCCCGGCCCTTGCCCAGCGCATCGCTGCGCGCCGGGAAACGGCCGGGAAAAGCGAGGAATGGAGAAATGAGCCAATTTGTCAAACGAGAGGATTTCATCCCCTACAACCTGCCGGACATTACCGAAGCGGAGGTAAACGAGGTGGTGGACACCCTGCGTTCCCGCTGGATCGCCAAGGGCCCCCGCACCTTAAAGTTTGAAAAGGAATTTGCAGAGTACTTGGGGGCCAAGCACGCGGTGGCCGTCAACTCCTGCACGGCCGCCCTGCATGTGGCCCTGCTCACCCAGGACATTGGGCCGGGGGACGAGGTCATTACCACGCCTATGACCTTTGCCTCCACCGCCAGCACCATTCTGCACTGCGGCGCGAGGCCTGTCTTTGCCGACATCGACTACGCCACCGGCTGCATTGACCCGGCCCAGGTGGAAAAGAAAATTACGCCCCGCACCAGGGCCGTCGTGCCGGTGCATTACAGCGGCCAGGTGTGCGACCTGGACAAGATTTACGCCCTGGCCGACAAGTACGGCCTGTTTGTTTCTGAGGACGCCGCCCACGCCCTGTGGAGCCGCTACAAGGGCAGGCTCATCGGATGCGGGCTGAAGGGCGCCGCCAGCTACAGCTTCTACGCCACCAAAAACCTGACCACCGGCGACGGCGGCATGCTGGTGACCGACCGGGACGACGTCGCCGAGCGGGCCCGCATCCTGGTGGGCCAGGGCATGAGCCACAACGCCTGGAACCGGTACGCCAAGGGGGGCAGCTGGCACTACGACATTGTAGAGCCCGGCTACAAGTACAATATGTTTGACCTGCAGGCCGCTTTGGGGCTGGTGCAGCTTTCCCGCCTGGAAGAGATGCAGGCCCGCCGCCTGGTGATTGCCAAGCGCTTCCAGGAGGAATTCAGCAAAATAGACGCTCTGGACCCGCCCTTCGTGCCGGAGTACGCCACCCACTGCTGGCACCTGTATGTGCTGCGCATCCGGCCGGAGCTTCTCACCATAGATCGGGATCAGTTTATTGTGGAGCTGAACGAGCGGAACGTGGGCACCAGCGTGCATTTCATCCCCACCCACACCATGACCGCCTACCGGAAGCTGGGCTGGAAGCCGGGCGACTTCCCCATGGCGGAAAAGCACTTCCAGCGGATTATCTCCCTGCCCCTGTACCCCTCCCTCACCGACGAGCAGACCGAGTATATCATCGCCGCCGTGCGGGACATTGTAGAGAAATACCACAAGTAAAAAAGTTTGGTGCGCCCGGCCGCCTTCTCCGGGCCTCTGCCCTGCGCACCGGCAGCAAAGGAACGGGCCTTTCTCTGGAAAGGCCCGTTTCGCAAAGAGGAAAGGAGGAAACCTCTCATGGCATATTTGAAAGGTTCTATTTATTCCGAGGCCCTGCAAATGCGCTCCGGTTTGGTGATTGTCACGCCGAAAAACGTGGCGGATCTGCGGGAAAAGCCCCCGAAGGCGGTGTACCTGCTGCACGGCTTGTCTGACAACTGCGACGACTGGGCCCAGAACGCCCAGCTTCCCCTTCTGGCGGACGCCTACCGCCTTATTTTCCTGGTGCCTGAGGTACAGCGCAGCTTTTACACCGACATGGCCTACGGCCCCGCCTATTTCACCTACATCGCCGACGAGCTGCCCCAGCTGTGCCAATCCCTGCTGCCCCTTACCGGCAAGCGGGAGGACACCTACGTGATGGGCCTTTCCATGGGCGGGTACGGCGCGCTGAAATGCGCCCTCTCCCGGCCGGAGCGGTTTGCCGGCTGCGCCGCCTTTTCCGCCGCCTGTATTCTGGAGGACTGCGTGGAGTTCGCCCAGGGGCAGGTCATGCAGGAAATGCGTTCCGTATTCGGCCTGAACAGTGAGCTGCTTCCCCAGAACGACCTGCGGTTCCTGGCGAAGGAGTGCGAAAAGAAGCCCCAAAAGCCGGAAATTTTCATGACCTGCGGCACAGAGGATTTTATCCATGAGCAGAGCGTGAAATTCCGGGAATTTATGAAGGGAGTGGACATTCCCTTTACGTACCAGGAATGGCCCGGCGTACACGAGTGGTACCTGTGGAACAAATCCCTTCATCTGGCCTGCCGCCATTTCTTCCCCCGCGTCACACCGGAGGATTACTGCAACATTGTGTGAGAATGTCAAAAAATCCCATGTTCCCCAAAGCAGAAAAGCCCGTGCCGGGAAGCCGCAGCAGCTTCCCGGCACGGGCTCTCTTTTTCTATGTCAGGGCAGGGAACGATCCGTTTTACCCCTTTTCTGCCAGCCTTTCCGCCAGATCCTTCTCCGGGGTGACGTACACCGTATTGTAGGAGACGTAGATGACCATGCCGGGCTTGGCCCCGTTGGG
The DNA here is from genome assembly GCA_018715025.1 of Candidatus Caccousia avistercoris. Classification (GTDB taxonomy): domain Bacteria; phylum Bacillota; class Clostridia; order Oscillospirales; family Acutalibacteraceae; genus Caccousia; species Caccousia avistercoris. The sequence goes on from DVMK01000218.1 coordinate 15,247, forward strand.
CTTGCTCACGTTGCGCACCTGGGTGTAGTCCACCGGCACCTGGGAGGATTCCCGGCCGCGGCTGTGCCAGGCAGCCAGCAGGGCGGCCTCCCGCAGGGCCGTCTCGGTGGGGGCGCGGCCCTCTGTCACCAGAATGGTGTGGGAACCGGGGATGTTCTTGGTGTGGAACCAAACGTCGTTGTTGCTGGCCTGCTTCATGGTAAGCCTGTCGTTCTGCCGGTTGTTGCGGCCCACTAGGATGGGGAAGCCGTCGGAGGAACGGAATTTCAGGGGGGCCGCCGCTGCGGCCGGCTTCTGCCGGCCCCGGGGGGCGCGGACATAGCCCTGTTCCATCAGCTCCTGGCGGATCTCCGACAGATCCCTCTCTGTTTCGGCCCGGCTCAATTCCTCAAAGACAGAATCCAGGTAGGCAAGCTCTTCCTCCGCATGGGCGATCTGTTCGGTGAGCTTTTCCTCTGCGGTGCGCGCCTTCCGGTATTCCTTAAAATACTTCTGGGCGTTCTGGGTGGGGGTCAGCAGGGGATCCATCGGAACGGAAACCCGCGGCATCCCCTCCTCATAGAAGTTTTCCACCTCTGCCGAGGCCTGCCCCTTTTCCAGCCGGTACAGGTTGGCGCTGATCAGCTCGCCGTACAGGCGAAGCTCCTCCCGCCGGGCGCACTGCTCCAGCTCTGCCCGCTGCTTGTTGATCTTGTTGGTAAGCCGTTCGGAGGTATTGGTGAGCAGGCGGAGCAGATCCTGAGAGCGCACCCGCATTCGGTCCTGCCGGTCGCGCTCGTCGTAGAATGCGTCCAGAAGCTCCGAGAAGGAATCCTGCCGGCGGACAATGGCGGCAAGGCCGTACTGCTCTATGGGAAGATAGGTGAAGTCCAGGGGCTTGCCGTCCGGCTTTACCGCCATGTGGGGCGTGCCGGAGGCCTGCCGGATGGTGGTGAAGGTGCGGTCCAGGAAAAAGGCCAGCCGCAGCCAGTGCTCCTCGCTCATCTGGCCTACCTTCAGCTCGGCCCCATGGCCGGTCAGGTACGCCAGCTCCCGGGCGGCAATGGGGGAAAAGCCCTGCAGGGAATTCAGGATCGCCTTGTCCAGGGCTGTGCCCTCCGGGCAGGCACGGATCCGATCCCCCGCCTCTGCCGGGGAAGCCTCCAGGGCGCACAGCTTGTCCTGGGGCGGGGGCAGCTGGTAGGAAAGGCCCGGCAGCACCAGGCGCTCTGAGGACATGTCGGCGTCCACCCGCTTGAGGGCGTCGATGATTTTCCCCTTTTCATCCACAAAGACAATGTTGCTGTACCGGCCCATAATCTCTGCGTACAGGGAAAGGGTGATCCGGTCGCCCAGCTCGTTCACCGCGTCGAAGCAAAGGCGCAGGACGCGCTCCAGCCCCGGCTGCTCCACGGCGGCCAGGCGGGCCCCCTGCAGGCGCTTGCGCATAAGCATGCACAGCATGGGGGGCTGGGGCGGGTTTTCCGGAACAAAGCGGGTAAAGTGAATGCGGGCGCTGTTGGCCCGGGCGGAAATCAGCAGTTTAAAATGATCCGTGCGGGTGCGCAGCAGGAGGACCATCTCCTCCTTGTTGGGCTGGTAAATCTTTTCTACCCTGGCTTCCAGGGCGTTTTCCTCCAATTCCCGCCGGATATGGTGCAGGAACGCACCGTCAAGAGCCATGGGAAACACTCCGTTTCATCAATCAGGATTCCAGGCGGCCCCAGTAGGCCTTCGTCTCGTTGGGGACGCAGAGAAGGCCGTCTTCGGCATACTGGTCAAACAGGCCTTCCAGGGCGGCCAGGTACGCGGTGTAGCCCTCGTCCCCCGGGCCGATGCTGTAGGAGGAGGACAGGCTGCGCTGGATAAACTTTTCTTTTGTGTAGTACAGGTTGTGGGGGATTCGGATGCAGGCCGGCTTACCGCCGAAGAAAACCTCCATGGCAGCCTGCTTCTCCTCCCAATTGCCGCCGCTGAAGCCGCGAAAAGCCGGGCAGAAGCGGCGAAAGATCTCCCCGTTCCGCTTTACGGATTCCGCTTCCTCCACGCGGCTGTTCCACACCAGCACCGCCATTCCCCCGGGCCGCAGGATGCGCAAACACTCCCGGCGGAAGCCCTGGGGCGAAAACCAGTGGAAGGCCTGGGCCGCCGTCACGAGGGACACGCTGCCGGAGGGCAGGCCGGTGGCCTCGGCGGTCCCCTCCCGAAGGAAAATCCCGGGGGTGTTTCCCAGCAGCAGTTCCGCCTTCCGCCGCATGTCGCCGTTGGGCTCTACGGCCCAGACGGAGCAGCCCAGCTCCTCCCGCAAAAAGCGGGAGAAAATGCCGGTGCCGGCCCCCACGTCGGCGGCGTCAGCCCCTTTCATGCCCAGCTCAGCCAGGCGGGCCGCCAGCTGTTTCGGGTAGCCGGGGCGGGCGGACTGGTACGACTCCGCCTTTCCGGAAAATTTAGCGGTATTGTCCATCTCTTTCTCCTTACACATAGCGCGACGGCGGCTGAGAGCCTTCGGCCAGCTGGAATTCCACCTGGGGGAACTGCCCGCGCAGGCGAAGACGCAGGGGCTCCAGCACCACGGCCTCTGTGTGGAAATGGCCCGCGGCCACCAGAGTGAGGCCCGACTCCGCCGCGGCCAGCAGCTCATGGTGCTTTGCCTCGCCGGTGACAAAGGCCTGCACGCCGCTGTCTTCCGGGCGGGGCATGCAGAAAGCGCCGGCCCCGCTGCACAGGCCTGCGGTGCGCACCTTTCCGCTTCCCTCGGTGTATTCCACCGCCTGGCAGCCCAGGGCGTCCCGCACAAAGAGGGCGAACTCTCTGGGGGAAAGCTCCTGCTCCAGCTCGCCGCACAGGGACTCGGGCAGGCCGGAGGGGCCGTCAACCGAGAGCGTGCGCACATTCCGCAGGCCCAGCCGTTCCGCCAGGCAGGTGTTCACCCCGCCGGGGGCCAGATCCAGATTGGTGTGGGCGCAGATGGCCGCCACCCCGTGGGCGGCCAGCAGGAAGGGGGCCGAACCGGGAACCAGGCGGCGCAGCGGGTCAAAAATGACAGGGTGGTGGCTCACCACCAGCTGCGCCCCCTTGGCGGCGGCCTCCCGCACCACCTGGGGGGTAATGTCCAGCGCCAGCAGGGCCTTCTGCACCGGTTCCTGCCCGCTGCCCGCCAAAAGGCCCGCGTTGTCAAAGCTCATGGCGGTGGAAAAGGGGGCGAAGCTGTCCAGATATTCGTAAATGTCCCGTACTGTGGTCATGTGGCGTCTCCTTTCTCTCCTGCCCGGCGTTCCAGCTCCTGCTGAAGCCGTTCCGCCCGGGCGGCCTCTTCCGCCCTGCCCGCCATGCGCAGGCCGGCGGCTCGCTTTTTCAGGGAAGCGGCCCGGGCCAGCAGGTAGGCCCGGCCGGCCCCGGTGTTGCCGTCTACCAGGCCGGCGTAGGGGAAGGCCTCCTCCGCGCCCTGCCGGGCCGCCAAGGGCGGGTCGTACCAGCAGAGCATGGCGCTGTAGGTATGGCCATCCTCGGTGACGGCCTCCTCCCGAAACAGGGCGAAGCCCTCCCGGCTGAGGAAGGCCCGCAGATCCTCCGCAGAGGTCATGGGCTGGAGGATCAGATGCTTTTCCGGCGTGCGCAGCCAGGGCGCCTGAGACACAATGCGGGCGATGAGCTCGCCCCCCATGCCGGCCACCGCCACGTCGTCCGCCTCCTCTGGGCGGAAGGCCGACAGCCCGTCAGAAAGCCTGGCGCTGACGGCGCCCTCCGCCCCGTATTTCGCTATGTTCTGCCGGGCGCTCTGCAGCGGCCCTTCCCGCACATCGGCCGCTATGGCCTGGGAAACCAGCCCGTTCTTCGCCAGCCAGATGGACAGGTAGCCGTGGTCGGCCCCAATGTCTGCCAGCCGGGCCCCTGGCCGCACCAGGGAAGCGCACAGGCTCAGCCGTTTGCCCAGCTGGAACATGGTGTGCTCTTTCAACTCATCTTCTCCTTCCAAAGGGGAAAAGAGCCGCCCGGCAGACGCCGAACGGCTCCCATGTGCGTTTTTCTGTTACTGGTTCTTGGCCATGTGGTCGTTCAGCTTCTTCAGAAGCTCGTCCACACTGACGCCGTGAACCATACAGGCCTGCTCCAGGGTTTCGCCCCGGGAAGCGGGGCAGCCCAGGCAGTGCATGCCCATCTCCAGAAAATAGGGCGCCGTGGTCTGATCCATGGTGAGAATATCCCCAATCAGGGTGTCTTTTGTAACAGCAGCCATGCGTAAACCTCCATTATTCTGCAAACGCAGATTCTTTTTTCCATTATAATACCCCGAAAGCGTTTTTGCAATACCTGAAATTTCCGACGCAGAAAAGGCCCGGGGCTTTTGCGCCCCAGGCCTGCGTACTGCGGATTATTCCTCCCCGCGCATTCTGGCGAAGCACTCGCTGCAGTACACCGGGCGGTCCTCCCTGGGCTGGAAGGGCACCCTGGCCTCTCTGCCGCAGTTGGCGCACACAGCGGTGTACATCTCCCTCTCCCCTTTTGCGGCGTTCCTGCGGGCGTCGCGGCAGGCCTTGCACCGCTGGGGCTCGTTCACAAAGCCCTTGGACGCGTAGAATTCCTGTTCGCCGGCGGTAAACACAAATTCCTGGCCGCATTCCTTACAGATGAGAGTCTTGTCCTCGTACATGGATTCCTTACCTCGCTTCAAATGAAATATTTGCCCGTAGACGGATTCACACCGCCGCCTTTGAAAAACAACGCTCTATTGCTAAGCTACCGGGGCATGAACAGGGGTTTCCCCTCTCTGAACCGGCGGCGGTCAACATGCCTGCCGCCGCGTGCAAGTCCATCCTTATTATAGCAATAGAGCCATCAGAATTCAACCATTCTATAAAAAATATATCATTATTTCATAACATACAATAGAAAAGAGACCGCAAAGGAGCGGCCCCCCTATTCCAAAGGGAACAGCTTTTTCAGCTTGGCCCTGGCCCGCTGCACCGCGTTGCCCACCGCCTTTTCGGTGGTGCGCAGCCGCTTGGCCGCCTCGCCGTAGCTGCAGCCCTGAAGCCGCAGAAACAGCACCTCACGCTCCAGCCGGGAAAGAGAGCTGCTGATCTTCTGCAGAAGCATCCCATAGGATTCGCTGTCCGCCAGAAGCGCCTGGGGATCCGCGCTGGGATCGGCCGGAAGCTCCAGCGCGCCCTGGCCGCTGTTCAGGGAAAGGTGGGCGGCCTCCCCGCCGCTTTGGCGCTGGGCCCGGCGCACCGCGGTAATCATCCGGTTGCGGATGCACACGTCGGCGTATGTTTTGAACGAAGCCTTCCGCCCCGGCTGGTAAAACCTGGCCGCCGAAAGAAGCCCCAGCATTCCTTCCTGGGACAAATCCTCGTTGTCGAGCCCCTGCCCCTGGAAGCGGACGGCCTTGGCCCGGATGAAGGAAACATACCGTTCCGCCAGCTGCCAAAAGGCGTTGGGGTCCCCCGCCTGCACCTGCAGGCAAAGCTCCCCGTCTGTCAAAGCGGGGGACTCCGCTCTCTCGTCGTCCGGCACTGGCCTCACCTCCCCTGTTTCTTGCTTTTATCATACTGCACTTTGGCAAAATCGTCAACACAGGCGGAAAAGGGGCGGCCTCCCGGCAAATGTCAATTCTTTTCACCAACCAGATACCGGGAAGGAATTGTTTCTCCCGGGCAATCGATTTATAATGAAAAACAACACCATTTCAGGAGGACGGAGCCATGGTTTCAAAAATCCACAGCATGGGGCTTTGGGGGATCGACGCGTTCCCCGTTGAGATTGAGGCGGACCTGAGCACAGGCATGCCTTCCTTCGAGGTGGTAGGCCTGCCGGACGCCGCGGTGCGGGAATCCCGGGACAGGATTCGCGCCGCCTTCAAGAACGCCGGGTTTGCCTTCCCCATTTCCCGCATTACCGTCAACATGGCGCCGGCGGACCAGAAAAAAGAAGGCACCCTGTACGACCTGCCCCTGTTCATCGCCCTTCTTTCCGCCTCGGGCCAGCTTCGCACGCCCAGCCCCTCCTCCGTCTTTCTGGGCGAGCTTTCCCTTTCCGGCGAGGTGCGCCCGGTAAAGGGGGTGCTGCCCATGGCCATCGCCGCCCAGGAGGCGGGCTTTTCCTCCCTGTTTGTTCCCGCGGCCAACGCCGCCGAGGGGGCTGTGGTGGAGGGGCTTTCGGTGTACCCGGTGCGCCATGTGGCAGATCTGTACCGGCACCTCACCGGCGAGGCCCCCCTTACCCCTGCCAAGCCCTCCGCAGAGGACGGGCCGCCTGCCGCCCCGCTGCCGGACTTTGCGGAGGTGCGGGGCCAGGAGCTGGCGAAGCGCGCTTTGGAAATTGCCGCCAGCGGCGGCCACAACGTGCTGCTCATCGGAAGCCCCGGCACGGGAAAAAGCATGCTGGCCAAACGGCTGCCCTCCATTCTGCCTGACATGACAATGGCAGAACAGATTGAAACCAGCAAAATTTATTCCATCGCCGGGGCTCTTCCCGCGGGCGCGTCCCTGGTGCGGACCAGGCCCTTCCGCGCGCCTCACCACACCGTTTCCGCCGCCGGGCTTTCCGGGGGCGGCAGCATCCCCCGCCCGGGGGAAATCTCGCTGGCCCACAACGGGGTGCTGTTTTTGGACGAGCTGCCGGAGTACGAGCGCTCTGCCATGGAGGTGCTGCGCCAGCCCATTGAGGACGGCGTTGTCACCATTTCCCGGGTAAGCGGCAGCATCTCCTACCCCTGCTCCATCATGCTGGTGGCCGCCATGAACCCCTGCCCCTGCGGCTACTTCGGCCACCCCAGCCGGAAGTGCACCTGCAGCCCCCGGGCGGTCAACCGGTACCTGGGGCGCATCAGCGGCCCTCTGCTGGACCGTCTGGACCTTCATGTGGAGGTGCCGCCGGTCAGCTTCGACAGGCTTTCCTCCAGCGAACGGGCAGAACCCTCCAGCCAGATCAAAAAGCGGGTGAACGCGGCCCGGGAGCGGCAGCGGGAACGGCTGGCCGGAACCGGAATCCCCTGCAACGCCGGCATCACGCCCGGCCTTCTCACAGACCTGTGCCGCCCCACAGAAGCCGCCCGGAAGCTTTTGAAGGAAGCCTTCGCCCAGATGGAGCTTTCTGCCCGCGCCTACGACCGGGTGCTGAAGGTGGCCCGCACCATTGCGGATCTGGCCGGCAGCGCCGACCTGCTGCCCCAGCATGCCGCCGAGGCGGTGCAGTACCGCAGCCTGGACCGGAAATACTGGCTGCGGGAGCTGTAAAAGTACAATATACGCAGAAAAGCGGCGTCCAGACGGGTTTCTCCTCCGGACGCCGCTTTTCTGCGCGCAGCCCCCGCTTATTCCGCCGGTTTGGACTTGGCGGAGGCCTCGGCCTCGTCTGCCTTGCGCATGTTCATTTCCAGCCACTGCTGGTAGGTGATGAGCACCTGCCGCGGCTTGCTGCCCTCGTGGGGGCCTACCACGCCCATCTGCTCCATCTCGTCAATCAGGCGGCCGGCCCTGGCGTACCCCAGCCGCAGCCTGCGCTGCAGCAGCGAGGTGGAGGCCTGCCCCGCTTCCACCACGCACTGGATCGCCTCGGCCATCATGGGATCGGCGTCGCCGTTTTCATCCCTGCCGCCGTCCTGTTCCTTCTCCGCCACGGCGTTTTTCTCAATCTCGTCAATAATCGCCTCATCGTACTCCTGCTGGGAGGCGGATTTCAGGAAATTGGCAATGCTCTCGATCTCCCCGTCGCTCACAAAGCAGCCCTGCACCCGAATGGGCTTCTGGCTGCCGATGGGGGCGAACAGCATATCGCCCCGGCCCAGCAGCTTTTCTGCGCCGCCGGTGTCCAGAATGGTGCGGGAATCCACCTGGGAGGACACGGTGAGGGCAATACGGCTGGGGATGTTGGCCTTGATGAGGCCGGTGATTACGTCCACCGAGGGGCGCTGGGTGGCGATGACCAGGTGCATCCCGGCCGCGCGGGCCATCTGGGCCAGGCGGCAGATGGAGTCCTCCACCTCGTTGGGGGCGGCCATCATCAGGTCGGCCAGCTCGTCCACAATAATCACAATCTGCGGCATGTGAAGCATGGGCTGGCCCTGGGCGTCCACATAATTGCTGGATTCCGCCAGCGCGTTGTACCCCTGCAGGTCGCGCACGTTGTTTTCTGCAAACAGCTTGTAACGCTTGAGCATTTCGGTGACGGCCCAGCTCAGGGCCCCGGCCGCCTTGCGGGGGTCGGTCACCACAGGCACCAGAAGGTGGGGAATGCCGTTATACACCCCCAGCTCCACCACCTTGGGGTCAATCATCAGGAAGCGAACCTCCTCCGGGGTGCTCTTGTACACCATGCTGATGATCATGGAATTGATGCACACCGATTTGCCGGAGCCGGTGGTACCGGCGATGAGCAGGTGGGGCATCTTGGCCAGGTCTGCCACCGTCACCTCGCCGGCAATATCCCGGCCCAGGGCCACCGTCAGCCTGCTTTTTGAGGTTTGGAAAGAGCTGCTCTCAATCAGCTCGCGCATGCGCACGGTGGAGGATCGCTTGTTGGGCACCTCCACCCCCACCGCCGCCTTGCCGGGAATGGGCGCTTCGATGCGCACCCCGGTGGCCGCCAGGTTCATGGCCAGATCGTCGGAAAGGTTTGTAATTTTGCTGATTTTCACCCCCGGCGCGGGCTGCAGCTCATACCGCGTCACCGTGGGCCCCCGGCAGATGTCTACGATTTTCGTCTGCACCCCGAAGCTTTTCAGCGTCTCTACCAGAAGGCGGCCGTTCGTCTGAAGCTCTTCCGTCACATCGGCCTCATTGGGCATTTTCGACGCTTCCAGCATGGAAACGGGAGGGAAATGGTAGCTGCCGTCTCTGGGGGGATCCTCCGGCAGAAGGGTCATCTGCACCGGAGTGCCGATGGAAGCCCCGCGCCCAGGGGCCGCTTCCTCCTGCCGGGCGGCGGGAATTTGCTGGGCGGCCGCCACAGCGGCCACCGGATCCGGCAGATTCCCTGGGGCCGGTTCCTCCTTCTCCGCCTTTTTCTTCTTCTCGCTCGGCTGAATGGCGAACACCTTTTCCAGTTCCTCCAGCTTTTCGTTCCGCTGCCGGGGGCGGCCGGGGGACTGTACCGGGTGCTGGGGAAGCTCCTCTTTGTCTAAAGAGATGTCAATGTCCTCCATGGCGCGGTTCCGCTCCTCCCGGCGGCGGTCCCTGGCGCTGCCTACCGCCGCCGTGACGGCCCCCGCAGGCTTGGCCACCACCCGGAACAGCTTGATAAGGCTGGTGCCTGTCAGCACCATGACCGCCACGAACAGCAGAAGCATCACCACAATTTTTGCCCCTATGGAGCCAAGCCCGGCCACCAGGGGGATGCCCAGCAGGCCGCTGAAGAACCCGGCGCCCCGGCGCTGCATGCCGTCGCTGTACAGGGCTGTCAGCTCCTCCCAGAAGGGCACCTGCCGGTACTCGTTGCTGAACACATAAACGGCGGCGCTCACCAGAATGATGATGATCACCATCAATATGATTTTCATGCCCATTTTATTGTCGTGCCGGTCAAGGGCTGTGACAATGGCTATGTAGAGCAGAAGGATGGGCCACAGGATGGCGCACACGCCGAACAGGCCCATCAGCTGGCTGTGCAGCCAAAGCCAGATGGCTTCGCCGGGGATGAGCACCAGACAGCCCATGAGAATGGCCAGGGCAAACAGCACCACCGCCATCATCTGGTTCCTCTGCTTGATAAGCTCCAGCTCCCGCAGGCGCTGCTGCTCCCGTTCCGCCTTCGTCATAGGCTTCTTCCGCGCCTCCCGCCTGGGGGCAGCTTTCCGCTCCCCTGTTCTCCGGCTGCCGGAGGGGGCGCTGTGCCGCGCCGCGCTCTTCCCTTTTTTTCGTTCCGCCATGGCAAATCTCTTCCTCCCTCTATGGCGATTTCATCCGCAAAGCAGCGCCTGTATCCATATCAAAAGACAGGCGCAGGCACGTTCAGCCCTGGGGGGCCAGGGCGCTGTGGGCCTCATACCCTTAGTGGACAAGCCGCTCTCTCCCTGGGGAGAGCGGCAAAGCATCCCCCGCCCCTGGCGGGCAAAGGGAGAAGCGCTTCTCACCACAGGGGCGCGCCGGTGAACAGGTTCACCCCGGTGTTCTGTTCCACCAGGCTTATCACCACAGCCGCCGCGCCGATCACCGCGGTGTAGGCCACAAAGGGAATAAGCCTGTTGCTGGAAACCATCCACCGCAGCAGCTTGATGCAGAAAAAGCCCACCACCGCGGCGGTAATCATCCCCACGAGAATGGGGGCAAGCTGAATGGCCTCGTGCGCTTCCACCGCGTCCTTCAGTTCCAGGGCGGCGGCAGCCACAATGGCGGGGATTCCCAGCACAAAGGAATAATCCAGGGCAGCCTGGCGGTTAATGCCCCGCAGCAGGCCCGCAGAAAGGGTGGAGCCGGAGCGGGAAAGGCCGGGGAACACTGCGGCCACGCACTGCACCAGCCCAACCGTCAGCGCGTCCCCCGCATGGAAGCGGCGGCGGCCCGCCGTCACCTTCTGCCCGCCTGCGCCGGCCTTTTTGCGGGCGGCATCCAGAAGCTGCCCGCTCTTCCGGTTGGCCAGAAAGAGCAGTACGCTGGTGGCCAGCAGGGCGACGCCCTCTATCAAAATGGAGGAATCCGTCCCCCAAAGGTCGGCAAAATCTTTCACATTTCTGCCCGTTCCCGGCACCGGGACGAACAGCAGGAACAGGGGAAGAAGGCCGAGAATGAGCATCATCACCAGGTTCCGGTCCGGATCCATCGCGCTCCATTTGAATTTTCCGGTAAAAATGTCCCGCAGCATGAGGAAAAACGCCTTGATGAGCCGCCACAGCAGCTTGTGGTACACCAAAACCACCGCCGCCAGGGTGCCCAGGTGAAGCATCACGTTGAACAGAAGGCTGGTCTGCTGCGCCCCCATGAGATGCTGCACCAGGGAAAGGTGCCCGCTGCTGGAAACCGGCAGGAACTCGGTGGCCCCCTGGACAATCCCCTGCACAATCGCTTCTATAATCTCCTGCATCTTCTCCATACCTCCAATTATGTATGGGCGCGGTGACCCGCGCCGGTCAGGAGGCGGCTTTCCCGCCGCCCCGCTTCTTTTTCTCTTTTTTCTTTTCCCCGTCTATCATGCGGTACAGGCACGACAGCGCATCGGAAAGGCTGCCGAGGGAATCGATGAGCCCCTCCTCCACTGCGTCGGCCCCGTCCAGCACGGTGCCCACGTCCATCACCAGCTCCTGGGTATTCATGGCAAGCTCGTAAAACCGCTGGGAGGAGATGTGGGAGTTGGACGTGACAAAACGGGTGATCCGCTCCTGCATGCGCTGGAAATAGTCCATGGTCTGCGGAACGCCCAGCATGAGGCCGCTCATGCGCACCGGGTGAATGGTCATGGTGGCGCTGGGGGCAATGAAGCTGTGCTTTGCCGCCACCGCCAGGGGAACGCCGATGGAATGCCCGCCCCCCAGCACCAGGCTGACGGTGGGCTTTTTCATGCCCGCCACCAGCTCTGCCAAAGCGAGGCCGGCCTCCACATCGCCGCCCACTGTGTTCAGAATCATCAGCAGGCCGTCGATCTTCGGTTCCTCCTCAATGGCTACCAGCTGGGGAATGACGTGCTCGTACTTGGTGGTCTTGTTCTGGGAGGGAAGCACGTTATGCCCTTCGATTTGCCCAATGATGGTGAGGCAGTGGATGGTACGCCCGCTGCCGGTAATGATGGAACCGGCGTCCACAATCTGCCGGTACTGCTCTTCGTCCTTTTCTTCCAGGTTTTCTTCCTTGACTTCGTTCTTCAATCTGCTGCACCTCCTGCATATATTCGGGAACACACTCCCTAGTCTATGCAGGAACCCGCCCATCATACGCCCCGGGCGGGCGGCGCCTGCCGCCGGGCCTTTCCGGAGGAAGCGGAACCGCACATGCCCCGGCCAGCGCCTGGGGCATTTTCCCCGCACTCCGCTGATCCAAATGTTATTATACCATCGCTCCGTTTATTCATCAAGGGCTTTTGGCAGGGGGAAAATCTGAATGAATTGTGAATTTAACCTTGTAAAGCGAGAAAACATCGTGAAACGATTGACAATCCACCTATTTTAGAAGATAATAAGGAAGGAATACCTGAAGAGAACGCAGCCTGGGCGCGCCCGGAACGAAGAAACGCCGGGACGGCGGGCCCTGCGGGGCCTTTGGCGCGGCCAGAGAAAGGAACAGGAGGAAATAACCCTATGGGACTTACCCTTGCACAGAAAATCATCAAGAGCCATATTGTAAGCGGAACCATGGAGGCCGGCGCCGACATTGGTTTGAAAATTGACCAGACGCTCACCCAGGACGCTACCGGCACCATGGCGTACCTGGAGTTCGAGGCCATGGGCGTGCCCCGGGTAAAAACGGAAAAAAGCGTGGCTTACATTGACCACAACACCCTGCAGACCGGCTTTGAAAATGCGGACGACCACCGGTACATTCAAAGCGTGGCGAAAAAGCACGGCATCTGGTTCTCCCGCCCGGGCAACGGCATTTGCCACCAGGTGCATCTGGAGCGGTTCGGCGTGCCCGGCAAGACCCTCATCGGTTCCGACAGCCACACCCCCACCGGCGGCGGCATCGGCATGCTGGCCATGGGCGCAGGCGGGCTGGACGTGGCGGTGGCCATGGGCGGCGGGGCGTACCACATTTCCATGCCGAAAATGCTGCGGGTCAACCTGACCGGCCGCCTTTCCCCCTGGGTTTCCGCCAAGGACGTGATCCTGAAGGTGCTGGAGCTTCTCTCTGTAAAGGGCGGCGTAGGGAAAATTGTGGAATACGCGGGCGAGGGCGTAAAGACCCTCACGGTGCCGGAGCGCGCCACCATTACCAACATGGGGGCCGAGCTGGGGGCCACCACCTCCATTTTCCCCTCCGACGAGGTAACCCGTTCCTTCCTGAAGGCCCAGGGCCGGGAGCAGGACTGGATTCCCCTTTCCTCTGACCCGGACGCAGTGTACGACGAGGAGATCACGGTGGATCTCTCCTCCCTCGCTCCGCTGGCGGCCTGCCCCCACAGCCCTGACAACGTGAAATCCCTGGCGGACATCGGCCCCATCAAGGTGGATCAGGTGTGCATCGGCTCCTGCACCAACTCCTCTTACCTGGATTTGATGCGGGTGGCCTCCATTCTGAAGGGCAAAACGGTTCACCCGGACGTGAGCCTTTCCATCGCTCCCGGCAGCAAGCAGGTGTACAATATGCTGGCGAAGAACGGGGCCCTGGCCGACATCATCGCGGCGGGCGCCCGGGTGCTGGAATGCGCCTGCGGCCCCTGCATCGGCATGGGGCAGTCCCCCAACTCCCACGGCGTTTCCCTGCGCACCTTCAACCGGAACTTTGAGGGCCGTTCCGGCACGGCGGACGGCCAGGTGTACCTGGTAAGCCCGGAAACCGCCGCGGCCTCCGCCCTGGCGGGCGTGCTCACCGACCCCCGCACCCTGGGGGAGGAAACGGCCATTCCCATGCCGGAAACCTTCCTCATCAACGACAACATGGTGCTGGCCCCCGCGCCGGAAAGCGAGATGGACTCGGTGGAGATCCTTCGCGGGCCCAACATCAAGGAATTCCCCGTCACCGGCCCTCTGGAGGAAACCGTAACCGCCAAGGCGCTGCTGAAGGTGGGCGACAACATCACCACCGACCATATTATGCCCGCAGGCGCCAAGATCCTCCCCTACCGTTCCAACATTCCCTACCTTTCCAACTTCTGCTTTGGGGTGTGCGACAAGGAATTCCCCGAGCGGTGCCGCCAGTACGGCCCCAGCATTGTGGTGGGCGGCCAGAACTACGGCCAGGGCTCTTCCCGCGAGCACGCGGCCCTGGTTCCCCTGTACCTGGGGGTGAAGGCGGTGCTGGTGAAAAGCTTTGCCCGCATCCACTGCGCCAACCTGGCCAACGCCGGCATTCTGCCGCTGGTGTTCCAGAACGAAGCGGATTACGACAGGATTGACCAGATGGACGACCTGGAGCTGCCCGGCGTGCGGGAAGCGCTGGAGAAGGGCGGCCCTGTCACCGTGGTGAACAAGACGAAGGGAATCTCTATTCCTGCCGAGGCGGTTCTTTCCGAGCGGCAGCGGAAAATGGTGCTGGCCGGCGGGCTGCTGAACTACACCCGCGAAAACGGGCAGGACGCCTGAGGCTCAGGCAAAAAACGGTACAGGAGGCGAAAGGCCATGGATAAAATTCAAATGAAAACCCCCTTAGTGGAGATGGACGGGGACGAGATGACCCGGGTGATTTGGAAAATGATCAAAGACACCCTGCTCACCCCTTACATCGACTTGAAAACAGAATATTACGACCTGGGCCTGGAAAACCGGGACGCTACCCGCGACCAGGTGACGGTGGACAGCGCCGAGGCCACCAAGAAATACGGCGTGGCCGTAAAATGCGCCACCATTACCCCCAACGCAGCCCGGGTGAAGGAATACAACCTGCATGAAATGTGGAAATCTCCCAACGGCACCATCCGCGCCATTCTGGACGGCACGGTGTTCCGGGCGCCCATTCTGGTGAAGGGGATCGTGCCCTTCCTGCCCGCATGGAAAAAGCCCATCACCATCGCCCGTCACGCCTACGGGGACGTGTACAAGAACACGGAATGCACGGTGCCTGCCGGTTCCAGGGCAGAGCTGGTGATTACCGCCCCGGACGGCACCGAAACACGGGAGCTCATCCACCAGTTCCAGGGCCCCGGCGTGGTGCAGGGCCAGCATAATCTGGACGGCAGCATCGCCAGCTTCGCCAGAACCTGCTTCCGCTATGCGCTGGACACCCGGCAGGATTTGTGGTTTGCCACCAAGGACACCATTTCCAAAAAGTATGATCACCGGTTCAAGGATATTTTCCAGGAGATTTTCGACCAGGACTACAAGGATAAATTCCAGGAGGCCGGAATAGAATATTTCTACACCCTCATCGACGACGCGGTGGCCCGCGTGGTCCGCTCGGAGGGGGGATTTATCTGGGCCTGCAAGAATTACGACGGCGACGTAATGAGCGACATGGTAGCCACCGCCTTCGGCAGCCTGGGCCTTATGACAAGCGTTCTTGTTTCCCCCGACGGGGTGTACGAGTACGAGGCGGCCCACGGCACCGTGACCCGCCACTACTACAAATGGCGGAACGGGGAAACCACCTCTACCAACTCCATGGCCACCCTGTTTGCCTGGACAGGCGCGCTGCGCAAGCGCGGCGAGCTGGACCAGCTGCCCGACCTGTGCCGGTTTGCCGGCAAGCTGGAGCAGGCCGCCGTGCAGACCATTGAAGAGGGCGTTATGACCGGCGACCTTATCCCCCTCTCTTCCCTGGAAAACAAGCGCAAGGTGGACACGGAAGCCTTCCTCACCGAGGTGGCCAAGCGGCTGGAAGCCCTGCTGTAAAGCCTTGGCGGACTCAGTTTATCGTGAAAGGAGGTTATTACCATGCCAAAACGCGAAAACATATCCATGTCGGTAATACGCCGCCTGCCGCGGTACTATCGCTTCCTGACCCAGCTGAGGGAAAAGGGGATTACCCGCATTTCTTCCACGGAGCTTTCCGCCAAGCTGGGGCTCACCGCCTCTCAAATCCGGCAGGATTTGAACTGCTTCGGCGGTTTCGGCCAACAGGGCTACGGTTATATTGTGGAGCAGCTGTGCAAGGAGATCGGGAACATTCTGGGCCTGCAGAACGGGTACAAGGCGATTCTCATCGGCGCGGGAAACCTGGGCCAGGCCATTGCTTCCCACATGAGCTTTGACGCCGACGGTTTTCTCCTCACCGGAATTTTCGACAGCTCTCCCTTCAAGATCGGCAACAAGATCAACGGGATTGAGGTTTCTGACATGAGCACCCTGGAGGCGTTCTGCGCCCGGGTAAAGCCGGTGATGGCG
The DNA here is from genome assembly GCA_018715025.1 of Candidatus Caccousia avistercoris. Taxonomy (GTDB): domain Bacteria; phylum Bacillota; class Clostridia; order Oscillospirales; family Acutalibacteraceae; genus Caccousia; species Caccousia avistercoris. The sequence goes on from DVMK01000218.1 coordinate 31,130, forward strand.
ATTCTCTGCGTTCCCCGGGAGGCGGTGGACGCCCTCAGCGACCGGCTCTACGCCATTGGGATCCGCTGCTTCTGGAATTTCAGCCACTATGACATTGCGGTGAAGTACCCAGACGCCATTGTGGAAAACGTCCACTTGAACGACAGCCTGATGACGCTTTGCTACCAGATTAAAAGCGCTTCCCCGCAGGCATAACGGAAACCGTCTCTGGCCGTCCGCCTTCCCCGGCGGGCGGCTTTTTTCAGCCCGCCGTGAAGCCGCGGGCGCGGGCGCGCCCGTTCTCGGCCCGCCGTGAAGCTGGGCGATAATTTTTGATCCCGGCAAGGCGGGGCAGTAATGACAGGCTCCCGAAGGTGTGGTATAATAGCCAAAGAAAGGCTGCAGTGTGGCGCGGCTTTGCCGCGCCACGCGTCGAAGCACTGCTTTTCTCAGGGTGAAACATACAGCGCGCGGCCAGTGCGCGGCTTCCTCGCTGGAGGCGCGCGGAGCAGCTGAGAAACCGTGCAGAACCGTGATAAAACCGCGGGCGGCGCGCCGGTGTGCCGCACCACGCCCAAGGCCGCGGGACGCGGCCGGTGCGCGAAGTCCCCGCCGGAGGCGCGCGAAGTCCCCACCGGAGGTGCGCGACTTGCCCGCCGCAGGCGTGAAGAAGGAGGAAATGATGATGATGAAATGGATTCCCTTGGCGATGTCAGTAGGACAAATAGCTGCCGTTGTGCTGTGCGTGGCGGCTGCTGCGGTTATTTTCCTGGTGATCTGGATGGTGTCCTCGTACAATAAGCTGGTAAAGCTTTCTTCCCGGGTAGACAACAGCTGGGCCCAGGTGGACGTGCAGCTGAAACGCCGGTTTGACCTTATTCCGAACCTGGTGGAGACGGTCAAAGGGTATGCCTCCCATGAAAAGGCGCTCTTTGAAGAAATCACCCGGCTCCGCGGCGAGGCCATGAACGCCGGTACGCCGGAGGAAGCCTCCCGCAGCAACGCCAGGCTGAACCAGGCCATGACGAATTTCTTTGCCGTTATGGAAAATTACCCCGAGGTGAAAGCCAGCGCCAGCTTTACAAGCCTGCAGAACCAGCTTTCAGACTTGGAAAGCAAGGTGGCTATTTCCCGCCAGTTTTACAACGATACGGTGATGCGGTACAACGAGGCCATCCAGCGCATTCCGGCCAGCTTCCTTGCGG
>DVMK01000219.1 GCA_018715025.1 Candidatus Caccousia avistercoris
TCTTTTCCACCTCCAACTGCGCCTACACCGGGCTTCCGCTTGCCCGCTACGAGCGCATGAACGAGCTGTGGCGCCGGTACGGCGTTTACGAAGAAAAAACGGGCGGCCCCGCCTGAGAGAGGGCCGCGCCATACCGGCCGGATCCCCGGCGCCTGAACGAAACCAGGCGCCGGGGATTTTTGCGCGCCGGGAAGCCCCGAAGAAAAACAGGGGCGTCTTTCCGCAGAGGGGAACAGGGCGGGGATTTCTTTCATAGAATATAGGAAGAAACCATGCGGCGCGGCAACCGTGCCGGCGGAAGGAGTGCAGCTGTTATGAAAAGGACCGTGTTCCGGGGCTCCGGCGTGGCGCTGGTCACCCCCATGCGGCAGGATTTTTCGGTGGATTACGAGGCGCTGGGCAGGCTGGTGGACTTCCACCTGGCCCGCAAAACAGACGCCCTCGTGGTGGTGGGCACCACAGGGGAGGCCGCCACCCTCTCGCCTGAGGAGCGTCTGGGGGTGATCTCCTTCTGCCGCCAGCGGACCGGCGGAATCCTCCCGGTGGTGGCCGGGGCCGGGGGAAACTGTACCCGCGAGGCGGCGGAGTTTTCCAAAAGGGCCGAGGCGGCCGGGGCGGACGCCCTGCTGCACGTGACCCCCTACTACAACAAGCCCTCGCAGGAGGGCCTGTACCGCCATTTCATGGAGATGTCCCGGGCGGTGCGCATCCCCATCATCCTGTACAACGTGCCTTCCCGCACGGGGGTGAACCTTTCGGCAGACACCTGCCGCCGCCTGGCAGAGCAGGAAAATATTGTGGCGGTGAAGGAGGCCGGCGGCAGCCTTTCCCAGGTGGCGGACATCCGCCGGGCCTGCGGCAGCCTGCTGGATATTTATTCCGGGAACGACGACCAGATTACCGCCGTGCTGGCCCTGGGGGGCAAGGGGGTCATTTCGGTGCTGGCCAACCTGATTCCGGAGGAGGTGCACCGCATCTGCTACAGCTTCTTCCGGGGGGACGCGGCCCTCTCAGAGCGGGAGCAAATTTACTGGCTTTCCCTCATCCGCGCCCTGTTCCGCGAGTCCAACCCCGCGCCCGTCAAAGAGGCGATGCGCCTGGCGGGCATGGACGCGGGCCCCTGCCGCCTGCCCCTGTGCGAACTGGGCGGGGCGGCCAGGGAAGAGCTGCGCCGCGCCATGGAGGAGCGGGGGCTTCTGGCACAGGAAAACGCCTAGCGCCCTGCCTGCGGTTTTCCCTGTTTTCCGCTTGTGCCCCATTTTCTTTTGTGCTAAAATAATAAAACAACGTCTCTTCGCCTGGGGCGGCCCTGTGGGGAAGAAGAGCGTAAAATTTTTCCAGCGGCGTTCCGCGCGGCTGGGGAGGGAAGCGGATGAAGAAGTGAAGAAGTCTTACGAGATCGACATGGTTCACGGCCCCCTGCTGGGGAAGATGCTGATTTTCGCGGTGCCGCTGATGATTTCCGGCGTGCTGCAGCTTCTGTTCAACGCGGCGGATATCATTGTGGTGGGGCGCTTTTCCGGCAGCCAGGCCCTGGCGGCGGTAGGCTCCACCGGCGCCCTCATCAACCTTCTGGTGAACGTGTTCATGGGCCTTTCCATCGGGGCCAACGTGCTGACGGCCCGGTATGTGGGCGCGAAGGACGACAAGGAACTGAGCGACACCGTCCACACGGCCATCCTGCTCAGCCTCGTTTCCGGCGTGATCCTTGTTTTTCTGGGCCTGTTTCTGGCGGAGCCCCTGCTGACGCTTATGGGCACCCCGGAGGATGTGCTGGCCCAGGCGACCCTCTACATGCGCATCTACTTCTGCGGCATGCCCGCCACCATGCTGTACAATTTCGGCTCGGCCATTCTGCGGGCGGTGGGGGACACCAAGCGCCCCCTCTATTTTCTGCTGATTGCCGGGTGCATCAATGTGGTTCTGAACCTGTTCTTTGTCATTGTGGTGGGCATCGACGTGGCTGGGGTGGCCATCGCCACGGTGATCTCCCAGTGCGTTTCCGCCGTGCTGGTGCTGCTGTGCCTGATGCACACCGACAGCGCCTACCGGGTCAGCCTGAAAAAGCTGAAAATTCACCGCGCCAAGCTGCTGCAGATTGCCCGGGTGGGCCTGCCGGCGGGAATTCAGGGCGCCATTTTCTCGGTTTCCAACGTGCTCATTCAGTCCTCGGTGAACTCCTTCGGCTCTACGGTGGTGGCGGGGAACTCCACCTCCTCCAACCTGGAGGGCTTCATCTACACCTCCATGAACGCGGTGTACCAGACCTCCCTCAGCTTTACCAGCCAGAACCTGGGGGCGGGCAGGCGCAGCCGCCTGACGCCCATTCTGTTCCGCTGCCTGGGCGTGGTGGTGAGCGTGGGCGTAGGGCTTGGCATTTTGTTCTATCTGTTCCGCTACCAGCTTTTGGGGATTTACACCCCGGACCAGGAGGTGATCCAGTACGCGATTGTGCGGCTGGAGCTGATCTGCGCCACCTATTTCCTCTGCGGCATTATGGACACCTGCTGCGGCAGCATCCGGGGCCTGGGCTATTCGGTACTGCCCACGGTGGTTTCCCTCACCGGCGCCTGCGGCCTGCGGATCCTGTGGATCTTCACCGTATTCGCCTGGGATCACTCCCTGTTCACCCTGTACCTGTCGTACCCGGTGACCTGGGGCGTCACCGCCGCGGCGCATCTCATCTGCTTTTTTGTCATTATGAAGAAGAAGGGGAAGCAGGACGTGCCGCCCCTTGCACAGCAGCAGGCGGAGGCGTAAGCTTCCCTTGTTTCCCTGTTTTTGCCGAAAAAGCCTCCTGCGGAAGCCGGCAGGGCAAATGCCCGCGCCGGTTCCCACAGGAGGCTTTCCTGTGCTTTTCAGTTTTCGGATGCGGCAGGGCTTTTCAGACGCTGGTTCAGCCGCCGGCTTCTGTGAACAGGGCGGTTCCCTCCCCGGCCTGCCGCCCTTCCCCGGCAAAGGGCTTGCCGCACAGCCCTTCCAAAGCGGAAAGGACGGCCTGGTCGCTTCCCACATACTGCAGGATGGAATTCCGGTACAGGTAAAAGTGGGGCGGCCCGGCCCAGTCTACCGCTGTGGAACTCTGCGCCCCCGCTTCCTGGGGGAAGGTGAGCGAAGAGGCGTCCGGGGCGATGCAGGCCGCCTCCTCCCGCGCCCTTTCCGCGCTCAGGTAACGGTACACCAGCACGGCGGGGGCTTCGCCGCCGTCCAGCCAAAGGCCCACCGGCCTGCCCCGCAGCAGGCCCTCGTCCAGCTGTCTGGCGCTCACAGAAAAGCCGCTGCGCTCCAGCCGGACGATAACCGTGTCCAGGGTGGGCTGGCCCATCCAGGCGTTGATCCAGCTGAACAGGGCAATATTCATCACCAGAAAAGCCGACAGGGCGGCTATCCAACCATATTTTTTCTTCATCGTTTTCCCCCCTTGTTTCCAGGCCGGAATCCGCAGGCCGTGGAAAAACCGGCCCTCTCCCCCCTATCCGCGCAGGATTACTCTTTTATACTATATATAGATAGTATATAGAATTTCCTTCCCTGTTGCAAGGTGTTCTTCCGAAAGGAAGAAAAGTTTCCAGAAGGAGGGAAAGGTCCGCCCCGCCTTGGAGGCGGGGTAAGCCTTGACATTGCGGCGGGGGTTTGCTATAATAACCGGGCGGCCCGGGTCTGCGGCCGCCGGAGGAATTCCAAAACAATAGAACACAGGGAAACTCTGTCACCGGATAGAGGATGAGCGTCAAACCATGCCGTAGGTCTTAGTGGTATGGTTGTGGCGCTTTTTTGTTTCCCGGACGTAAGGAGAGAGATACGGTATGAACAGCATTCTTTTGCTGGTGGGCGCCGCCCTGACCACCAGCTTTTTCGACAGCCTGAACCCTTCGGCCATTGCCCAGCAGATGGTGCTGCAGGCCATGGTGAAGAAGAAAAAGCACACCTGGTTTTTTATTTTGGGCATCAGCCTGGCAAACGTGCTTTTGGGGCTGGCGGTGTACTACGGCATTGCGGCGTTTCTTTCTCAGGTGTGGGCGCAGGCGGCGGTGCGGTACCCGACGCCGGTGCGCATTCTGGAAACCGGCGCGGGCCTGGCCTGCCTGCTGCTGGGGGGCCGCATGCTGCTTCGGGCGCACCGCAGCCAGCCGGAGGAAACGGGGGAGGCAAAGCAGCCCAGGTACGGCCTGGGCCCGGCCTCTCTGTTTCTGCTGGGGGCCGCCTTCTGCATGGTAGAGCTTACCAGCGCCCTGCCTTATTTTGGTTTTCTCGCCTTTCTGTCCTCCTACCAGCTGGCCCTGCCCGGGGTGCTGGCCATGATTCTGCTGTATACGCTGGTGTACGCGGCCCCGCTGATTCTGCTGTACTTCGCTTACAACCGCCTGCGCGGCACAGCGCTCATTGAAAGGCTGGAGCGGGTCCTGGGCCGCGTTTCCGCCTATATTCTGCCGGCGGCGGTGGTCCTTCTGGGGATGCTGCTGGGGGCCGACGGCCTTTCCATTCTGTAGGCTTCTGCGAAAATACCCCTGCCGTTTTTCCCTGCGGCAGGGGTGTTGATCTTTACCGGGAGATGTGGTATAAAGGGGGAGGACGGCTTCCCCGGCGCGGGCAGGGCGCCGGGCGGGCCGCGGAAAAACAGAGAGAGGAGAATTCGCATGAAAATGTTTCAGAATACCGCATATCATCTTGGGAGGGTATTCGAGAAATAAGGAGCTCTCCAGATAAAATCTTGGAGGAATTATGAAATCTCAGTTTACAAAAGAACGCGTGGGGAAGTTTTTCTCCTATTATAAGCCCCATTGGAAGATTTTCGCGGTGGATATGGGCTGCGTGGTGATCTGCGCCGCCGCCTTTCTGCTGTTCCCTTTGGTTTCCGGGTACATTACCGGCGAGGTTCTGTCAGGGGGCGAGGCCTCCCTGCAGGGGCTGCTGGCCGGGGGGCTGGCGCTGCTGGCGCTGTACCTGGTGCGGGTGGCAAGCGAGGTTACCTACGCTTACCTGGGCCACGCCATGGGCGCGAAGATGGAGCGCACCATGCGGGAAGAGCTGTTCCGCCATTATGAAGAGCAGTCCTTCGCCTTTCACGCCAAGAACAGCGTGGGCAAGCTGATGACCGTTATTTCCAACGACCTGACCGGCATGACGGAGCTTTTCCACCACGGCCCGGAGGACCTGGTGATGGCCCTCATCAAATTTGTGGGGGCCTTTGTCATTCTGCTGTGCGTCAACGTGCCGCTGACTCTCATTGTGTTCGTCATGCTGCCCGTTCTCACCCTGATCACCCTGCGCATGGACAAGGCCTTCGAGCGGATAAACCTGCGCAGCCGGGCGGATCTGAGCGCCCTGAACGAGCGTGTGGAGGACACCCTGGCGGGGATTCGCACGGTGAAGGCGTTCGGAAACGAAGAGGCGGAGTTTCGCCGCTTTGCGGAGAAAAACGACGCCTACACCAAAAGCATGTGCCTGTTTTACAAGCTGGAATCCTACTTTTACAACACCCTTCATTCCTACCCCCAGTTTCTCACCATGCTGGCGGTGTTTTTCGGGGCGCTTTTTCTGGGGAACGGCAGCCTGGACGTGCCGGTTCTGGTCACCTTTCTGCTGTACGTGGGCAGCATGGCCGAGCCGGTGAACTACCTGCTGAACTTCATGCGCCTGTACGAGGAGGGGAAGGCCGGGTTCCTGCGCTTTATGGAAATGATGGAGACCCAGCCCGCGGTGACAGAGGATCCCCACCCGGTGGAGCTGCCCCAGGTGGAGGGGGAGATCGCCTTTCACAACGTAACCTTCCGCTATGAGGATTCGCCGGAAAACGTGCTGGAAAACCTTTCCTTCCGCATCCGGCCCGGCCAGTGCGCCGCCTTCGCCGGGGCCTCCGGCATAGGGAAAACCACAGTCTGCGCGCTGATGACCAGGTTTTACGACCCCTGCGAGGGCAGCGTCACCCTGGACGGCGCCGACCTGCGCCGAATTTCCTTCCGCTCCCTGCGGGATGCGGTGGGCGTGGTGCAGCAGGAGGTGTACATCTTCAACGGCACCATCCGGGAAAATATCTGCTACGGCAGGCCGGACGCCACCGAGGAGGAGATGGTGCAGGCCGCAAAGCTGGCGGACATTCACAGCTTTATTTGCTCCCTGCCCCAGGGCTACGACAGCCAGGTGGGCACCAAGGGGATTAAGCTTTCCGGCGGGCAGCGCCAAAGGCTCAGCATTGCCCGCCTGTTCCTGAAGGATCCCAAAATCCTGATTTTGGACGAGGCCACCAGCGCCCTGGACTATGAAAGCGAGGTGGCCGTGCAGGCCTCCATCGAAAGGCTGATGAAGGGCCGCACCTGCATTGTGATTGCCCACAGGCTTTCCACCATTCGGAACGCAGATGTGATTTATGTGCTGAAGGAGAAGAAAATCGCGGAGCAGGGCAGCCACCAGGAGCTGCTTGCCCTGGGGGGAGAATACGCCAAGCTCTGCGAATTCGGAAGGCTGTAGATTGTTTATCTATAAAATTGCAACAAGGAGGAATGACACAATGGAACTGCTTGATTTGATGCGGGAGCGCCGCAGCATCCGCAGGTACGACAGCCGCCCGGTGGAAGAGGAGAAGCTGGCCAAGGTACTGGAAGCGGGCCGTCTGGCCCCTTCTGCCCGGAACCTGCAGGAGTGGAAATTTGTTCTGGTACAGGGCGGGCTGCTGCCAGCCCTGTGCGAGGCCTGCAACGGCCAGGCTATGGTGCGGGAAGCCCCCGCCGCCCTGGTGGTGTGCGCCACCGAAAGCCATTTGATGGGCTGCGGACAGCCCAGCGGGACGGTGAACTGTTCCATTGCCCTCAGCTTTATGCTGCTGGAGGCGCAGGAACAGGGCCTGGGCATGTGCTGGCTGGGCGCTTTTGATGCGGGCAAGGTCAAGGCGGCCCTTTCCCTGCCGGAAGGCTGGGTTCCGGTGGCGGTTTCCCCGCTGGGATACCCGGCGGAATCTCCCGCCCCCAGGGCCCGCAAGCCGATGGAGGAGGTTGCCGTCCGCCTGGGAGAATGACGGCCCGTCCCCCCGCGGCCGGGGAAAGACAGAAGAATAAGGCAGAGCAAAGAAGCCTTCCGGCGGATGCGGCTGCGGCGAGCGGGCTGCAGCCGCGAAAGCCGGAAGGCTTTTTTGGGGGGGAAGGGCCCTGTCCACGTCTGGCGCCGCGGGCGGGCCCTGCGCTGCGGATCCCGCAGCGTGACCTTTACACCGCTGGCGTGCGGTGAGGCGGTGATCCCCGCCGGGAATATCAGCTATGGCTTTGTGCAGTACGAATATCTGCCCCGCAATTCCTGCAATATCACTTCCGCCGATGCGGTGCGGGCCGCCGCCGCAGAGTAACAGCCCCCGCCCTTTCTGCATAGAATGGGCATGGGACGCCCCCTCGCATTCCCCAGGGAGCGCCCCGGAAGGGGGAAGAAAATTCATGATGAACGGAATCGACGTCAGCTCCTACCAGGGGCTCATCAATTGGGATGAGGTGAAGAAAAGCGGGCCGCAGTTCGCTATTCTGCGCGCGGGGTATGGAAATACCGCCAAGCAGAAGGACAAGTGGTTCGACCGCAATGTGCAGGGCATGACAGCTGCAGGAATTCCGGCGGGCGCTTACTGGTTCAGCTATGCGGCCACGCCGGAGGAAGCCCGCCAGGAGGCCCGGGCCTGCCAGGAGGTGCTTCGTCCCTATTGGGGGAAGCTAGAATTCCCCATTTATTACGACTTTGAATACTCCTCAGACCAGTATGTGAAGGCCCAGACGGGAAAGGAACTTTCCAAGCAGGAACGCACGCAGATTATCGCCGCCTTTCTGGAGGAAATGGAAAGGGCGGGCTACTGCGGCGGTCTGTATACCAATCGGGATTATATTCAGAATAAAATCCTGCTGGACAGCCTGGCCCAGTACGAGCTTTGGGTGGCGGATTACAGCCGGCAGCCGGATCCCCGCGCCGGATTGTGGCAAACCGGCGACGCCGGGGTTGTGGCGGGGATTTCCGTGCGTGTGGACACCGACAAAAGCCTGAAGGATTACCCGGAAATTCTCCGGGCCGAGGGCAAAAACGGGCTGCAGCCCAAAGCCGACTGGACCAGCGACACCACAACCACCGTGAGCCTGCGGAAGTGCGGCATGTACACCGCCAAAATTACCGGCAGGGACATCGGCCTGGTTGCGGGCACCCCCGGCGTGGTGTGCCTGGAGCGGTGCCGCCGGGAAGGGGACGCCACCTTCTGGCATGTGATTGGAATTGGGGAGCCCGGCGCTGAGACGGGCATTTACCCCAGCGAAGGCGGGGACCGCATTTTTGTGGCCCGCATCATCCGGTAGCAGCCCCGGTACGCGCCCCGTCAGGCGCTTTCTCATAAACAACGCCCCGAAGGGCAGGCCCCTGTGCGCTGGCAAGCCAGGCGTGGCCTTCCCCTTCGGGGCGTTTTGCCCAATCTTCTCTTCTTTTTCCCGGCCCCGGCGGCGGTGACGGCAGGATGCGGGAAATAGATACAGTATTATGGCCCCCGGTTTTACCGGAGGCCATAATACCTGTCTCGCGTAAACGGCTGTCATACCAGGCCGGAGAGGAAGGCCAAATCTCTGCGGGCGTCCTCCAGCTGCTCCGCCGCCGTTTCGCTCTGCTCTGTTTCCACCACCGCCCAGGGGATGCCCAGGCGGTTCCCGCAGGCGGCCAGCTCTGCCAGGGGCAGGTTTCCCCGGCCGGCCTCTGTGCCGTGCTCCATGGTGCCGTCCTTCAGGTGGAGCAGACGCACCTGATCCCGGCGCTGCTCCAGGTACGCCAGCGGATCGGCGCCGCCCCGGTACGCCCAGTACACGTCCAGCTCCAGCGCCAGGCCGGGCATGGCCCCGGCCAGCGTGTCCAGCAGGCGCTCCCCCTCGTCAGCGGTGAATTCCTGCTGGTGGTTGTGGTAAAAAAGCTGCATGCCCGCCTTCTCGTAAAGCCCGGCCACCTTTTGCAGGGATTCGGCAAAATCCCTCGCCCCGGAACGGGAGCGAAGGGGGAACCCGGGGCAGACGATCCGCCGGTTCCCCAGCTCCTGCTGGTAAGCGATGGTTTCCTGCGGGCGCTCCAAAATTTCCTCTGCGGGAATGTGCGCCCCCATGGCTTCCAGCCCGTACTGCTTCAGCCACCCGGCCACCTGCCTGGCCGGGCAGCCGAAAAATCCGGCGAACTCCACACCGGAAAATCCCATGGCCGCGGTGCGGCGCAGGGCGTCCTGCAAATCCTCCTGACAGGCCGCCCGGATGGAATAAAGCTGCAGCGCTAATTTCATATTGATTTCCTCCCTGTTTGGCTGCCCGCCTGTGGGGCAGACTCAAAATGCAAAGTATTTCCGGCGCAGGGCGCGCATTCTGGGGGCCCGCTGTTCCAGAGCCTCCCTCACTTCCCGGTTCCCGCAGGCGTACTCCTTCATCAGCCGGCCTTCCTCATGGCACAGGTCGTCGTGCAGGGGGAAGTAATGCTTCAGCAGGAAATTGCCGTAGCGAACCAGGCGGCTTTCCCCCACCAGGCGCAGCTTGGTGTCCATGCCGTCCACGGCGGCGGTGTACCGGTCCCGGATGGAGCCGATGAGGGCTTCCCTAGTGTTTTCCGGGGAGAATACCAGGGTGCGGGCCACGGTGCCTGCCGGGTTGTTCACAGAGCCGTGGCTGTCGGTGCTGCCCACAATGGGGTACACCCGGCCCTTGGCCATATCCTCGTAGTAGCGGATCGCCTGGAAGCCGTTCTGCTCAAAGTACAGCTCGCCGCCCAGCACCTCAAAGGCGTCGAAGGGCCGGCGCTCCATCATGCACTCCACAAAGCTTTCCGGCACCTGGTACACGTCGGAAATCCAATAGGGGTGGCAGAAAACGCCAAGGCCGTTGGCCTGGCGAATCTGCCGGAAGGCCCACTCGCACACGGCAAAGGAGATTTTTTCCACGCCCTCCGGCAGGGCAAGCTCCTCTGCCAGGGCCGCCACCTGCCTGTCGTATTCCTCGCGGGAGAGCACAGGCGGGGGCACCGCGCCCTGCCGCGCCCGTGGCTGGCCCTGGGCGTCCGGCGTGTCGTCCCGCTCTACCAGGGCGTTGATGCTGTAATCCCCGCCGAAATTGATGATATGTACGTCTGTGCCGGGCAGGTGGACTTCCTCCCCCGGCGTCAGCAGGAAGTCGGAATCGACGCCTGCAAAGGCGCGGATGGCCTCCAGGGAAGGGTAATACCGGCGGTGGTCGGTAATGGCCATGAAGTCGTACCCGAATTTCCGGTAATTGGCCGCCACAATCTCCGGCGCTTCCTTCCCGTCGGAACGGAAGCTGTGCACGTGCAGATCGCCCATAAAGGGATAACGGCCCGCCAGATCCTCCTTCACCGCATACAGAGAAAGCTGTACCCTCCCCTTCGGCCCCTCGAACCGCAGGTAATATTCCTGCTCAGAAGGCAGAAGGCAGCGGAGCCGAAGCTCGCCCCGTGAGCCCGCCGTCACCGGGTACAGGGTATGGTTCGGCCGCTCCGGATAATACACCGGGGAGCCCTCCTCCGTGGGAAGAAGCTCTACCTGGCAGAGGGACCCGGGCGTGAGGGCGGCGTGCCGCCCCAGCGGTTCAATGGTAATCTCTGTTTCCACCCCTGCGCGCAGAACCTTGGGGAAAACATCGTAATTGTGCAGCGCTGTCAGCATAAAAATCCTCCTTTTTCCGCGCCTTTTTTAGGCACGTGTTCCTCTAAGGAGAATACTAGCTCCCTTTTTCCCCTTTTGTCAAGAGGTGAAAATGTTACCTGGGCGAAAGCGCCTGCACTCGCCCAACTGGGCTGTGCTGCTCTTGTTTGCCCAAGAATTTATAATAAAATCAAGATTTTAAAGTTTCGCCACAAAAATAATAATGTTATAATAGC
>DVMK01000016.1 GCA_018715025.1 Candidatus Caccousia avistercoris
TGGGCGTCGTCGATGGGAATGGCGAAGCCAAGGCCCTCGTAGCCGGTGGCGGCGATTTTCGAGGAGTTGATGCCAACCACCTGGCCGTATTTGTTCACAAGCGCGCCGCCGGAGTTGCCGGGGTTGATGGCCGCGTCGGTCTGGATGCAGTTCATGGTGTAGCCGTCCTCTGAGGTAATGGTACGGTCAAGGGCGGAAACGTAGCCCACCGTCACGCTGGAGCTGAGCTGCAGGCCGCCCGGGTTGCCTACGGCCATTACCTGGTCGGCTACCTGCAGGTCGCTGGAGGAACCGAAGGTGGCGGGCACCAGGTTGGCGGCTTCAATTTTGACAACCGCCAGGTCGGTGACGCTGTCGCTGCCGATGAGCTCTGCCTCATAGGTGGAGCCGTCGTACAGAACCACCTTCAGGCTGTCGGCCCCCTCCACCACGTGGGCGTTGGTGATGATGTACCCGTCAGAGGTGGCGATGATGCCGGAGCCCTCGCCTGCGTCCTGCTCTTCCGTGCTGTCCTCCTGCTGCTGCCCGTAGCCGAAAAATGTGCTCTGGCTGGTGCGCTGGAAGTTCTGAATGCACACCACCGAGGGGATTACCTTCTGGGCGATTTCGTTCAGCGAAAGCTCGCCGCTGGTGGTGGTCTGGGTGACGGTGCCGCCGTCGCTCATCATGTGGTTGATGGTGAAGGCCGGGCCGGAGGAGCCGGTGTTGTTCACCGAAATGTACCCGCCGTTGATGAGGGCCGTGAACCCGGCGATGGAGCCGGCCGAGACCATCAGGCAGGCCAGCAGGCCGGCGGTAACCTTCACCGCAAGCTTCTTGCCCCGGCTCATGGGCTTTTTCTCCTTCTTCGGCTTCTGGGGCGGCTGGGGGGCCTGGTTTTCGCCGTACTGGCAGGCGCCGCCCCATTCCGCCTGGCTGTACGCGCCGTTTTCTTCCTGCAGGGCAGGGGTGCTGCCTTCCCCATACATGTTCTGGCTATCGTATTCCTTATCATTCATGGACGGATAAAACATACATCATTCATTCCTTTCTGGAAGAGGGAGAAAGCCTGTTTCAGGGCCCCGTCCCGTTTCTTCCTTATCTTTACCTGTATTATCCGTCCCCAATGTGAAAACCATGCGAAGACTGCAAGAAAAGCAATTGATATTTTCGCAAATGAAATGTGAACGAAAAAGGAGCGCCGCGCCCCCTCAAGTGTTGACAGGGGCGGGGGATTCCCTTATGATAGCAGTATGGAAAAGAAAATTTCGTTTCGCAGATGGCTGTGGGTTCACCTGGCGCTGGCAGGCGGGCTGGGTGCGCTTTTGGTGCTGTTCGGCTGCCCGCTGTACCGGTTTACCGGCCTGCCCTGCCCCCTGTGCGGCATGACCCGGGCCTGGCTGGCCGCCCTGCGGCTGGACTTTTCCGCCGCCTTTTTCTTCCACCCGCTGTTCCCCCTGGCGCCGCCGGCGCTGCTCTACGCCGCCCACCGGGAGGTGCTGCCCCGCCGGCTGCCGCCGCGGGCGGAACGGCTCTGCGCCGCGGCGCTGGGCACGGCGCTGGCGGCGGTGTACCTGTACCGGCTGTTCTGGCAGCAGCCCTCCGCCATCGCCCCCTGCTGGGAGAGTTCCCTCCTGGCCGGGCTGCTGTCCTTTGTGGGGGCCGTCCCCGCCTGAGGGGCAGAAAAAAGAAAAACGCCGCCCCGCTGTTCCGGAGGAAATCCGGAAGCGGGGCGGCGCTTTTCTGCGGGCCGCGGCGCAGGCGCGGGGCCGTTTTACGCTTCGCCCCCCGGGCGGCCGGGAACCGCGCCCGGTTCCTCTGCCGGGGAGGCAAAGTAGATGGAATACCAGACAAGGAACACGTAGATGGTCCAGATTTTCCGGTTGTTGTCCCGTTTCCCCTGGTAATGGTCGTCCAGCAGCCTGAGCAGGGCGCCGGTGTGGAAGAAGCGTTTGGCGGTTTCGCTCTCGAAGGCCTCTTTCACCAGACGGTAATATTTTTCCTCCCGCAGCCACACCCGGATGGGCACCGGGAAGCCCAGCTTTTTCTTCTGGGCGGTGGCGGGGGGCAGGCGGCGCAGGGCCGCCTTGCGCATGGCGTACTTGGTGTTTTCCCGGTTTACCCGCAGGCGGCGGGGCAGGCGGCTGGCCACGGCGAACACCTCCTTGTCCAGGAAGGGAACCCGAAGCTCCAGGGAATTGGCCATGCTCATCCGATCCGCCTTCAGCAGAATATCCCCCACCAGCCACACGTTCAGGTCCAGGTACTGCATTTTTGTCACGTCGTCCATGCCCTTCACCCGGTCGTAGATGGGGCGGGTCAGCTCCTGGGGCCTGGTGCAGGGCAGGCCCTCCTTCAGCAGGCTGCGCTTTTCCTCCATGGTGAACATGCTGCAGTTGCCGATGAAGCTTTCTTCAATATCCTGAGAGCCGCGGATGAGGAAGCTCTTCCCCCGGAAGGAGAAGGGCAGGGCCCTGGCCACCGCCGCGGCGGCCAGGCGAAGGAACCGGGGCAGCCGCTTGTACGCGGCCAGGTCGTCCGGCTCGTGGTAAATGTTGTACCCGCCGAACAGCTCGTCGGCCCCCTCGCCGGAAAGCACCACCTTCACGTATTCGCTGGCGATTTTCGACACGAAATACAGCGCGATGCAGGAGGCGTCCGCCAGGGGCTGGTCCATGTGGTACTGCACCTTGCGGATATTCCCCCAGTATTCCTCCGGCGTGATCACCTTGTAGTGATGCTCCAGCCCGATCTTTGCGCTCAAATCCTTGGCGTAATCAATCTCGTTGTACCTTTCTCCGTAATCAAACCCTACGGTGAAGGTCTTCTGCCCCTGGAAGAAGGTGGAGACGTAGCTGGAATCCACGCCGCTGGAAAGGAAGCAGCCCACCTCCACATCGCTGATTTTGTGGGCGGCCACCGAATCCTCGAACACCTTCTCAATGGCGTCCACGGCCTGCTCCTCCGTCATGGATTCGTCCGGCTGGAATTTGGGTTCCCAGTACCGGTGGGTTTCCACCTTGCCGTTCCGGTACCACAGGTAGTGGGCGGGGGGCAGGCAGTACACCCCCTGGAAGAAGGTTTCGGGGGGCGCCACGTACTCGAAGGAAATGTAGGTGTCCAGGGCGCGGGGGTTGAACTCCTTGCGGAAGCCGGGGAATTCCAGCAGGCTTTTGATTTCAGAGCCGTAGAGGAAATTTTCCCCCTGCAGGCTGTAGTGCATGGGCTTGATGCCGAAGTAGTCCCTGGCCAGGAACAGGCTTTTGTCTTTGGTGTTCCAAATGGCGAAGCCGAACATGCCCCGCAGCCGGCCCAGCAGCTGGGGGCCCCACTCCTCAAAGCCGTGCACCAGCACCTCAGAGTCGGTGTGGGTGGCGAAGCGGTGGCCCTTCTGCACAAGCTCCTCCCGCAGCTGCCTGTAGTTGTAAATTTCCCCGTTGAAGGTGAGCACCAGGGTTTTGTCCTCGTTGTAAATGGGCTGGTCGCCGCCCTCGCCCACGTCTATGATGCTGAGGCGGCGGAAGCCCATGGCCACCCCGCCGCCGCAGTAGAAGCCGCTGCTGTCAGGCCCCCGGTGGGTGATCACGTCGGTCATCCGCTTCAATACCTGTTCTCTGTCGCTCCTGTCCAGGATTTCTCCCGTGAATCCGCATACTCCGCACATTGGCTTTTCTCTCCTATTCTCATTCCGTGGTGTCGCGTTCGGGGGCTTCCGGCTCCTCCGGCGGCTCCTCCGCCGGGGGCTCCTCTTCCGAGGGGGCCTCTGCCGGGGCTTCCTGCCCGGCGGGCTGCGCCTGCGGCTCTTCCCGGGGCGGTTCCCCGGGGGTGGGCTCAGGGCCGGGCGCAGGCGGGGCGGCTTCGGGGGCCGCTTCCTCCTCCGCCTTCGGGGGCTCCGGCTGGGGAGCGGGCTCGCCCCGGTACCGGCGCAGCAGGTCGCGGGCGAAGTCCCGGTCTACCAGAAGGAAGTCGCCGCCGTCAGGGGGAAGAAGGGAGTCCACAATCTCAGCGGCGCGGCGGTAGGCGGCGAAGGAGGTGACCCGGCGCACCGGCTCCGCCTCCCCCTCCAGCCGGAAGGAAAAGCCGATGCGGCCCGCCGCCTCGTCCACAGAGCAGTACAGCCCTTCCCGCACCTGCCCGCCCCCGGCGTGCTCCAGCACCATGGCCAGCAGAAGCTTCACCAGCTCGGCGGCCCGGTCGTCCAGGCCGTCCTCAAAGATAAGGATTTTTTCTTTCAGGGAAGCCAGAGAACCGGTAATCCGCTTGCGCACGCCCCGCAGCTGGGGAAATTCCCCGGCAATGCCGGCGGCCTTGGCCGGGTCGGGGCTTTTGGGCAGAAAATACACCATGAACCGGCCCCCCTTGTCGTGGTACAGGCAGGGGTAGGCCAGCTTGGCCTCGTACCCGCAGTGGGGGCACTTCCAGTCAAACAGCGTTTCGTCCAGCACCTGGGCCCGCAGGTTGGGGTTCACCTCCGCGTTGATCCCAGACCACATCCTTGTGGGCACCTTGGCCCCGCATCCGGGGCATGCCACATCCTTGTTGATTTCCGTAGACATCCGCTCGCCTCTTCCTCCGTTCTCCGAAAGGCCCGTCCCGGCGCTTTCGGAGGTTTGCTTGCTGTGTTCTGTGCCAGGGCGCTTTGCCGCCTGGGTATGGTTCCATAGAAATCCACCTGGTTTCTTCTTTGCCGCGGCGAAGAAAAAACCAGATATATTTCCCTTCGCACCCCGGCGGGAAGCTCACGCTCCCTTTCCAAAGGCAGCCCGGAAAAACGGGCTGGTGTAAAACTAATAATACCATAGATTCTGAAAAAAAGGAATACAGGAATCCGGAAGGACGGCCCTGTTCTATCTTGCGCGGCGCGTGGGGAGATATGCGGCGGCCGGGGAAAAGGGCAAAATTTTGAATGAGGCGGAAAGATTACAGAAATAATACTGTTATTCTCTTTGGGAATGAGATATAATGAAAAAAAGCCCGTTGGGTTTACAGGAAAAGCAAAGGAGGATTCCCTGATGAAAGTATTGGAAACCTTGGGAAATGGAATTGCAAAGGCCCTTGATTATATGGTGGACAAAAATCACAAAGCGGCGCTGGTGAACCGGATCCGCATCGTCATCAAGAACGAGCGGGAAAATACCGCCCGGGCTTACGTGGCGCTGGGAAAATATTACTACGACCACCTGCGCGACCCGCAGAACGAGGAAACCGAACGCCTCTGCCGCTCGGTGGAGGAGAGCGCCGCCCGCATGCGGAAGGCCTTTGCCAAGCTGGAGGAGCTTTCCGCCCCGCAGGAGGAGGATTCCTGCTGCAGCGGCTGCGGCGAGGACTGCGGCGCATGCCCGTACTATGAGCAGGAAAGCGGAGGGCAGAGCAGCATGCTCTCTGACTTTTTCACCGGCCGGGTGCGGTTCCCCGTTCTGCCTGACCAGCTGGATGCGGAAGCGGCGGACGACGAGCAGTGAAGCGGATTCTTCTGGGCATGAGCGGCGGCGTGGACAGCGCCGCCGCCGCCCTGCTGCTGCGCCGTTCCGGCTGTGAGGTGACGGGCGCCACCCTGCTGCTGCGCCCGGGGGAGGGCGGCCTGCGGGAGGCCCGGGATGCGGCCCGTGCCGCGGCGGTCATGGGGATCCCCCACCTGACGCTGGATTTTCAGCAGGTGTTCCGCCGGGAGGTGATGGAGGTGTTCGCCTCTGAGTACCTGGCGGGGCGCACCCCCAACCCCTGCGTGTACTGCAACCGGGCCGTAAAGTTCGGCGCCATGCTGCGCTACGCCCTGGACAACGGCTTCGACGGCGTGGCCACCGGCCACTATGCCCAGGTGCGGGAGGAGGGCGGCCGGTTCCTGCTGTACCGCTCCCCCACCGGGAAGGACCAGAGCTATATGCTGTATTCCCTCACCCAGGAGCAGCTGGGGCACACCCTGTTCCCCCTTTCCCGGCTGGATAAGCCGGAGGTGCGGGCCCTGGCCCGGGAGGCCGGGCTCCCCGTGGCCCAAAAGCCCGACAGCCAGGACATCTGCTTTGTGGAGGACGGGGACTACGCGGGCTTTCTGGAGCGCTTTACCGGCGGCCCCTTCCCCCCGGGGGAGTTTACCGACGGGGCCGGCAACGTGCTGGGCCGCCACCAGGGCCTGCCCCGATACACCGTGGGCCAGCGGAAGGGGCTGGGGATTTCCTTCGGGAAGCCCATGTACGTCACCGCCCTGGACGCGGCCCGCAACCGGGTGGTTTTGGGGGAGGAGGGCAGCCAGTACCGGGGCGCGTTTACCGCCCGCGGCATGAACTGGATCCCCTTCCCCCAGCCGGAGGGGCCCCTGCGGTGCCAGGTGAAGATCCGGTACCGGGCCCCGCTGGCCTTCTGCCAGGTAACGCCCCTGCCCGGGGGCCGGGCCAGGGTGGAATTCGACGAGCCCCAGCGCTCGGTGACGCCGGGGCAGGCCGCCGTGTTTTACCAGGAAGATCTGGTGCTGGGCGGCGGCATTATTGAAGAAAAGGAGGAGGCGCTGGAATGAGCTGGAACGGAGACAGGGAACCATGGGAGATTCCCGACCGGGAAATCTATTCTTCCCCGGAGAAGGATCCCTGGGAGCGGAAGCAGCCGGAGCAAAGGCAGGCGGCCGCGCCGGGCCGGGCCGCCCCGCCGCCGCCCCGGTACGTGCCCGTTCAGGCGCGCGGCGCCGCCCCGGCGAAGAAAAAGTCAGGCTGCGCGCTGGGGCTGGTGATTCTGTTCGTGGTGGCTTTTGTGGCCGTCGCCGCTGTGATCGCCTTCAGCTTCGCGTCGGAATCCTCGTCCTTCTCCCCGGAGGTTTTCTTTCAGGAGGAACCGGTGTATGAGTATGAGCCGGAGCCGGAAGAGAAGCCGCTGGATTCCCCCGACCCGGCCCAGTGGACGCAGGAGTATGCCCTGGACGGCTGCGGCCTGGTGTTCCCCATGCCGGGGCCTGTCTCGCTGGAAGAGGATGAGTACGGCCGGTACATAACCTACGACGGGGACAATTACGACATTTACGTGTCGGGCACCTGCTTTGAGCTGGAGGTTCCCCAGGACGAGGCCGCCAAGGAGCTGACCATCCAGTCCTTTGCTGACAGCTACTTCGCGCCGGATGAGGAGTCGGATTTGGAAATCATCACCCCCCTGGCCATGGGCGTCACCTCCTGGGGCGACGTGTCGGGCCGTATAACGGTGGAGGAGGGCGGCATGACCTCCGCTTACTTCTTTTTCTTCTACCAGAACGACTTCCACGTGGTGGAATACGGCTTCTGGGAAGGGTCCCAGGCGCAGGAAGCTTACGCCTACGCCTTTTTCGACGCCATTCACGAGGCATAACAGGACGGAAACGCCTTTCGGCTTCCCGGCCATAGCAATCCCCCCTGATGCAGCTGAATTTTTCTGCATCAGGGGGGATTTTCTCTGCCCTGTTCTTTTTCCGCTGCCTTTTACCTGCCGCCTCTCTGGCGGTACTCGCTGGGGGTGACGCCGATCTGCTTTTTGAAAAGGCGGCGGAAGGTAATGTCGTTTAAGTAGCCTGTGGCGGCGGCCACCTCCTGAACGGACATTTCGGTTTCAGAGAGCAGAGAGCAGGCCTGGGCAATGCGCTTATTCGCCACATAGTCTAAGAAGCTGTAGCCGGTCAAAGCTTTGATCCGCCTGCTCACGGTGCTTTCTGAAACATGAAAGCTGGCGGCCATTTTGCTTAGGGACATATCCTCCTCATACACATGCTCTTGTAAATAGTCCAGGAAGGCGCGGGCATCCTCCGAAGCCTTTTCCTCCTTTTGGCGAAGAAAGTCCTGCGCCAGCTCTTCCTTCACCTGCTCCCAAAGGGCGGTCAGCTGGGGCAGGGCCTGCGCCCCATGGGAATCCCAGGCGCGCAGGGAGCGCAGAAGTTCTTCACAGCAGGGCAGCCCGTACTCCTTTTTGATCTGAAGCAGCGAGGCAGCCAGGCATTGCCGTACCTCCTCCAGGCAGGCTCTGCGCATCACCCCGTATGGGGCCGTCTTTTTCCAGTATCTTTGAAGCTCCCGATCCGCCTCTGCAAACTGCCCGGACAGAAGCTGTGAGGAAAAAGTCCCGTGGGGAAACGGCGGGTCGCGGCGGGGGAGCGGTTCAAGGGACTCCCAGGCAACGCACTTGCCTGCGCCGCCTGCGTTCAGAAAACCCAAGGCCTCCCGCGCCTGCCGGTAGCTTTCAGAAAGGCTGGCAGCCGTGCCGCAGCAGCCAAGCCCTATGCCGCCCACCGCGCCGGAGCGCTCCAGGGAGTCTGTCAGGGCGGCGGCGGCCCGGCGGCAGTCCCCGGCAGAAGAGGCGTTCACCAGGTAATAGCCGGTGTGTTTATCTACAGAGGCAAACAGGCAGGAAAGCCCCTCCTGCCCGCGCATGGAAAGGGCCCCGCCCACAAAATCCTCCCGGTGAATGGAGGCGGCGTACAGGGAAACGCAGAGGAACCAGGGGAAGGGGACGGGGGCCCCCAGCGTTTCCAGCCCCTTTAAGATAGAGGAGGAATCGCCGGAACCCTCTAGCAGCTGAAGGAGAAGGCTGTTGATCAAAACCGGCTTGTAGATTTCCAGCTGCTCCTCCAGCCGGCTTTTATCCTTGAAAATGGAGGAAATGGCCAGCTTCAGCGCCTCATAATCCAGGGCCTTCCTGGCGGGGCCGCCCTGGGGCTTGTCTTGCCGGGCCACCAGCTCGGCCAGTTCCCGAATAGGCTTGTAATTCCGGCGGCAAAGGCTGAACACTACGGGGGCTCCAAGCAGGGCAACGGCGGCGTACAAAAACGCCGCCATGAGAGCGAGGAACAGAAGCTGCCCGTTTACATAGCCCGGGCCGGCGCCCACGTAAACCCGCCAGCCGCCCTTGCTTTCCCGGCCAAAAAAATCCGCAGAACCGGCCAGATCCTGCTCTTCTGCCGGCGCCCCCCTTTGCAGTACGCTTTCGCCCCGGCTGGTAAAAATGTAGTAGGATTCATTCGGATCCAAAAGACTCTCCACACGCTGCTGGATTTCTCTGTCGTCCCAAAAAATAAAAAGATTGCCGTAACGGGTGCCGTTTGCTTGAACCAGAGAAATGACATAGACAGAGTTTTGAGCGAGCATGGCGCCCTTGTCCTCTGAACGGGGAAGAAACAGAAAACTGCCGGCGCTTAGGGGACGCAAATAGCCAGAGACCGGGTTGGCGTCCATGGAAAACAGGCTTTGGTAGAAGCTGTCAAGCGTGGAGGTTCCGTAGCTGGAAACGACGTAATCCTTACCATAAAAATAGAC
>DVMK01000220.1 GCA_018715025.1 Candidatus Caccousia avistercoris
TTTTCCATTGACGGCATCAGCAAATCTCCCGCCGTGTTCGACTACGACAAGCTGAACTGGTTTAACGGCGAATATATCCGCGCCATGCAGCCGGAGGATTTCATTGCCAGGGCCATGCCCTACATCCGGCAGGCCTTCCCGGAAGGGGAGCGGGACTGGGCGGTGCTGGCCTCCATTTTGCAGCCGCGCCTCACAAAGCTGACCCAAATTCCAGAGCTGCTGGCCTTCTTCCGGGAGCTTCCCCAGTACCCGGCAGACTACTTTGTGAACAAGAAGAGCAAAACCAACCTGGAAAATTCCAAGGAAATGCTGACAGAGGCCATTCGTTCCCTGGAAGGGCTGGAAGCCTGGGACCTGGACAGCCTCCACGCCAACCTGATCGATCTGGCCGGAAGGCTTGGCGTGAAGAACGGCACCCTGCTGTGGCCGGTGCGCATTGCGGCGGCCGGCGTTTTGGTAACGCCCGGCGGCGCTATGGAGATTTTGGCCCTGCTGGGCCGCGAGGAAGCGCTGCGCCGTCTGCGGCTGGGCCTGGAAAAGTTGAATAGAGGAGGAACCCCTGCATGAGTGAAGAAGTGAAAAAGCCGGAGGACGCTGCGGCGGAATCCAGCAATTTTATCCATGAATTTATCAAAGAGGACATTGCGGAGGGCGGGCGCTTTGCCGGCATGACGGTGCACACCCGTTTCCCGCCTGAGCCTAACGGGTACCTGCATATCGGCCATGCGAAGGCCATCTGCATCGATTTCGGCACGGCGGAAAAGTTTGGCGGCCTGTGCAATCTTCGCATGGACGACACCAACCCTACCAAGGAAGACACCGAGTATGTGGACAATATCAAAAGCGATATTCATTGGCTGGGGTTCGACTGGGGCGACCGGTTCTATTACGCTTCCGATTATTTCCCCCAGATGTACGAATTCGCCGTACATCTCATTCAAAACGGCGACGCCTATGTGTGCCAGCTCACCCCAGAGCAGATGCGGGAAAACCGGGGCGACCTGACTACCCCGGCCACCAGCCCTTACCGGGACCGCCCCATAGAGGAAAGCCTTGACCTGTTTGCCCGCATGAAGGCAGGGGAATTTGAGGACGGCGCCATGACCCTGCGGGCGAAAATTGACCTGGCCTCCGGCAATTTCAACATGCGGGATCCTGTCATTTACCGCATCAACCACATGCATCATCACCGTACCGGGGACGCCTGGTGCATTTACCCCATGTACGACTACGCCCACCCCATTGAGGATGCGCTGGAGGGGATTACCCATTCCCTCTGCAGCCTGGAGTTTGAGGACCACCGCCCCCTGTACGACTGGGTTATTCAGCATATCGACCTGCCCTCCAAGCCGAGACAGATCGAGTTCGCCCGGCTGGGCATCAACAATACGGTCATGAGCAAGCGGAAGCTGCGCTGCCTGGTGGAGGAAAACTATGTAAGCGGATGGGACGACCCCCGCATGCCTACCCTCTGCGGCCTGCGCCGCCGGGGCTACACCCCCGCCTCCATTCGGAATTTCTGCGAGCGGGTGGGCGTGGCCAAGGTGAACAGCACCATCGAATACAGCTTTTTAGAGCATTGCCTGCGGGAGGATTTGAACGAAACCGCCTGCCGCGCCATGGCGGTGCTGGAGCCTGTCAAGCTTACCATTACCAATTACCCCGAGGGAAAAACAGAAGAGTTTGAGGTGGAAAACAACCCGAACCGGCCGCAGGACGGCACCCACAAGGTGGTGTTTTCCCGTCATTTGTGGATCGAGAAATCTGATTTTCTGGAAGAACCCTTCAAAGGCTACTTCCGTCTGTTCCCCGGCAACGAGGTGCGGCTGAAAACAGCCTATGTGGTGCGCTGCACCGGCTGCCAGAAGGACGAAGAGGGCAACGTGACAGAGGTGTTTGCCGAGTACGACCCGGAAACAAGGGGCGGCAACACCCCCGACGGCCGCAGGGTGAAGGGGACGATCCATTGGGTAGAGGCCGGGGCGGCTGTGGATGCGGAGATTCGGCTGTACGAAAGCCTGTTCACCGTTCCGGACCCGGACGCTTACGACTACCTCCAGGTGCTGAACCCGGATTCCCTGAAGGTGCTTACCGGCTGCAAGGTAGAGCCTATGCTGCGGGATGCCAAGCCGGAGGAGTCCTTCCAGTTTATGCGGCAGGGCTATTTCTGCGCGGACAACCGTGACAGCTCGCCGGAGCATTTGGTGTTCAACCGCTCCGTCTCTTTGAAGGACGGCTTCAAAAAAGGAAAAAAGTAAAAGCTTATGAGAAAAAGCACTGGGAAGCCTTCGCCCGGCATTCCCAGTGCTTTTTGCTTGCTCACTGCCCGTAAAAGCCCTGCACCACCACCTCGCCTGAGGTGACAACGGCTGTTTCCCCGTTTTCCAGCTCTGCCACAAGCCCGCCGTCTTTCTCAACGGCCACGGCCGTGCCATGCACCTCGCTTCCGTTTCGGAAAAAGCGGATGCGGCGGCCAAGGGAAACGCACAGGGAGCTGTATTCCTCCAGCGGGAAAGAGGAAACGCCGTACTCCCGGTACAGAAGCTCAAACTCTTCCAAAATCCTTTGCAGCAGGGGAACGCGGCGCACCGGGCGCCCTGCCCCGGCTTCCAGAGAAACCGCCTTTTCCTGCAGCTCTGCAGGGAAAGCGCCCTTCTTCACATTAATGCCGATTCCTACCACCACATAATGGATTTGATCCATTTCTGCAGACATTTCCGTCAGGATGCCGCATACCTTTTTTGTCCCCAACACCACATCGTTGGGCCATTTGATGCTGGCCTGGCAGCCCGTTTCCCGGCGGATGGCCCGGCACACGGCAAGCCCCGCCAGCAGGGTAATGCCTGCCGTCTGGCTTGGCAGCGCCTTGGGGCGCAGCAGCAGGGAAAACCACAGCCCGCTGCCGGCCGCCGAATCCCAGCGCCTGCCCAGCCTCCCCTTGCCGCCGGTTTGCTGCTCTGCCACAAAGACGCTTCCGTGGGGCGCGTCCTGTTCCGCCCGGCGCTTCGCCTCTTCGTTGGTGGAATCCACCGTTTCCATGGCGAACACCCGGCAGCCAAATTCCCCGGCAGAGAGCCCGGCCTGGATTTCCTCCTGCGTCAGCAGGTCCGGCGTTTCCCGCAGGCGGTAGCCCCGGCGGGTCAGCGAGTCGATGACATAGCCCTCTGCCCGAAGAAGCTCCACCTGCTTCCAAACCGCGGCCCGGGTAATTCCCAGCTTTTCGCTGACCGCTTCCCCCGAAACGTAGCCGTCTGTTTCCCGAAGAAGTTGCAGCAGATCTTTTTTTGTCGGCATAATACGATCCATCCTTTTCCTTTACTCTGTGATCCATTATAATGAATGAGAAAGGTCCCGGCAAGCAAAATAAAAAATATTGTCTGCCGCCCCCTTTTCATGCTATACTATATGGTGCCCTCACGGCCGGAGGCCTGTGGGGAAGGAATTTTTGCCATTCATTTCCCTGAAAGGAAGGCGAACACACATGGACGTGCGACCGGGAGATATTTTGATGATGAAAAAGCCTCATCCCTGCGGCTCCAAAACCTTTTTGGTGCTCCGCTCCGGTATGGACTTTAAGATCCGCTGTACCTCCTGCGGCCATGAAATTATGCTTCCCCGCCTGAAATGCGAAAAGAATATCAAAAAAATCATTCGCGAGGAAGGCGAAAAGGGGCAGTAGCTGTTTCCCTTTCATCCCGAGAGAATCCATGGAAGAGAGGTAAACGGCAATGTTTGAGAATTTGGAAGTATTTCAAAACCGGTATGAGGAGCTGAACCGGAAGCTGGCGGATCCCTCCGTTCTGTCAGACCCGAAGCAGTACGCCGCGCTGATGAAGGAACACAAGGAGATTTCTCCGATTGTGGAAAAATATGAGGAGCTGCGCCGCGCGCAGAAGGAACGGGAGGACGCCAAAGAGCTGATGAACGCCCCCGGACTGGAGAAGGAACTGCGGGAATTGGCCGCGGAAGAGTACGAAAAGGCGGGAAGGGACGCGGAGCGGTATGGAGACGAGCTGAAGCTTCTGCTGCTTCCCAAGGATCCCAACGATGAAAAAAACGTCATTATGGAAATCCGCGGCGGGGCGGGCGGCGAGGAGGCGGCGCTGTTTTCCGCCGTGCTGTTCCGCATGTACTCCATGTACGCCCAGCAGCGCGGCTGGAGCATAGAGCTTCTGAATGTGAACGAAACCGAGCTGGGCGGGTACAAGGAGATCAGCTTTTCCATAGCCGGCGAGGGGGCCTACTCCCGGCTGAAGTACGAAAGCGGCGTCCACCGGGTGCAGCGCGTGCCGGAAACAGAGACCCAGGGCCGCGTTCACACCTCTACCGCCACGGTGGCGGTGCTGCCCGAGGTGGACGAGGTGGAGGTGGAGATTGACCCCAAAGATTTGAAGATCGACACCTTCCGCTCCAGCGGGGCGGGGGGCCAGCACATCAACAAAACCTCCTCCGCCATCCGCATTACCCACCTGCCCACCGGCATGGTGGTGGAATGCCAGGACGAGCGAAGCCAGTACAAGAACAAGGACAAGGCCATGCGCGTCCTCCGTTCCCGCCTGTACGAGAAGGAGCAGGCCGCCCGGGATGCCGAGGTGGCGGACCGCCGCCGTTCCCAGGTGGGGACAGGCGACCGCTCCGAGCGGATCCGCACCTACAATTACCCGCAGGGAAGGGTGACGGACCACCGGATTGGCCTTACCCTTTACCGGCTGGAGGATTTCCTGAACGGAAACATGGATGAGGTGATCGACGCGCTTATCGCCCGCGACCGGGCGGAGCAGCTGCAGGAGGCTGTCGAGCACGCCTCCTGATATCCCTGGAAAACTGGAAAAGAGGAACAGTATGAAGCATACGATTCTATATGACGCCTCAAAGCAGGAGGATGTGGCAAAGGCCGCCCGCCTGCTGCAGGAAGGCGGCCTGGTGGGAATCCCCACTGAAACGGTGTACGGGCTGGCGGCGGACGCCCTGAACGAGGAAGCCTGCCGCGGGATTTTTCAGGCAAAGGGGCGGCCTGCCGACAATCCTCTGATTGTTCATATCTGCGACATAAAACAGTTATATACTCTGGTGCGTGAGGTGCCGGAAACCGCCCTGCGTTTGGCAGAGCAGTTCTGGCCGGGCCCGCTCACCATCATTCTGCCCAAGGCCCCCTGTATCCCCGACGCGGTAAGCGCCGGGCTGGATACGGTGGCGGTGCGGTTCCCGTCCCACCCTGCGGCACAGGCAATCATCCGGGAAAGCGGGCTGCCGCTGGCGGCCCCCTCCGCCAACCTTTCCGGCCACCCAAGCCCCACCACGGCCGCCCATGTTATGCACGACCTGGGCGGGAAAATTGACGCGGTGCTGGACGGCGGCCCCTGCTCGGTTGGGCTGGAGTCCACCGTGATCACCCTGGCGGCGGATCCGCCCCGGCTTCTTCGCCCCGGCGGGGTTACGCTGGAACAGCTCCGCGCTGTTTTGGGAGAGGTGATTCTGGATCCGGCGGTGATGAACCCGCTGGCAGAGGGGGCGGCTGCCGCTTCCCCCGGCATGAAATATAAGCACTACGCCCCCAGGGCCAACGTGATTTTGCTGGAGGGGGGCCGCGAGGCTTTCCTCCGCTATGTGAACAGCCACCGGCAGAACGCCGGCGCGTTGTGCTACGCGGGGGATGAGGCAGAGCTTCAGGTGCCCGCCGTCTGCTGCGGCGGCGAGGGGGATTCTGCCTCGCAGGCTCACGAGCTGTTCGACGCCCTTCGCCGTTTGGACGGCCTGGGCGTTTCCACGGTTTACGCGCGCTGCCCCGGCACCTCCGGCGTTGGGCTGGCCGTGTACAACCGATTGATCCGCGCTGCGGGATTCGAGGTGCTGAAACTTGAGTAAGGGCGTAGTAATCGGGCTGACCGGCCCTACCGGCGCAGGAAAATCCACCGCGGGGGAGGCGTTTGCCCGCCTGGGGGCAAAGGTGATTGACTGCGACGGCTTGGGAAATGAAATTTTGGAAACCTCCTCCTGCAAGGAAGAACTGACGGCGGCTTTTGGGGCGTCGATTCTGGGGCGCGATGGGACCGTCAGCCGGCCGGCCCTGGCCCAGGCGGCGTTTTCTTCCCCGGAAGGCGCAAAAAAGCTGAATGAAATTACCCACCCTGCCATTTTGGCCCGCATGGAAAGCCAGATCCGCGCTTTCCTGCAGGAGGGGGCTCCCGCCGTGGTGGTGGATGCGGCCCTGCTGTTTGAAAGCGGCGCCGACCAGGCCTGCCAGGCGACGGTTTCCGTCACAGCCGCCCCGGAGATCCGGCTGGCGCGTATTATGCGCCGGGACGCCATCTCAGAGGAAGAGGCCAGGGCGCGTATGAGGGCCCAGAAGGATGCAGAATACTATGAGTCCCGTTCTGACTATTGCCTGGACGGCGGCGGCTCCCCGGAAGATCTGGCGGCCGCTGTGGAACAGCTTTACCACAAGATACTGGAGAGATAAATGCGAAAAATATGTAAGCTGGTATTTTCCCTGGCGCTGGTATGCCTGCTGCTGTGGGGAGGAAAAAGCCTTCTGAGCAGCGGGTACCGGTTTTTTCAAAAAATGCTTTATCCCATAAAATACGAAGAAATCGTAGGGCGGGAAGCTGCCGCCAACCATGTGGACCCCGCGCTGGTGTTCGCAGTAATCCGCGCCGAAAGCAGCTTCCGTCCGGACGCCAAATCCGGCAAGGACGCCTACGGGCTCATGCAGATCACCGAACCGACCTTTGAGTGGCTGCAGACCAAAATGGACGACGGCCAGTCGTACACGGTGGAAGATCTGTATGACCCTGAGGTGAATATCCGCTACGGCTGCAAGCTGCTCTCTATTTTGACGGAGCGCTACAGCAGCCTGGAAACAGCCCTCTGCGCCTACAATGCAGGCATGGGCCGCGTGGGCGGATGGCTGGCCGACGGGGAGCTTTCCTCCGACGGGATTACCCTGAAGGAAATCCCGTTCCCTGAAACGGAGAATTATGTGGAAAAAGTGGTAGACAGCTACGGCGTCTATCATG
>DVMK01000221.1 GCA_018715025.1 Candidatus Caccousia avistercoris
CCTTCAAGTGGTCAAAACAGAAATCCGTCTGTGGTACTTCTGTGGTCAAACGGGAAAATCGCCGCAGTGAGAACTGCGGCGATTTCCAGTTTTGGTGGACGGTAAGGGGATCGAACCCTCGACCTCGGCGATGCGAACGCCGCGCTCTCCCAGCTGAGCTAACCGCCCAAATCGGCCATTTTTCAATCAAAAAAGTTGCAAAAAACGGATTTTTGAGATATTCAATTTTGAGGGGATAGTCCGAAAAACCGAACAGAAAATTGGAAGGAAAAATCGGACAGGTGATGGAAGTCCATACGGATGCGAAAAGTCATCTGAACATTTTTCGCATGATTTCTAACTATTTATTGCGGTTTCCGCTCCGTTTCGCTTTCTTTCCGCCACTCTTTGGAACTCTGATCTCCATGTGCTGCGCCGCCGTCTGTGGTGGCTCCTGTGGTCTAAAATGCTCCCAGCCCTTTGCCGGAAACAATTTCCCGGCTTGGACAGGGAGCGTTTTTCATGCCTCTGACTGCCTGCATTGTAACTCTGAGAGCGGGATTCAGCAAGTCTTTTCTACGCCGTCCATGCCACAGAAATTGGGGGGCTGTAAGCAAAATAAACCTACTGATCTGTCGACGCAGGCAGGATGCTGTGCAAAATCTGGAGGAACCGTGTGACCTCATCGGTCGGCTCTTTTGCGTAGAGGATTCCATAAGGCACTGTATAGTCCCAATCCACTGGAAGAGTGACCAGGGAGGGGTGGACCTCCGCCCAGGCGTCCAGGGTCAGCAGCAGGGTCCCATTCTGCTCGCAGGCGTTGAAGGTATCCACGTCGTAGTAGTAGTCCGCCTCCTGAATGATGATCTGCGGATGGGTAAGCTGGATCACATCCTGAAAGTGATCCAGTCGTTCCGTATCTATTAAAAAGCTTTCCTGATGCGCGTATGAATCCCCGCAGGGCCGTAAAAAGAGCCTCAGAACTGTTTCACAGAAACAGTTCTGAGGCTCTCTTCTTCTCAATGATCGGCGTCTTCTGAAGTCCCCTCACCGGCACTCCTGCTGATCTGTACGCCCCGCCAATTTGGATTGCCGGCCAGTTCGGGAGCCTCGCCCCAAAAGGCTTTTCCGGCCTCCTCATCTCCCCGGAGCCAGTACATCAGCCAGGCGGTGACATAGCCGTCGCCGCTGTACAGCATACTGCCGTGGTCAGTGTCCGTCCGCAGGGCCATGACCCTGGGCCCGCCCAGCTTGCTGTACAGCTTCTCCATCCCCTCGGGGGTGATTACGTCGTTGCTGGTTCCTGCCAGCACCAAGGTGGGGATAACGGTCTTGGATGGGTCATATGGAATGTTCAGCGCCGCGGCCAGATCCTCCTGAGTGGGCGATAGACTCACTGCACAGGTGTAAAGGCCGCCGTTGGGCTGCTCACTGATGGCGTTGAACACCCCCACGCCCCCCTGGGAGTGGCCGGAGAGGCCCATGTGGGCGGTGTCCACCTTCTGATAGAATACACTGTCCGGATCCCCGTTTTGCTCCAGCAGCCAGGCCAGAGTGGCGTCTGTGGAGTCGCCGGAGAAGGTACCGGGGTCCTCGTTGCCCAGGACGATGAAGCCCCAGGAGGCCAGATGTCGGAACAGGGCGGGATACTTGGCGGCATATACCCCCGTGCCGTTGACGAACACCACGGCGGGCCACTGGTCTCCGCTGTCCTCCAACTGGGCGGGATAGTAGGCCACAAACTCCTTCCAGTCCTCCGGTGCCTCGGCCTTGACATGCTTGACTTCATAGGGCCCCATGGCCAGGTACTTGGCCTCCAGCGCCCCGCCGGTCTCCACCGTCTCCGTATAGTTGTTGGGCACAAAGGGCCGCCGGGACAACCAGAACAAGAAACCTGCGATGAGGAGGATCAGCACCAGGAGCACGATACCGGCGATTTTCAGAATGGTTAAAACTACTTTTTTCATTTCACTCCTCCATATACTTGTCCAGATATTCCACTACCTTGTCCATATACTGCGCGCACAGCTTGTTGTCGTTCTGCAGTCCGTGGCCGGAGTGGGGGAAGAGAATGTACTCATGGGGGACGCCGTACTCCTTCAGGGCGGCGGCCAGCCGCTTCGACGCGGGGAAGGCCTGCATCTTGTCGTAAGCTCCATAGGCACACACCGTGGGAACGCTGTTCTCGTCGATCCAGGCCAGGGCGGAAATGTCTTTCACCGCCTCATCGTAGTCTGGGGTCCCGATCATTTCCGGAGTAATGGAGTTCCCGGACATGACGCTGAACATGACGGCGGCCGCCTCGGGGTTCCGGTCAAAGCCAAAGCACGTCCAGTCCTCCGGGTAAAAGCAGGAGGGATCCACCGCGCCGAACACCAGCTTCACCGGGACGGGGGACGCCGCCGCGTCCCGGTAGGCGTACAGCATTGCCAGGGTGTGGCCGGCAGAGCCGCCGGAGGCAGCCATCCGGTCGATGGCATAGCCCCGCTTTTCCGCCTCAGCCAGGACATAGGGGATGCTGTCCCGGATCTCCACCGACTGGGTGTACACATTGGCGTCGGGGTGCTCCTCTGAGAACAAGGTATAGTTGATCCCCGCCGCCACGTACCCCTTGGAGCACAGCCACTGGAGCATCCCGGCGTCGTCGGATTTATCCCCAGAGGTAAAGCCCCCGGCATGGAGGTAGACCACCAGATCGTAGGTTCCCTTGGTGCTGTCTGCCGGCAGGTAGAGATCAAACTTGTTGGCGTCCCCCTCGCCGTAGGACGGGTCGGTGTACACGGTGCCTACCGAGTCATCCCACCGGACGGAATATTTGTCTCCCAGGGGAGGCCAGGTCATTTTGAGCACGGCAGAGGCCGCAAAGCTCACCAGAAACGCCCCCACATAGATCAGTCCCCACATAAGCCGTCCCTTCTTTCTCACTCTGGTCTTACTCACAGGAAGTTCCCTCCAAACAGAGTGCCGCCCAGCAGCAGGTTGAGTACTGCCCGCACCGCCAGCCGGCCCAGGACGGCTGCAGCGAGGATTACAATCAATAAAATCAGCAGACGCTTTTGCAATAATGTCATTTTCTTCTCCCTTGACAGATCGGTGCATTCAAGTTATGATACATTTGTAACGGCGGAATGAATGTATCATCAAAATCAAAACTTGTCAACAGGAGCACGCAAAATGAAACAAACTGCGAAAACTGTATCACCGATGAGCAACGAGGGGCGGAACGCCTATGTGACGGAACACATCACCGCCGCCATGCTGTCCCTTTTGGAAGAAAAGCCGCTCTCGGAGATCTCTATCAGCGAGCTGTGTGACCGGGCCGGGGTGGGCCGGGTCTCGTTTTATCGAAACTTTCAGGAGAAGGATGATATTCTGAAGGAGCATATCCGTCAGCTGTTTCGGGAGTGGACCGGCACTTTGAAAGAAGATCCCCCATTGGACGAACTAATCCGGCGGATGTTCTCCCATTTTGAGGCGCACCGGGATTTTTACGCCCTGCTCCAAAAGCGCGGCCTCACCTGGCTCTTAAAAGATGTGATTTTGTCCGTATGTGGGTTCCATCCGGAACAGGAGGCCGTCAATGCCTACGCCTCCGCCTTTGCGGCGTACAGCCTGTACGGCTGGGTAGAGGTGTGGTTCCTGCGGGGGATGAAGGAGTCCGCAGAGGAAATGGCAGAGCTTTTTGCCAGGCGCAGCGAAGAATAATGGATGGGAAGGCCCAAAGTGACAATAAACTGTCGCTTTGGGCTTTTTCAC
>DVMK01000222.1 GCA_018715025.1 Candidatus Caccousia avistercoris
AGGATTGCGAAAGTTCCTCCGCATTTTTGGGGGTACGGCTTACCGGTAGTTGGCGGGCAACATCTGCCGCCTGCGGCGGGTTAGCTTCTTCACCTAGGAAAAATGGGAGTTGCGCGAAGCGTAATTGGCGGGGACGCGACCCGACAATTATGCTTCGACGCGTGCCGCAGCCCTGCTGCGGCACAATGGGGACTTGCTACCCCGTAAATGTGTCGTTCGACGCGTGGTGCGGCCCGGCCGCACCACACTGCGCTTCGGCCGGCTTGTGCCCTTAGGGTCACTAAACGCCGGCCCCCTTACAGGAACACTCGCAATCTTACGATTGCGAAAGTTCCTCCGCATTTTTAGGGGTACGGCATTCCGGTAGCTGGCGGGAAACATCTGCCGCCTGGGGCGGTTCTCTCTTAAATTGTTGCGCAAAAGCAAAAGAAAAAACTATCTATTTGCTCTATTGTAGCATGGCGCAAATTTGTTAGAGAACTATTAAAATAAAGAGAAACCAGAAGGTTTATATATAACTATTTCAAAATGGTTTGTATTGTGCCGCGGCTTCGCTGCTGCTCCAACTTTTTTTTCGGAAAAGATTACCTGCGCATGCGTTCGCGGCAAGAAATGAATCATTTGCTTCGCCCAAAAGCTGTGCTATAATACGGGTGTCGGACATTTCGGTTTTGCCGTGGGCGGCGCACCGCCGCAGGAGGGAAGAAAGGAGAAACAAGATGAAAGTAGCATTGGCAGGACTTGGAGGAATGGGGAGCACCCATTATAATTTGTACCGGATGATGGGGGACGTGACGCTGGTTGCCCTGGTGGACGTGGAGCGGGAGCGCGTAGAGGGAAAAGCCGCGGACTGCGGGGCCAGGTGGTACACCAGCTTTTCAGAAATGCTGGAAAAGGAGTCGCCCGACTACGTGGACATCGCCACGCCCAGCTGCACCCATGCAGAGCTGGCGCTGCAGGCCCTCTCGAAGGGGATTCCCGTGCTGACGGAAAAGCCCGCGGCCCTCTGCCCGGAGGACGTGGAGCGGATGTACCGCTGCGCGGAAGAGCACGGCGCCATTTTCATGGCGGCCCATGTGATCCGCTTCTGGCCGGAGTACCAGTGGCTGAAGCAGGCGGTGCAGAGCGGAAGGTACGGAAGCCTGCGCCGGCTAAACCTGTGGCGCACCGGGGAAAAGCCCCGCTCCAGCTGGCAGAACTGGATGCTGGACCCGGCCAAGAGCGGCATGGTGCCCTACGACCTGCACATCCACGACGTAGACTACATGGTGTCGCTTTTGGGCCTGCCGGAAAAGGTGCAGGCTTCGGAAATCCGCGACGGAGAAACCACCAACACCATACGGTCTGTCTACCAGTACCCCCAGGGGCTTGAGGTCACCGCCGAGGCGGCCTGGTACAGCTGCCGCCTGCCCTTCGCCATGGGGTACGAGGCGCTGTTTGACCAGGGGCTTGCCATTTACCGGGAAGGGCGTCTCACCTGGTACCCCAACGACAGGGAACCGGAAGCCGTGGCGGCGGAAAGCATGGAGCAGGACGGCCTTTCGGAAATCAATGTGGGCAATACCCAGGGCTATTACAATGAAATCCGCTATTTCATCCGCTGCGTAGAGACGGGGGCCCAGCCCGTTATGGTGAAGGAGCAGGAGCTGCTGGACACCCTGCGCCTCATCGCCGCCGAAACGAAGGGATAAAAAGCATCGTCCCAAAGCCCCTGGCGCGCGTCCCCGGCAGGCCGGGGGCAGGGGGGAAACACAAAGGCCGAAAAAAGCCCGCTCTGGTTTTGACGCCAGAGCGGGCTTTCAGTTTGTTGATAACCATAGCATGGTGCGCAGAAGATCGCAGAATCGGGAGCTGCGCTCCCTGCTTGTCTGCCTTGTGACACGGCAAAGCCGCGTCACGCGTCGAAGGGTTCTTTTGCAGGGTTCCCTGCAAAAGAACCCTTCGCGCTATTTTTAAGACCGTTTCACGGCCATTTGCGGGGCTTTGGGTCTCTGCTGCCGCTCCGGTCGGCGCCTTGTTTGTGTGCCGCTGGCGCACGGCGCCCCCTGCACCCCACCAGGTCTCACCTGCCGGTTCGGTCGGTGCTGTTTGCATGCCACCGGCATGCCGCACCCTTTTGAAAAAGGTGGACGAAAACTTTAACATTGCTTTTTGGAAGCTTTTCCTGTAATTTTGCGGGGAACCGTTATTCGTACCGAAGGGCCTCGATGGGGTCCAGCTTCGCCGCCTTGTTGGCGGGGTAGTAGCCGAAGAAGATGCCAATGGCCATAGAGAAGGTGACGGCAATGGCAATGGCAGAGACAGAGGGCACCGTGGGCTGTTCCAGCAGCATGCCGCCCAGGTAGCCCAGCCCGGCCCCCACCAGAATGCCGATGGCGCCGCCGATGATGCAGATGATGGTGGACTCTACAATGAACTGCATGCGGATGGCGCTGTCACGGGCGCCCAGGGCTTTGCGGATGCCGATTTCCCGGGTGCGCTCCGTCACGGAAACCAGCATGATGTTCATAACGCCGATGCCGCCCACCAGAAGAGAGATGCCTGCAATGACGGCAATGGCGATGGACAGGGTGCTCATCATGGAATTTACCTGGTCCAGCATAGAGTCCATGCTCTGGGTCATGACCTGCATGGTGGGGTTGTTCTGGTAATAGCGCTCGTTGAAGAAATTCTGGGTGCGCACAGAGAAATCCCGGTAGTCCACGCCGGTTTTGGCCGCTACGTAAAACTGCAGGTACCCCTGGGGGTAGTAGTTCCCGATCTCGTAGGCGGTGGTAATGGGAATGTAGGCGTCTGTGGCAAGGCCGGTGCCGAACATGAGCATGGCGCTTTCCTGCTGCTCCGGGGCTTCGTATACGCCCACCACCCGCAGGGTTTCCACGCTGTTTTCCAGCTCTACCCGCAGGTCCTGCCCTACTGCGGTTTCCCCGGGAAAAATATCCTCCGCCAGCCGTTCGGAAATTACAATCACTTCCCCGGCCCGGTTCACGTCGTTTTCCGTAATAAACCGGCCCTGCGCCATCTCTATGTTCCCGGTGGGGTTCCCCAAGGCGTAGCCCGGGTTCACCCCGGTGACATTCAGACTGTAGGCCTGGTGGCGGAAGGAGACGGTGCCGCTGCCCACGCTCTGGCTGAGGGAAACGGCCTCAATTTCCTGGGAAAACCGGTTCTGGTACGTTTCCAGCATGTCGTCGGTAATCCAGTCCCCGTCGGTGTAGGTGTAGCTTCCGGTAATGTCCTTGGGGTACACCATGACGGCCACCTTGTTCACGCCGATGCTGGAAAGGGAGCTGCTCACAGAGTTTGTCATGGAATCGCCCACGCTCATAATGGCGATGACCGAGCCGATGCCGATGATGATGCCCAGCATGGTGAGCAGCGACCGCATCTTGTTGCTCACCAGGCCCGAGAGGGCCTGGCGCACGCTTTCCGTCAGGTTCATGAGGCCGCCCCCTTCCCCAGGCGTTCCCCCACAATGCGCCCGTCCTTTATGGTGAGGATGCGCTCCGTCTCCTCAGCCAGATCGTTGTTGTGGGTGATGAGCACGATGGTTTTCCCCTGTTCTCGGTGCAGGCGGTGGAAAATGTCCATCACCATGCGCCCTGTGTTGGAATCCAGCGCGCCGGTGGGCTCGTCTGCCAGAATGATGGAAGGGTCGTTGGCCATGGCCCGGGCAATGGCCACCCGCTGCTTCTGCCCGCCGGAAAGCTCGTTGGGCCGGTGCCTGGCCCGGTCCTTCATGCCCACCAGCTCCAAAAGTTCCATGGCCCGGCGGGAGCGATCCCCCTTGGAAACCCCCGCGTACATCATGGGCAGCTCCACGTTTCCCAGGGCGGTGGAACGGGGGATGAGGTTGAAGGTTTGAAAGACGAACCCGATTTTCTCGTTGCGGATCTGAGAAAGCTTGTTGCTGCTCATCTCCGTCATGGGGACGCCGTCCAGAATATATTCGCCGGCGGTCTGGTGATCCAGCGCGCCGATGATGTTCATCAGCGTGGATTTGCCCGAGCCGGAGGCCCCCACAATGGAGACGAACTCCCCTTCCCGGATGGTAAGGTCGATGCCGTGAAGGATTTCCAGCTCGTTGGGCGTGTTTTGATAAAAGGTTTTCACAATCCCGTGCATTTCGATGACGGGGGTTTCCCCCTCCGGAAGGGGGGAGGGGCGGATCTCTTCGTTCATGGCGCGCCTCCTCAGCCCAGCATCTGGTCCATCAGCTCGCCGGACTGCTGCGCCGCCTGGGGCGAGGCGATGGTGATGCGCTGCCCGGCGGATATGCCGTCTGCGGAAGAGACGATCTGCATGCCCTCTGTCAGCCCGCTGCCGGAGATTTCTACCATAAGGTCGGTTTCCAGCCCTGTCGTGACCGGGATTTCCTCCAGGGTGTACACCCCGTTCCCCTCCTCCACGGCGGCGAAGATCACGTCCTCCCCGGCCTCGTTGACGCCCAGGGATTCATAGGGGACGGCGAACACGCCGGTCTTTTCCTCCAGCACAATGTCGGCCTTGGCGTTCATGCCAATGCGCAGGGGCGTGCCCGCGTCCTCCACCTTCACGGTGGCGGCAAACTCCACGTTGCCGGAGGCGGCTGCCGCGCCGGCCCCGGCCGCTGCGGAGGCGCTGCTGCGGGCCGCGGGGGCTATGCTGGTGAGGGTGCCGCTGAACTGCTGGTTTTCCAAAGCGTCCGCCCGTACCAGGGCCTTCATGCCCTCCTGTACAGAGCCAATGTCAAATTCCTTGATGGACACGTCCACCTCCAGGCTGCCGGTGTCTTCAATGACAAACAGGATGCCGGAGGGCATGGCCCCCTCGGTGGCGTACACCGCCGTTACCGTGCCGGAAACAGGGGCGGTGATGGTGCAGTCCAGAATCTGATCCTCCAGGGAGGCGATCTCCGCCTCCTGCACGCTGGTGTCGGCAGAGGCCTGGCTGGCGGCAATGGCCTGGCGCTGGTCCTCCAGGCCCTGGCGCACGCTGTTTTCGGTGGCCTGCTGGCTGGTGAGGGCCGAGTCGTAGGCAATTTGGGCCTCCTCCACGGCCCGCTGGTACGTGCCCAGCTGGTCGTCCACCGCGGCCTGGGCCAGCTCCAGGGACTTCTGGGCGTTCTCTCTGGCGCGGCGGGCGTCCTCGTAGTTCTGGCGCAGGGTTTTGAGGGGGACGCCGTTGTATGTATTGGCGGAGTCGGTCTCAAACTCCTCCAGCTCCTTCTGCAGGGACTCATATTTCACCTTGGCCGCCTGCAGGTCGGCTTCGGCCAGCTCCAACCGCACCTTCAGGCTCTGGTACTCGCCGCTGTCCTGAGAAGCGTCCTGCAGGGCCTCTGTCAGGCTTGACACCAGGTCCTGGGCGGCCTGCTTTTCCTTGTCTGCGTCGCGCACCTCGATGCGCAGGTCCTTGTACATGTCGCCCACCTGGTCTTTGGCGTCCTCGTAGGTCTGGCTGGCCCGCTGTTCGGCAATGGCCGCCTGCTGCACCGCCTCCTCGGCGCTGACCAGCTGGGAATTCATGTCGGCGCTCAGGTCGTTTTTCGCCTGCTCGTAGTCAGACTGCGCCTTTTCCAGGGCCCGCTTGGCGCTGGCGGTGGCGTCCCGCACCGTGTTCACGGTGGAATTCAGCCCGGCGTCCAGGTTGTTCACCGCGTCGTTGTACTGCTTCTGGCTGGCGGAAATGGTCTGCTGGGAGGTATTCTGGGAAACAGAGAGGGAAAGCCGCCTGGTTTCCAGGGTGTCCTCCAGGGATTCGCTGTCCAGCTGGCAGAGGATGTCGCCGGCCTGCACCTGGTCGCCCACCTCCACGTGAACGTCCCGCACGGTGGCGGTCAGATTGGTGTACACATTGGTGGAGGAGGCGCTTTTCACCGTGCCGGAGGCGGTAACGGTGTTCTGCAGGGTGGCCGTCTCCAAAGGCTGGCATTCCACCGCGGTGGGGGCGCGGGATTTTCGGGAATCCGACAGCACCTGCAGCCCTCCCAGACAGCAGACCAGGGCTGCGGCGCACACCACCGCGGCTATTTTCCGGCTCTTTTTCATCTTCATACACGTACCTCTTTTCCTCGTAAAGGGGCTTCCCACCCCCACCCTATCATAGCGGAAGAATTTCAAGAATTTCTCAACCGCCTGTCGGGGCGCTTTAAATAGTTATTATACCAATTGTTTGTAAATTACGATAGAGGGAAATATGAAGGAATTGAAAAAAATGGCGGGGAGGGGCAGGGCGGGATTCCTTGCCGGGAAAGGTTGTCTTTGTTATAATGAAGAAAAACCGCCGGAAAGGCGGAAACGAGGTGGAAGCATGACCCCTGAGGAGTTCGCCGCTTACATAGAGGAAAAAATCAGCCCCTACACCCTGCGGGAAAACGGGCGCGCTGCCCTGGAAGCCCTGTTCCAAAAGTACCCGGAGGAGCTGCTGCTGGAGTGCGCCGGGATTGGGCTGCAGCAGTACCTGCGCCGCGGCCCCGACGGAACCCCTACCCAGGAATCGGTTGAGAATTTTCTCAGCAAGCTGGGGGGCATCGCCTACAACCGGGCCCGCAGCCCCATCCAGCAGGAGATCGCCCGCCTGAAAAACAAGGGGAAAAGGGCGTTCTCGTACTGGAACGACAAAAAGGCGGAGGAGCTGCTGCTCAGCTATGTGCAGGCCCTGCGGGGGGCAGGCTGGGACGACGGGCGGATTGCGGAGAACCTGCAGACGGAGGCCGGGGCCCTGACGGCCCGCGCCCGCAACTGGAGCCAGTGGGCCGACGGGCTGCGGGAGTGGGTGGAGGATTGGGAGAAGCGGAACCGGAAGGATCCGGAGACGGTGGAGCAGCACAACACCATTATTCCCGATGCGGTGGTGCGGGGCACGCCGGCATACATTCAAAGCCTGAGCCGCCAGATCAACGCCAGCTATGAAAACCACCTGTACGACTGCTGCGCCGTCATGATGCGCCGCCTGCTGGAGGTGCTGCTGGTGCTCTGCTTTCAGCACGCCGGAAAGGAAGAGCTGATTCTGGACAGGGACGGCGCCCGGTACCTGCCGCTGGATCGGATCATCCAGCTGGCCGGGCAGAACGCGGCCTTCCCCCTTTCTCCCAACGGGAGGGCGGACATGCGCGCGGTGAAAAACCTGGGGAATTTTTCCGCCCACCGCATCTACTACACCTGCACCCAGCAAGACATTCAGCCCCACCTGCTGAAATACCGGGGCATTGTGGAAGAGCTTCTCTACAAATCCGGCTTGCGGTGAGGGAAATTTGGCCTATGCGGTTTCTGCCGTTCCTGCTGCCCTGCAAG
The DNA here is from genome assembly GCA_018715025.1 of Candidatus Caccousia avistercoris. Taxonomy (GTDB): domain Bacteria; phylum Bacillota; class Clostridia; order Oscillospirales; family Acutalibacteraceae; genus Caccousia; species Caccousia avistercoris. Next base: position 7,275 of record DVMK01000222.1, read on the forward strand.
GGGCAACCTTTCCCGCCAGAACGCAGCAGCCGCACTTTTCAGGGTGTGCTGCAATTCCGGCTGCCCCCCTTGGAAGCCTCCCGCATTTTCTGCGGCTGTGTGTATCCAAACTGTAAAAGCACAGAGTGGATGCCACGCATTGAAAATGAAAAACCGCTGCAATTTCTACCCTGCACGGGGATGAAAATTGCAGCGGTTTTTGAATGAATGATCACACCTTCATAAATCCACAGCAGCCGGTTTCGGACATTTCCTTAAAACCCATAGACTTGTAAAAAGCAATGGTTTTCTGCGTGTTTTCCGTTGTCAGCTCGATCTGCCGCACATGGCAATATCTGTCTAAGATGGCTTGCAGGAGTGCAGAGCCGACACCTTTGCGCTGATGCTCTGGAAACACCAAAATGTCCTGTACGAACACAATGGTTGCACCATCGCCTACGGTACGAATGATACCCAGAAGCTGATCGCCCTTGTAAGCTGCAAGGGTCAGCATAGAGTTTTCAAAGCCTTTTCGCAGCACCTCCGGGTGAACAGTATAGGCAGTCCAGCCTACACTTGCATACAGGCGCAGGATCTCCTGCTCGTTGTATGTTTTGTATTCTCTAATTTCCATATCAGTAACCTCCAATTTTTATGTGTGGGGGTGTTACCGATTTTAACGCAATCTCATAGAAACCTCCATAGTCTGCTGTCTTGAATAAGCAATCCTATCTTTTACGCAAAATATGCCACACATCATTTCCTGCAAAACCACACTTGCGGTATAATCTTTCCGGGTTGGATGGATTGTTGCATTGCCCTGACACCGTGGCAAAATCAGCAACATCTTTCATGCGCCGCAAAAGTTCCGAAACAAGGTAGCTGCCAAGTCCCTGTCCCCGATAATTTTCAGACACCTGAATCCACTCCAATACGCCCTCACCAACCTCTGCATCCAATTCGCCAATGGCAGTGGCAACGATTTTTTCAGTTTGGTCGTCTTGAACTGCCAACCACAGCGACTCATTGTAAACAGCTCGTTCCGTGTAGCTGTGCAGTTCCATTTCTGTGATACCAATTTCAGTATAGCAGTTGTTGATATGCGCCGAGAAATCCGATAGGTGAGCCCTGCGAACAGAAAA
>DVMK01000223.1 GCA_018715025.1 Candidatus Caccousia avistercoris
CAACGAGCCTACCGCCGCAGCCCTGTCCTACGGCATTGACAAGGGCGAGGACCAGAAGATTATGGTGTACGACCTGGGCGGCGGCACCTTCGACGTTTCCATCATCGAGATGGGCGACGGCGTGCAGGAGGTGCTGGCTACCGCAGGCAACAACCGCCTGGGCGGCGACGACTTCGACAAGCGCATTATGGACTGGATGATCTCCTCCTTCAAGGCGGAAAACGGGATTGACCTGAGCTCTGACCGCATGGCTATGCAGCGGCTGAAGGAAGCCGCCGAAAAGGCCAAGATTGAGCTTTCCGGCATGACCACCGCCTCCATCAACCTGCCCTTCATCACTGCGGACGCCACCGGCCCCAAGCATCTGGACCTGACCCTTACCCGGGCCAAGTTCAACGAGCTGACCGCCGACCTGGTAGAAAGCACCATGGGCCCTGTGCGCCAGGCGCTGCAGGATTCCGGCCTGCAGGTGAGCGAAATCAGCAAGGTTCTGCTGGTGGGCGGCTCCTCCAGAATCCCCGCCGTGCAGGACGCGGTGAAGAACTTCACCGGCAAGGATCCCTTCAAGGGCATTAACCCGGACGAGTGCGTGGCCATTGGCGCGGCGATTCAGGCCGGCGTGCTGGGCGGCGAGGTGGAAGGCCTGCTGCTGCTGGACGTTACGCCCCTTTCCCTGGGCGTGGAAACCATGGGCGGCGTTATGACCAAGATCATCGACCGCAACACCACCATCCCCACCAAGAAGAGCCAGATCTTCTCCACCGCCGCCGACGGCCAGACCCAGGTGGAAGTGAACGTGCTGCAGGGCGAGCGTGAGTTTGCCCGCGACAACAAGCAGCTGGGCCTGTTCAAGCTGGACGGCATCGCCCCCGCTCCCCGCGGCATTCCTCAGATCGAAGTCACCTTCGACATCGACGCCAACGGCATTGTGAACGTGTCCGCCAAAGACCTGGGCACCGGCAAGGAGCAGCACATCACCATTTCCTCCAGCTCCAACATGAGCAAGGAGGACATTGACAAGGCTGTGAAGGAAGCCGAGAAGTTTGCCGCCGAGGACAAGAAGCGCCGGGAAGAGGTGGACGAGAAGAACAACGCCGAAAACCTGTGCTACGCGGTAGAGAAATTCGTCAGCGACAACGGCGACAAGTTGGACGCCGCCGAGAAGAGCGACCTGAGCGCCAAGGCCGCCGCGCTGAAGGAATCCATTGGCAAGAGCGACATGGCTGCCGTCAAGAGCCAGTCGGAAGAGCTGCAGAAGGCCATGTACGCCGCTTCTGAAAAGCTGTACAAGAACGCCGCGCCCCAGCAGGGCCAGCAGCCCCAGGGCGGCGCAGACGCAGGCCAGGCCGGCCCCAGCGGCAACGTGTACGACGCAGAGTACAAGGATGTGGACGGCGAAAATAAATAATTCTGCGCAGCGGGCGGGGGCGCATTTGGCGGCAATGCCTCTTGCAAACCACCGCTGTTTATGAGAAAATAAAACCCATAGGAAAAGCGGCCTGCACGGGTTCGCTTGCAGGCCGTGCTCCGCGTCTCTGCGGGGCACGGCCTTGGGTGTGTATGGGGACGCGTTTCCACAAGCGTTTCCTGTGCGGGAACCGTCGTTTTGTTTTCCCATTTTTTCTTTAGGAGTGGTTTGGATTGGCAGAGAAAAGAGATTATTATGAGGTAATGGGCGTCCCCAAGAACGCTACAGAGGATGAAATTAAAAAGGCGTACCGGAAGCTGGCGAAGCAATACCACCCGGACCTGAACCCGGGGGACAAAGAGGCGGAGGCCAAGTTCAAAGAGGTGAACGAGGCCTACGAGGTTCTTTCCGACAAGGAAAAGAAGGCCAGGTACGACCAGTTCGGCCATGCGGGCGTAGACCCCAACTTCGGCGGCGGCGCGGGCGGCAGCCCCTTCACCGGCGACATCGACTTCGGGGATATTTTCAACAGCTTTTTCGGCGGCTTCGGCGGCGGCGCCCGGCGGGCCAACCCTAACGCGCCCCGCCGCGGCAGCGACGCGGAGGCCGTGGTGAACATCAGCTTTGAAGAGGCCGCCAAGGGCTGCCGCAAGACGATCTCCTTCGACCGGGTGGAAAACTGCCAGGACTGCGGCGGTTCCGGCGCACAGAAGGGCACCAGCGCCAAAACCTGCCCCCAGTGCGGCGGCACCGGCCAGGTGCGGGTCAGCCAGCGCACCCCCTTCGGCGTGGTGCAGACCTCGCGGGGCTGCGACCGCTGCCGGGGCACCGGCAAGGTGATCGACAGCCCCTGCCATACCTGCGGCGGTTCCGGCCATGTGCGGCGGAAGAAATCCATTGAGGTGAACATCCCCGCGGGCATTGACAACGACCAGGTGCTCAACGTGCGGGGCCAGGGCAACGCGGGCGCCAACGGCGGCCCGGCCGGCGACGTGGAGGTGTACGTCAACGTGCGGCCCCACCCCATTTTCGAGCGCCGGGGCAACGACGTGTGGTGCGAAATGCCCATCACCTTCTCTCAGGCGGCCATGGGGGCCGAGGTCACGGTGCCCACCATCGACGGCAAGGTGAGCTACCAGGTGCGGGAGGGAACCCAGCCCGGCGACATCTTCAAGCTGCGGGGCAAGGGGATCCCCTTCATCAACGGCCGGGGCCGGGGCGACCAGTACGTGCAGGTGACGGTGGAGGTTCCCAAAAACCTTTCCCAGCGCCAGAAGGATGTGCTGCGGGAGTTCGACAACATTGCCGAGGACAAAAATTACACAAAGCGCAAAAGCTTCTTTGACAAAATCAAGACGCTTTTCGGCGAGGAAAAGTAAAAAAGCGCTCTGCCATGCCGGCAACCCGGCGGCAGAGCGCTTTTCACAAACCGAAGAACGGAAAAGGGGGGCGGTTTCCCCTGCGGAACGCCTTTGTCACTCCGCCCGCCAGGCCTTGGCGCAGGCCACGGCGGCGTCCCAGCCGCGCAGGACCCTGGCCCGCTGGGCTTCGTCCATTTCGGGCTCGTAAACCCGGTCCAGAGACCAGTGCTCCCGCACCTCGTCCAGGCTGTTCCAGAAGCCCACGGCCAGCCCGGCCAGGTAGGCGGCCCCCAGGGCGGTGGTTTCCCGCACAATGGGGCGGCGCAGCCGCTTGCCGGTAATGTCCGCCTGGAACTGCATGATGATGTCGCTGACGCTGGCCCCGCCGTCCACCTTGATCTCATTGATTTCCAGGCCGGTGTCCGCCATCATGGCGTCGATCACATCCTTGGACTGGAAGGCGATGGATTCCAGCGCGGCGCGGATGATGTGGTTCCGGCTGGTGCCGCGGGTCAGGCCGAAGATGCAGCCCCTGGCGTGCATGTCCCAGTGGGGGGCGCCCAGGCCGGTGAAGGCGGGCACAAAGTACACCCCCTGCGAGTCCTTCACCCGGCCGCCGAAGTAGTCCGCATCCGGCGCGTCCTTGTAGAAGCGCATCTCGTCCCGCAGCCACTGCAGCACCGCGCCGCCCACAAAAACGCTGCCCTCCAGGGCGTAGGTTACCTTCCCCCGCAGGCCGTAGCCGATGGTGGTGAGCAGGCCGTTGCGGCTTTCTACCGCTTCTTCGCCGGTGTTCATCAAAATGAAGTTGCCGGTGCCGTAGGTGTTTTTCACGTCGCCCTTCTGGAAGCAGGTCTGGCCGAAGAGGGCCGCCTGCTGGTCGCCCGCGATGCCGCAGATGGGCACCTCGGCCCCGGCGATGTTGACCGTGCCGTACACCTCAGAGCAGCTGCGCACCTGGGGCAGCATGGATTTGGGAATGCCCAGCTCCTGCAGAATCCTGCCGTCCCATTCCAGGGTGTGGATGTTGAACAGCATGGTGCGGGAAGCGTTGGTGTAGTCGGTGACGTGGGCCATGCCGTTGGTCAGCTTCCAGATGAGCCAGGTGTCTACGGTGCCGAACAGCAGGCGGCCGGCCTCCGCCTTTTCCCGGGCGCCCTCCACATGGTCCAGAATCCATTTGATTTTGGTGGCGGAAAAGTAGGCGTCAATCAAAAGGCCGGTGCTCTTCTTAATGTAATCCACCAGCTCCGCGTTCTTCATCAGCTCCTCGCAGATGCCGGCGGTGCGGCGGCACTGCCACACAACGGCGTTGTAAATGGGCAGGCCCGTTTCCTTGTCCCACACAATGGTGGTTTCCCGCTGGTTGGTGATGCCGATGCCGGCAATCTCCTCCCCGTGGATATTCAGCCGGGTGAGGGCTTCCATCAGCACGCCGTACTGGGTCACGTAGATGTCGGTGGGGTTGTGCTCTACCCAGCCGGCCTGGGGGTAAATCTGCGGGAACTCCTTCTGCGCCACCGAAACGATATTCTGTTCCCGGTCGAACACAATGCACCGGCAGCTGGTGGTGCCCTCGTCCAGGGCTACAACATATTTCTTTTCCATACGGTCTCTCCATCCTTTCCCCTTCGTTCCAAAGAAAAAGAGCAGCACAACAAAGCAGAACGCTTGCCATGCCACTCTCCGTCTCTACACACGCTTTCTGTTTTTTATGTTACCATGGCGGGCAGGCGGGTGTCAAGGGGAGGACGGGCGGAATATCCCAAAATTTTGTGGATTTCCAGGGAAGTTTGTGTAGGATGGGGCGAAGCGGGCTAAGATCCGGCGGGATTCTTTACAGGAGGCCCTGGGTTGGGTATAATAGCATAAAAAGGGAATTTGACGCCCGGCCAAACGGCGGGGCGCAAGGAAAATCGGGTGATTGTCTTGGCGAAGGAGAAGGAAACGAAAACAAACGTGATGCGCATTCTGGACCAGAAAAAGATTCCGTACCAAGTGCATCACTATGCGCACGGCGAGGGGGCGGTGGACGGCGCTTCGGTGGCGGCCATGCTGGGGCAGAACCCGGCCCAGGTGTTCAAAACCCTGGTGACCCGGGGCCCCGGCGGCTTTTTCGTGTTTGTGGTTCCGGTGGAAAAAGAGCTTGACCTGAAGGCGGCCGCCCGGGCGGCGGGGGAAAAGAGCGTGGAGATGATCCACGTGAAGGAGCTCACCCCGGTGACGGGCTATGTGCGGGGCGGCTGTTCGCCCATCGGCATGAAGAAGCAGTTCCCCACGGTGCTGGACGAAAGCTGCCTGGCCTTCCCCACCATCATTTACAGCGCCGGGCGCATCGGCTCCCAGGTGGAAACCTCCCCGGCGGATCTCATCCGAATCACCGGCGCGAAAACAGCGCCCATTACCATGGCCTGAGGGCGGAAGGGAAACGGATTCATGGAAAAATTTCAAACGGACGGCGTTATCTTTGATTTGGACGGCACCCTGTGGGATTCCTGCGAGGGGGTGACGGAGGGGTACAACCAGGCCGCCCGGCAGATGGGCCTGGGCAAGGCCTTCACCCAGGAGGACCTGCGCTCCATTATGGGGCTGCAGCGCCGGGGCGTGGCCCAGCGCCTGGTGCCTGAGCTGCCGGAGGAAAAGCAGGACGAGTTTTTAGACCTGGCCTGCCGGCTGGAATGCCAGGTGCTGCGCAGCCGGGGCAGCGTGCTGTTCCCGGGGGTGCGCCGGCTGTTAGAGGCTCTGCGGCCCCGCTGCGGCCTGTTTTTGGTCAGCAACTGCATGGATGGGTACATTGAGGCCTTTCTGGCGGCCCACCAGCTGCAGGACTTCTTCCGCGACTACGAGCACCCGGGCCGCACCGGCCTTTCCAAGGGGGAAAACAACAAGCTTGTCATAGCCCGCAACGGCCTGCAGAAGCCCCTCTACTTCGGGGACGCCCAGGTGGACCTGGACTCTGCCCGGGAGGCGGGGATCCCCTTCGTGTGGGCCCGGTACGGCTTTGGCTCTGTCACAGAGTACGACGCCGCTGTGGACGCGCCCCTGGAGCTGCTGGAGCTTCTGGAATTTGTCCACTAAGGGTAAAATAATTGTGGCTGGGCCGCTTCTTTTCGGGATTTTGGTTCTCCTGCCCGGAAAGTTATGATATAATAACCAAGAGTGGAAAATGTCGTGTGTGAAGTCCTTGCCGCAGGCGCGGAGCAGCCGGGAAACCGGACAGAACCGTGGAAAAACCGCGGGCGGCGCGTTGTCGTGCCGCACCCGGCCCAGGGCCGCGGGACGCGGCCAGTGCGCGGCTTCCCCACCGGAGGTGGAGAGATTGATTGTTTTAGGGATTGACCCGGGGTATGCCATTGTGGGCTACGGCGTCATCCGCGCGGAGCGGGGGCGGTACGTGCCGGTGGAATACGGGGCGGTGACAACCCAGGCAGGGGAGGACTTCGGCCGCAGGCTGGAGCAGATCTACGCCGGGGTGGGGGCGCTTTTGGCCCGGGCGAAGCCCCAGGCGCTGAGCCTGGAAAAGCTGTATTTTCAGAATAATAAGACCACCGCCATCGGCGTGGCAGAGGCCAGGGGGGTCATCCTGCTGGCTGCCAGCCAGGCCGGGGTGCCGGTGTTCGAGTACACGCCCCTGCAGGTGAAGCAGGCCGTGACCGGCTACGGCCAGGCAAAGAAGCCCCAGGTGATGGAGGCTGCCCGCCGCCTGCTGTGCCTGCGGGAGATGCCGAAGCCGGACGACACCGCCGACGCGCTGGCCATGGCCATCTGCCACGGGCAGGCGGCGGGCAGCGCCCTGCGCCGGGCCATGCTGGCCCGCCCGGGATCGAAAATACCAGGGAGGAATCCGTTGTGATTTACAGTGTAAACGGCACGTTGATCCATATAGAGCCCGGCGTGGCGGTGGTGGAGTGCGGGGGCGTGGGCCTGAAATGCCTCACCTCCATGGGCACCCTGCGCACCCTGCCCCAGGTGGGGGAGAAGGTGAAGCTGTACACCCAGCTGAACGTGCGGGAGGATGCCATGGACCTGTTCGGCTTCGCCACCCGCGCCGAGCTGAACTGCTTCCGCATGCTGACGGCGGTTTCCGGGGTGGGCCCCCGGGTGGGGCTGGCCATTCTCAGCGAGCTTTCCCCAGAGCAGGTGGCTTTGGCGGTGGCCGCGGGGGACAGCAAAACCCTCTCCCGGGCCAACGGCGTAGGGCCCAAGCTGGCCCAGCGCATCGCCCTGGAGCTGAAGGATAAGGTGAAGAAGATGGGCGCCCCCGGCGCGGCGGAGCTTCCCCCCGCCCAGGGCATGGGCGGCGTGCCCAGCGCGGCGGGGAACGCCGCCAACGCGGTGAGCGCCCTGGCGGTGCTGGGGTACACCCCGGCGGAGGCCGCCGCCGTGGTGGCGCAGTTTGACAGCGCACTGCCCACCGAAGAGCTCATCCGCCTGTCGCTGAAGGCGATGGGATCCAAATTTTGAGGAAAGGGGGCGTAAGGCAGGGTGAACGAGGAATGGGACGCCGCAGAACACGGCGGCAGCGAATACGACTTTGAAAACAGAATGGTGGCCCCGGAGTACGTGCCGGAGGACGCGGAGGTGGAAAATCCCCTGCGCCCCAAAGCCCTTTCCGACTATATCGGCCAGGAAAAGGTGAAGGAAAACCTGGCGGTGTTCATCGAGGCGGCGCGCCAGCGGAAGGAAAGCCTGGACCATGTGCTGCTGTACGGCCCGCCCGGCCTGGGCAAAACCACCCTGGCGGGCATCATCGCCAACGAGCTGGGGGTGAACCTGCGCATCACCTCCGGCCCGGCCATTGAGCGGCCGGGGGACCTGGCCGCCCTGCTCACCAACCTGAACCCGGGGGACGTGCTGTTCATCGACGAAATTCACCGGCTTTCCCGCAGCGTGGAGGAAATTCTGTACCCGGCCATGGAGGATTTCGCCATTGACATCATTACCGGGAAGGGGCAGATGGCGGCGTCGTACCACCTGCCGCTGCCCCGGTTCACCCTGGTGGGGGCCACCACCCGCGCCGGGCAGATCTCCGCCCCCCTGCGGGACCGGTTCGGCGTGGTGCTGCGCCTGGAACTGTACACCCCGGAGGAGCTGGCCCGGATTGTGGCCCGCAGCGCGAAAATTTTAGAGATCCCGGTGGAGCCGGAGGGCGCGCTGGAGATCGCCTCCCGTTCCCGGGGAACGCCCCGCATCGCCAACCGGATGCTGAAGCGGGTGCGGGACTTTGCCCAGGTCATGAGCGGCGGCGTCATCACCTATGAAAGCGCCAAGCTGGGCCTGGACCGGCTGGAGGTGGACGAAATCGGCCTTGACGCCAACGACCGGCGCATGCTCACCACCCTGATCCAGTTTTACAACGGCGGGCCGGTGGGGCTGGAAACCCTGGCCGCCGCCGTCGGCGAGGAGGCCGTCACCCTGGAGGACGTGTATGAGCCGTATTTGATGCAGATCGGCTTCCTCAGCCGCACCCCCCGGGGCCGGTGCGCCACCCGGGCGGCCTACCTGCACCTGGGCCTCACCCCGCCGGGGGAGGACGGCGGCGGTCAGCAGCGGCTGTTTTAATTGCCTGTTTTGGCCCTCGGGGTTCGCCCGCAGGCCTTTCCCCCGCAGGCATGAGCAGGGCGGGAGGAGCCGCGCCTCTGCCTGCGGATGGGATAATTCAGATTATAATTAGGAGTGATATGGTATGGGAAGATTGTTTGGAACCGACGGCGTGCGGGGCATTGCCAACAGCGAGCTCACCTGTGAAATGGCCATGAACATCGGCCGGGCGGCGGCCATGGTGCTCACCGACGAGGACCGCCGCCACCCCAAAATTTTGATTGGCAAGGACACCCGCAAATCCTCTGACATGCTGGAGGCCGCCATTACCGCCGGCCTGTGCAGCGTGGGGGCCAACGTGGTGCAGCTGGGCGTGGTGCCCACCCCCGCGGTGGCCTTCCTGGTGGGGAAGTACAAGGCGGACGCGGGCATTGTGCTCACCGCCTCCCACAATCCCTGCGAATTCAACGGCATCAAAATCTTCAGCGGCGACGGCTACAAGCTGCCGGACGCTTTGGAGGAGCAGATTGAGGCCATTGTGCTGGACCACGCCGCCGTGCCGCCGGCCCCGGTGGGGGGCGACCTGGGCACGGTAAGCGCCGCCCCCAACGTGGTGCGGGACTATGTGGACCATGTGAAGAGCACGGTCCCCTTCTCCCTGGACGGACTGCGCATTGCCATAGACTGCGCCAACGGGGCTTCCTCCCGCACGGCGGAGCGGCTGTTTACCGAGCTGGGGGCCGAGTGCCACATGCTGTTCGACAGCCCCAACGGGGTGAACGTGAACGAAAACTGCGGCTCTACCCACATGGAAGCCCTCATGGCTTATGTGAAAGAGCACCAGCTGGACGCGGGCGTGGCCTTTGACGGCGACGCGGACCGCTGCCTGGCGGTGGATGAGAACGGCTGCCTGGTAGACGGCGACTTTGTCATGGCCATCTGCGCCGCAGACATGAAGTCCCGGGGCAAGCTGGAAAAGTCCACCGTGGTGGGCACCATTATGACCAACATGGGCTTCAACCGGTTCTGCGACCAGAACGACATGCACTTTGCGGCCACCAAGGTGGGCGACCGGTACGTGCTGGAGGAAATGCTGCTGGAGGGCTACAACTTCGGCGGCGAGCAGAGCGGCCATGTGATTTTCCTGGACTTCGCCACCACCGGCGACGGCCAGATGACGGCGGCTCAGCTTCTGAGCATCATGCGCCGCCGGGAGGCGAAGCTTTCCAGCCTGGCCACCGTCATGCAGCGGTACCCCCAGGTGATGGTGAACGTCACCACCAGCCCGGAGGGCAAGCTGCGGTTCTACACAGACGCAGAGGTGAAGGAATGCATTGAGAAGGCCAAGACGGCCCTGGGCAAGAGCGGCCGCATTGTGGTGCGCCCCTCCGGCACCGAGCCCCTGCTGCGGGTCATGGTAGAGGGCGAGGACGAGGAGCAGATCTCCGTCCTGGCAAACCAGGTGGCCGACGTTCTGCGCACCCGGCTGGCCTGAGCGCCCCGGGGCGGGAAGCGAGGAAAATTTTAGAAAAGGCGGGATGCTGCTGTGAGAGCGGCACAGTGGGAAGATTATGAATTGATAGACGCCTCTGCCGGGGAACGGCTGGAACGGTGGGGGGACGTGATCCTCATCCGGCCGGATCCCCAGATCATCTGGAATACCCCGCGGGAGGATCCCCGCTGGCGCCAGGCCCACGCCCGGTACCGGCGGTCCTCCTCCGGCGGCGGCGCCTGGGAGCAGCGGCGGAAGCTGCCTGCCGCCTGGGGCGTCCGGTACCGGGAGCTGCGGTTTCAGGTAAAGCCCATGGGCTTTAAGCACACGGGGCTGTTCCCCGAGCAGGCGGTGAACTGGGATTTCGCCATGGAGGCGATTCGCACCGCCGGGCGGCCCGTGCGGGTGCTGAACCTGTTCGGGTACACCGGCGCGGCCACCCTGGCCTGCGCCGCGGCGGGGGCCAGCGTGTGCCATGTGGACGCCAGCAAGGGCATGGTGGCCTGGGCCAGGGAAAACGCCGCGGCCTCCGGCCTGGCAGACCGGCCCATTCGCTGGCTGGTGGACGACTGCGTGAAGTTTGTCCAGCGGGAGCACCGCCGGGGCAACACCTACGACGCGATCATCATGGATCCGCCCTCCTACGGGCGGGGGCCGGGCGGCGAGGTGTGGAAGCTGGAGGAACAGCTTTACGGCCTGCTGGAGCTCTGCATGCCCATCCTTTCTGAGCAGCCCCTGTTTTTCCTGCTGAATTCCTACACCACCGGCCTTTCCCCCGCGGTGATGGAGTATATGCTGGGGATTTTTCTCCAAAAGAAATATGGAGGCTCCGTTTCCTCCGGCGAGATCGGCCTGCCCGTCACGGACTCCGGCCTCGTCCTCCCCTGCGGCTCCACCGCCATCTTCCGGGCGCAGCCCGGCTGACACAGGGCCGGGCCTTTCGGGAAAAGCGGAGCGAAGGAGTGAGAGAATAAAGATGAGTGAAAAGACTTATATCCAGACACAGGACGTGACCTTCGCCTACGACGCCGAAGAGGGGCAGGAGCCCCGCAACGTGCTGAAGGGCGTGACGCTGGGGATCCGCAAGGGGGAGTTTGTGGCGCTGCTGGGCCACAACGGCTCGGGGAAATCCACCATTGCCAAAATGTTCAACGCCATGCTGCTCCCCTCCGGCGGGAAGGTTTTTGTGGACGGCATGGACACGGTGGACGAAGCGGTGGTGTATGAGATCCGCCGCCGGGTGGGCCTGGTGCTGCAGAACCCGGACAACCAGCTGGTGGCCAGCGTGGTGGAGGAGGACGTGGCCTTCGGCCCGGAAAACCTGGGCGTTCCGCCGGAGGAGATCCGCCGCCGGGTGGACGAGGCCCTGAAGGCGGTGGAAATGTACGACTTCCGCCTGAACGCCCCGTACAAGCTTTCCGGCGGGCAGAAGCAGCGCATCGCCATCGCGGGCATCATCGCCATGCAGCCAGACTGCATCGTGCTGGACGAGCCCACCGCCATGCTGGACCCCCGCGGCCGCAGCGAGGTGCTGGCCACCATCCACAAGCTGAACCGGGAGAAGGGCATCACCATCGTCCTTATTACCCATTATATGGATGAAGCGGTGGAGGCCGGCCGGGTGGTGGTGATGGACGGGGGGAAAATCCTGCTGGACGGCGCCCCGCAGGAGGTGTTCGCCCAGGTGGAGCTGCTGAAGCAGCACCAGCTGGACGTGCCCCAGGCCACCGAGCTCACCTACCGCCTGCAGGGGATGGGCTTCCCCATGCCCTGCACCCTCACCGCCGAAGAGTGCGTAGAGGCCCTGGCCGCCTACCTGCCGCCTGTACAGGAGGTGGCCCCGTGAAGGAAAACGAGTATGACAACCCGGAATTTTTCCGGGAATACTGCAAAATGTCCCGTTCGGTGAAGGGATTGGCCGGAGCAGGGGAGTGGCACGCCCTGAAACGGCTGATGCCGGATTTCACCGGCAAGCGCGTGCTGGACCTGGGCTGCGGCTTCGGGTGGCACTGCCGCTGGGCCAGGCAGCAGGGGGCGGCCTCGGTGCTGGGGATTGATCTTTCCCGCAATATGCTGGACCGCGCCCGGGCGCTTACCCAGGACCCGGGGGTGGAGTACAGGGCCTGCGCCATGGAGGATTACGAATATCCGCCCCTGGAATTCGATGTTGTCCTCAGCTCTCTGGCCTTTCACTACACCGAGGATTTTCCGGCGCTTTGCCGCAGGATTTACAGTACCCTGCGGCCCGGCGGGGACTTTGTTTTTTCGGTGGAGCACCCCGTCTTTACCGCCTGCGGTTCCCAGGACTGGTACCGGGACGGCCAGGGGGAAATTCTTCACTGGCCGGTGGACCATTATTTTTCCGAGGGCAGGCGGGACGCTGTTTTTCTGGGGAAGCATGTGGTAAAATACCACCGCACCCTCACCACGTACCTCTCCTCCCTTTTCGAGGCCGGGTTCGCGCTTTCTGCCGTGGCAGAGCCGGAGCCGGACCCCGCCATGCTGGAGGAGCCCGGCATGCGGGACGAGCTGCGCCGCCCAATGATGCTGCTGGCGGCGGCAAAAAAGCCGGCGTAAACGGCAATTCTTTGAAAATACAACACAGGGAAAGGGTAGGAACATGGCAGTTATCGAATTAAAGAATCTGACCTATACCTATGGGGAGGGCACCCCCTTCTGCAAAACAGCGGTGGACCATGTGAGCCTTACCATTGGGGAAGGGGAGTTTGTGGGGGTCATCGGCCACACAGGCTCGGGAAAATCCACCCTCATCCAAACCCTCAACGGCCTGCTGAAGCCAACCTCCGGCCAGGTGCTGCTGAACGGGAGGGACATTTGGGAGGATCCGAAAAAAATACGCCAGGTGCGCTTCCAGGTGGGCATGGTGTTCCAGTACCCGGAGCATCAGCTGTTTGAGGAAACCGTGCTGAAGGATATCTCCTTCGGCCCCAGCAACATGGGACTTTCCCCGCAGGAGGCGGAGGAACGGGCCAGAAAGGCGGCGGAGTTTGTCGGCCTTTCTGAGGATTTTCTGGACAAAAGCCCCTTTGAGCTTTCCGGCGGCGAAAAGCGCCGGGTGGCCATTGCCGGGGTGATCGCCATGGACCCGGACGTGCTGGTGCTGGACGAGCCCACCGCCGGCCTGGACCCAAGGGGCCGGGACGTGCTGCTGGCGCAGATTACCAGCTACCACAAGGTGAGGGGGAACACCGTGCTTCTGGTTTCCCACAGTATGGAGGACATTGCCCGCACCGCCGACCGCATTCTGGTGATGAACGATTCCCACGCCGCCATGTTTGACGAGACGGCGAAGATTTTCGCCCGTGACAAGGAGCTGGAGGCCATGGGCCTGCGGGTGCCTCAAATCACCAAAATCCTTTCCCTTCTGCGGGAAAGAGGCTGGCCGGTGGGGACGGCCCTCACCATGGAGGAAGCGGTGCGCCAGCTGCTTCCCCTGCTTGAGAAGGGAGGCGTGCGCCCATGATCCGCGACATCACCTTAGGTCAATACTTCCCAGGAAATTCCCTCATTCACCGGCTGGATCCCCGGGTGAAGATTGTCCTGATTTTCGCATTCATCGTGTTCCTGTTTGTGGCCCAGAATTTTCCCGCCCTGCTGCTTCTGGTGGCGGCGGTGCTGGTGGTGATGATGCTTTCCGGCGTGCCGCTGCGCCAATATTTCAAAAGCATCAAGGCCATTCTCTTTATTGTGCTGTTCACCTCGGTGCTGAACCTGTTTTACGGCGGCGGCGAAACCCTGCTGAAAATCGGGTTTATGGAGATTAAGTCCGGCGGCGTCAGCAACGCGGTGTTCATCGCCGTGCGCATCGTCAGCCTCATCCTGCTCAGCGCCGTGCTCACCTTTACCACCTCACCCACCGCCCTCACCGACGCCATTGAGCGGCTGATGAAGCCGCTGAAGGTGTTCCATGTGAAGGTGCACGAGATCGCCATGATCATGACCATCGCCCTGCGCTTCGTGCCCACTTTGCTGGAGGAGACGGACAAGATCATGAGCGCCCAGAAGGCCAGGGGGGCCGACCTGGAAAGCGGCGGGCTCATGCAGCGGGTGAAGGCCCTGCTGCCCATTCTCATCCCGCTCTTTGTCTCTTCCTTCCGGCGGGCCTACGACCTGGCCATGGCCATGGAATGCCGGTGCTACCACGGGGGCGAGGGCCGCACGAAAATGAAGGTGCTCCACGCCGGCCCTGCGGACGCCGCCGCCAGCGCCGCCGCCGCCCTGGTGTGCGCCGCCGTGGTGGCCCTGAACATTTTCCTTCCCGGCGCGCTTACCTGAGGGCCCCGGAAATTTATAAAACAATCGATTTATTTCAACAAATCTTTTACAATTGGATGGTTTTCTAAAGAAGGCCTCAGACTGTCGATGCCCCCCAACAGGGTGCGCGGAGGATCGCAGAATCGGGAGCTGCGCTCCCTGCTTGTTTGCCCTGTGACACGGCAAAGCCGCGTCACGCATCGAAGCATTCTTTTGCAGGGTTCCCTGCAAAAGAACCCTTCGCGCTATTTTAAGACCGTTGCACGGCAATTTGCGGGGCTTTGGGTCTCCGCTGCCGCTTCGGTCGGCGCCTTGTTTGTGCGCCACCGGCGCACGGCGCCCCCTTCACCCCACCACCTTAGACTGCCGCGGCCGCGGTTGATGAAATGTTGAGATTCTTCGGGTATGCTGGAAGCATGCCGGAAGGGAAAGGAGTCCCCATGAGGAACCTGCTGCTGGCTTTGGCCTACGACGGCTCCTGCTTCCACGGGTGGCAGGTGCAGAAAAACGCCTCCTCCGTGCAGGAGACCTTTCAGGACGCGCTGGAAAGGGTGCTGGGCCAGCGCCCCGACTGCAAGGGCTGCAGCCGCACCGACGCCGGCGTGCACGCCCGGTGCTTCTGCGTCAGCGTCAAGGTGGAGCGCGATATTCCCTGCGCCAGGCTCATGGCGGCCCTGAACCACTTTCTGCCGGATTCCATGGCGGTGCTGGACGTGCGGGAGGTGCCGGAGGATTTTCACGCCCGGTATTCCTGCTTGGGGAAGGAATACCAGTATACAATTTGGAACGCCAGGGCGCGCAATCCTTTTCTGCGCGGCCGCGCGCTCCATTATTATTACAGCCTGGATTTGGAGCTTCTCAACCAGACGGCCGCCTGCTTTCTGGGCAGGCACGACTTTACCTCCTTCTGCACCATGGACGGGCGCGACCGGGGCGACCTGACCCGCACCATCTCCTGCTCCCGCTGGCACAGGGAGGGGGACGCCCTGGTCTACACGGTGGCGGCGGACGGCTTCCTGTACAACATGGTGCGCATCCTGGTGGGCACCCAGCTTTACGCGGCCCAGGGGAAGCTTTCTCCCCAGGATATTCCGGCTGTTTTGGCAGGGCGCGACCGCGCCCTGGCAGGCCCCACCGCCCCGCCCCAGGGTCTGGCCCTGAACCGGGTCTTTTACCCCGGCTTCCTGGGCACGCCCGGCGGGTTCCAGGAGGGATACCATGAGCAGTAAAAAGGCAAAATATTACGCGGAGGATACGGGGGCCCCGGTTCGCCGCAGAAAACGCCGCCGCCGGGGCCGGGAAAAGAGGATCCCCTCCTGGGTGTACCGTGTCATCCTGGTGCTTCTGGCGGCGGTGGCCGGGCTGGTGCTGTGGGTGAACCGTGCGAACCTCACCCCGGAAAATATTTTGGACTGGGTGCAGGAGCAGGTGGTAGGCATGGGGGTGGGCGACGGCTACCCGGCCGCCATTACCGGAAGCGTGGTTTCCCCGAAAAATTTTGCTTCCAGCAGCGGCGAAGCGGTGATGGTGAGCGACACCCACCTGACGGTGCTCAACGGCACCGGAAAAGAGGTGGCCAGCCGCCAGCACAGCTTCAGCTTCCCGGTGCTGCGCCTTTCCGGCCAGGAGATGCTGCTGTACAACCTGGGGGGCAGCGGCTACCAGGTGGAAAGCCGAAGCCGCACCCTGCAGAAGGGCAGCGCCGAGGGCAATATTTTGGGCGGGGCCATCTCCTCTGGGGGGCATTACGCCCTGCTGACCGAAAGCGACGGCTACCTGGGGCAGCTCACGGTGTACAACGACCAGAACGAGCGCCAGTTTGAATATAAATTTTCCAGCTGCTACCCCAGTGCGGCGGCGCTGAACAGCGACGCCACCCAGGCGCTGGTGGGCGGCCTTTTCGCCAGGGACGGCGGCCTGGTTTCCTGCCTTTACCTGCTGGATTTGAACAGCAGCGAAAGCGTGGAGCCGGCGGCAGAGTACGAGGAAAACATGCTGCTGGACGCCTTCTGGTATGAAGACGGCACCGCCGCCGCTGTGGGCGACCGCCTCGCCGCCCTGGTGGACGCCTCCGGCAGGGTGACGGAGTACCAGTACGACGGCCGCCAGCTTGCCGCCTACGCCGGGGGCGGCGGAATTACCGCCCTGGCCCTGCTGCCCTACACCGACGCGGCCAGCGGCGAGCTGGTGCTTTTGGACGCCGGGGGCCGGAAGGCGGCCTTTTCCCTGCCGGAAGCGCCGGATTCGGTGGCCTTGTTCGGCAATACCGCTGCGGTGCTGGCGGGGGGCACGGTGTACGCCTACTCCATTGCCGAGGGCGTGCTGCTGGCCCAGGCGGAAGCCGGGGAGGACGCCGCCGCCATCGCCCTGCGGGACGAAACCTCCGCCTACGTGCTGGGGGTTTCAGAAATCCGCCTGCTGGAATGGGACGGCTGACAGGCCGCCCGCCTGCGCCGGGAACGGCGGCATCCTTGTGAGAAAGGGAAGGAGAAACCACAATGCAGGAAACAAAGCGGCGGCCCAACGCCATCTGGATTATCTCTGACCAGCAGAGGGCGGAAACGCTCAGCATCAACGGGAGCGAGAACTCCTCCACCCCCTGCCTGGACATGCTGGCCAGGACGGGGCTGAATTTCACAGACGCGGTGTCAGGCTTCCCCCTGCCCGAGTGCCCCCTGTAGCTTGTGCCGGCGGCGGATCTATGGTATAGTAGTGGGGTGTTCCCTCGTTTATGACTTCGGGGCGCGGCCTGCGGGCCCGCCCCGGGAAGGAGTTCTTTCATGGGCTTTGTACTGGATATTATTTTGGCCGCCGTCATTCTGATCAGCCTGTTTTTGGGGCTGAAGCAGGGGATTGTGCGCACGGCGGTGGGGTTCGTGGGGGGCATTTTCGCCCTGGCGGCCTCTGCGGTGCTTTCCGGCTTTGCCGCCGACCTGTTCTGCGGCATGGTGGGGCAGAGCCACGCCGCCACGCCTCTGGAATACAATTTCATCCGGATCATTGCGGCGGTGGTGCTGTTTGTGGCGCTGCAGCTGCTGGTGTTCCTGGCGGGCCGGGCGCTGGACCTGTTTTTCCACCTGCCGGGGCTGAACATGGTAAACCGCCTGCTGGGGGCCCTGTTCGGCGCGCTGAAGGGCGCGGTGTTTGCTGTGCTGCTGTGCGCCCTGCTCACCCTGGCGCTGCCTTACCTGAAGGCGGACGGGGAACCCCTTCCCCCGGAAACGCTGGGGGAGTCGCGGCTGTACGGGGTTCTGTATGAGGAAAACCCCGTGGCCCAATTGTTTGCCCAGGAGTAACGAAACCTTTTGAGAGGAAGAATGAGGATGAAGACCTGGAACAAGAATATCAATGTGCCGAACGGACTTTCTGTGCTGAGGATCTTGCTAATTCCTCCGTTTGTGTATTATTATATGAATGAGCAGATTTTCCCGGCGGCCGTCTGCCTGGTGCTCTCGGGCCTTTCCGACATGTTTGACGGCATGATCGCCAGGCGCTTCCATCAGTTTACAGAGATTGGGAAGCTGCTGGACCCTTTGGCGGACAAGCTTACCCAGGGCACGGTGGCCATCTGTCTGGCCATTAAAATGCCGGTCCTCATCCCGTTTTTGGCGGTTTTTGTGCTGAAAGAGCTGGCCATGCTGTTTGCCGGCTTCTTCCTGGTACTGAAAAAG
>DVMK01000224.1 GCA_018715025.1 Candidatus Caccousia avistercoris
GATGGCAAAATTTTTGAAATCCTTCCAAAACTGTTTCATGTGCGGCTCCTTTCTTTCTGCTTTTCTGAGACAGGACGGTTACAGCTTCTGCAGGCGGGCATAGTTGGCCATGATTTTCTTGGTGCCCACCCGCTCGAAGGCCACCTCAAGCAAAGTATCGTTGCCCATGGGGGAGGCAGAGATCACCATCCCCTCCCCAAAGGTTTTGTGCAGCACCGCGTCCCCGGGGCGGAAGGCGGCTGCCGGCTTTTCTGCCCGGGCCACCGCCGCCGGGCCGAAGCTGCGGGCAGACTGGAAGGCGGCCGCCCTGGTTTCCCGGTACGAAACCGGCAGCACCGTGCCGGGCTCCGGCTTTTTCCAATCCCGGGCGCGGGCGCGGTCCACCAGCTCCTCCGGAATCTCCAGGCAGAAGCGCGAGGGCTTGTTCCGGTTGGTGCTGCCGAACAGCATGCGGCTTTCTGCGTTTACAATGGTAAGCTCTTCCCGGGCGCGGGTGATGGCCACATAGGCCAGGCGGCGCTCCTCCTCAATTTCCTGCGGGTTGTAGATGGCCTGCATCCCCGGGAAAACGCCCTCCTCAAAGCCGGGCAGGAACACGCAGGGAAATTCCAGGCCCTTGGCAGAGTGCATGGTCATCATCACCACGGCATCCACGCTCTCGTCCAGGTTGTCCACATCCGTCATGAGGGCAACCTCCTCCAAAAAGCCGGAAAGGGTGGCCTCCTCCCCGTTGTCCTGCTCGTACTGGCGAAGGTTGGACAAAAGCTCGTTCATATTGTCGATGCGGTCCTGGGCCGTTTCCTCCTCCGTCTCCCGCAGGTACTGGGGGTAGCCGGTCTTTTCCAGCAGAAGCTGATACAGGTCGCTTGGGGCCATGGTTTCCGAAGCCTTCTGCAGCTCCTGAATCAGGGCGGCAAAGGGAAGCAGCTTTGCCGCAGAGCGCTTCAGCGGCTCAAACTCATCCGCATGGGAAATCACCTCGAACATGCTCTGCCCCAGCCCTGCGGCAATCTCCGCCGCCTGGGCAATGGTTTTTTCCCCTATGCTGCGCCTGGGCTGGTTGATGATGCGGCGCAGGCGGATTTCGTCCTCCGGGTTATTGACGACGCTCAGGTAAGCGATCATGTCCCGGATCTCTTTCCGCTCATAGAACCGCAGCCCACCCAGCATGCGGTAGGGCACGCCGGATTTGACGAACATCCGCTCCAGGGTGCTGGACTGGGAATTCATCCGGTACAGGACGGCGTAATCAGAAAATTTGCGGGAAACCGCCCCTTCCAGAATCTGCTTGGTAATATACTCCGCCTCCCCCGTCTCGTTCACGGCGGTGTACAGGGCGATTTTCCGCCCCCGGGGGTTTTCCGTCCAAAGGGTTTTCCCCTTCCGCTCCAGGTTGTTGGAAATGACGGCGTTGGCCGCGTCCAGAATGTTCTGGGTAGAGCGGTAATTCTGCTCCAGGCGGATCAGCCTGGCGTGGGGGAAGGTTTTCTCAAAGCTCATGATATTTTCGATGGTGGCGCCCCGGAATTTATAAATGCTCTGGTCGTCGTCGCCCACCACGCACAGGTTCCGGTGCCTGCGGGAGAGAAGCTCTACCAGCATATACTGGGCGTGGTTGGTGTCCTGGTACTCGTCCACCATAATGTAGCGGAATTTCCGCTGAAAATGCTCCAGAACGTCGGGGCATTCCTGGAACAGGTGTACGGTAAGGGAGATGAGGTCGTCAAAATCCATGGCGTCGGCCGACCGCAGCTTCGCCTGGTACAGCTTGTAGGCCTGCCCGATGAGCGCCAGCCGGTTGTCCCGGCCCGCCGCCTGCAGAAATTCCTCCGGGGAAACGAGGCTGTCCTTCGCCCGGGAGATTTCGTTGAGCACCGCCTTGTGAGACAGCACCTTTTCCTCAATTCCCAGGGTGCGCAGGCATTCCTTCATCAGCCGGCGGGAATCGTCGGTGTCGTAAATGGTGAAATGGCTGGTGTAGCCCAGCCGGTCGCCGAACTGGCGCAGGATGCGGGCGCAGGTGGAATGGAAGGTGGAAGCCCAGATTTCGCCCCCCTCCTCCCCCAGCATGGCAATCAGGCGGTTTTTCAGCTCCCCTGCCGCCTTGTTGGTGAAGGTGATGGCCAGCACCTGCCAGGGCCTGCAGGGGTCCTGAGCCATGCGGGCGCGGGTGTCCTCCGGCAGGGGGGCTTCCCCGTCGGCGTAGGCTTCCATGGCGGCGGCGTCCGCCGGGGTAAGGCTCCCCTCCTCCTCCGAATGGTAAGCGCTTCCATAACGGATGATATTGGCAATGCGGTTCACCAGCACGGTGGTTTTTCCGCTGCCCGCGCCGGCCAGCACCAGAAGCGGGCCCTCGGTGCAGAACACGGCCTCCCGCTGGCGGCCGTTCATCCGGGAAAATTCCTTTTCCAGCGCTTTTTTTCTCAGTTCTGTCAAATGGCTCAAAAGACATCCTCCTAAGACAAAGCTACCCGCACACGCGTTCCTTTGTGTGCGGGTAGAAGTGTAAACAAATGGAAATTTCAGCTTATTTCAAGATACTGATGAGAACGCCCGCCGCCACGGCAGAACCGATTACGCCGGAAACGTTGGGGCCCATAGCGTGCATGAGCAGGAAGTTGCCAGGGTTTTCCTGCTGGCCCACCTTCTGGGAAACGCGGGCCGCCATGGGAACGGCGGAAACGCCGGCAGAGCCAATGAGCGGGTTGATCTTGCCGCCGGAGAATTTGTACATCAGCTTGCCGAAGAGCACGCCGCCGGCTGTGCCGAAGCTGAAGGCCAGCAGGCCCAGCACGATGATGCCCAGAGTTTGAGGAGTGAGGAACACCTCGCCGGTGGCGGTAGCGCCCACGGTGACGCCCAGGAAGATGGTGATGATGTTCATCAGCTCGTTCTGAGCGGTGTTGGAAATGCGGGACACCACGCCGCTCTCACGCATCAGGTTGCCCAGCATAAGCATGCCCACCAGCGGGGCTGCGTCAGGCAGAAGCAGCGCAATGAGAATGGTGACGATGATGGGAAACAGAATCTTTTCCAGCTTGGAGACAGGGCGAAGCTGCTCCATAACTACGCTGCGCTCTTTCTTGGTGGTGAGCGCCTTCATGATGGGAGGCTGGATGATGGGAACCAGCGCCATGTAGGAATAGGCCGCCACGGCGATGGGGCCAAGCAGATGAGGCGCCAGCATGGTGGTCACATAAATGGCGGTGGGGCCGTCCGCGCCGCCGATGATGGCGATGGAACCAGCTTCCTGAGGAGTGAAAATCCCCAGCGCCATAGCGCCGATGAAGGTGAGGAAAATGCCCAGCTGGGCAGCCGCGCCCAGCAGGAAGCTCTTGGGGTTGGCAATAAGGGGGCCGAAGTCCGTCATGGCGCCGATGCCCAGGAAGATGAGGGGCGGGTAAATGCCCAGCTTCACGCCCTGGTACAGGTAGTAGAACAGGCCGCCGTTGGTGGGAATTTCATAATACTGAAGCCCGTCCATCACCACAGTGGCGTAATTTCCCGCCGCGCCGTTGTGGGCGGCCATGTAATCCGTCACCAGCTGCAGCTCGGTGGAAGGGTAAGCGGTAATGCCCGGGAACACGTTCACCAGCAGCATGCCGAAGGCGATGGGCAGCAGGAGCAGCGGCTCGAATTCCTTCTTGATGGCCAGGTACAGCAGAACCAGGGCGATGAGAATCATAATGTAGTTGCGGGGATCGTTGCCGAGAAAGCCGGAGGTTTCCCAGATTCCCTGGAGGGATTCCACAAATCCGTTCAAAATCTCCATAGAAACACCTTTCCTTTCTGAAAATAACCATTCACAATGAGAAAACCGAACTGCCTGTTAAAAAGGACGGGTGTTCTCCAGGATGCCGGCTGTCGCCCACGCAGAGCGGGAAGCGGAACGGGAGCGCCGGACAGACCGAATGGCAGAGGCGGATACGCCCTCTGTGCAGTAAACGGCGGCGGCAATGGCGGCAATCACTTCGCCGGGGATGCCTTCCTCCGCCACAGGGGCCGGGGCGGCGTAAACAGGAGCGGCAGGAGCCGGAACAGACGGCGCGGCGGGCGCTTGCTCTGTCTCGTCCTTATGCGTGCTCTTGTAGATAAGGGTGCCGTACCCTTTGACAATCCAAATCAGCACAATCAGTACCAGAAACACGACCACAAGGCCGGCCAGCAGGATCGTCAGGGACAGGACAACCGGGTCGTTCGTGTCCAACGCTAACAACATGGGCATAGTCGATTTCTCCTTTGACAAGATAAAATGGCCCGCCCCGGCTCTCTTGCAGAAAAACAGGAAACCGCCCGCCGCCGGGCGGGGTTCCCTTTTGCAAGGCGAGTCCAGAACGGAAAAGGCAAGGCCGCAGGGATTCAGAGGTTGGGCGCGTTCCCGGCCGGGCCGGCAATGGCCCTGAAAGCGGCGCCATGCAAAACCGGGGGCCCGCCCAGCCCCGGAAAACCATGCTGGTCTTTCCTTCACGCTGGGGATTTTTTGAAGCGCTGCCTCAAAAAGCTGGAAAAAGCAAAGATTGTTATTATTATAACCGATGCGATTTCCAATTTCAATTCATTTTTCATAATTTGTTTTTTCTTTTTTCATATTCCTCATTTTTCTCACCGCTCCCCGGGGAATATTTTCCCATTCCATTGCAATCTGCCGGGGTGATATTATATAATGGGAAACAGAAAGGCGGAGAAGGAATTGACAAACGACGTTTTCCGGCACTCCTTCAAGGTGTCCATCCACAGCAGCCTGGGCCTTGCCGTGTACAGCTGCGGGATTCAGAAATGCTCCGCCGGCCACGCCTGGGGGCCGGCGGTGCGCGACCATTACCTCATTCACTGCGTTACCTCCGGGCGGGGGATTTTCTCCTTCGGCGGGCGGGACTACCGGCTTTCCGGCGGAGACGGCTTCCTTCTGGTGCCTGACGCCGTGGCCTCTTACCAGGCGGACAAGGACGCCCCCTGGCAGTACTGCTGGATTGGCTTCAACGGCACCGACGCCAAGCGCCTGGTGGAGCAGACGGGCCTTTCCGCCCAGAACCCGGTGTTTCACTTCACCTCACCCTCCCTGCCAGCCCGCCTGGAAGAAATCAGCGGCCTTTCCTGCGCTACCCCCGCCGGGGAAGCCAGGGTGCAGGCCGGCCTTCTGCTGTTCCTGGCAGAGCTGATGGAAGCCTTCGGGGGCTCTTCTGCCAGGCGGGCGGGCGGTTACGAGTACGTACAGAAGGCGGCCCGGTTTATCGAATTCAACTATTCCCGCGACATCGACGTGGAGGACATCGCCGCCAGCGCCGGCATCAGCCGCAGCCACCTGTACCGGCTGTTTATGGAAAACCTTTCCATGCCCCCCAACGAATACCTGCTTCGCTTCCGCATGAACAAGGCGGCGGCCCTGCTGGAAACGGGGACCCTCTCGGTGGGGGAGGTAGCCTATTCCACCGGGTTTTCTGACCAGCTTTATTTTTCCCGGGTGTTCAAAAAATACATGGGGCTTCCCCCCAGCCAGTATTCCCACCAGCCTGCCAAGGCAAGGCGCGGGGAAACCGTGCCCGAATAAAAAAGGAGCAATATGCTATGGAGCCTGTATCTGACGCGATTGAACAATGGGTCGGGGAAATGACCCAGTACACCCCACAGGAGTGGGAACGCATGCCGGAAATTTACCTGTACATGGATCAGGTGCTGAGCTATATGGAAAAGCAGCTCAAG
>DVMK01000225.1 GCA_018715025.1 Candidatus Caccousia avistercoris
GTTCTATAAACTTTCTATCTCTTTTTCTTTCATCGAAAAGGCCTCCTGTTTTTTAAGCTGTCCGACCGCAATTTTATTCAAATAAATCCTCCTCTTTCTCCCCCTCGGCTGAGCCGGGGAGTGTCTTTCCGCTAAAGCATGTTAAAACAGGAGTAACACCGCTTGGCGCCACTCCTGCTAAAATCGAATATTCCTGCTCAGGACCCTTTTTGTGCTGTTCACTCAATCTGGACCGGTTCGCCTCCAGCGGTGGGCTTTTTGTCGCAAAACCGGCGGGGGCCGTTCCCGCCGCCATTCTTCACGTCCCCGTGTTCCCCAGGCCGGGAATAATCCGCTTCCTTCCGGCCACAATAAGGAAGAACACGCAGCAGAGGATGTGAAGAATTTGCAAAAAAGGAAAAGGTACCGGATTGTTATGATAACCTTTATCATCGCCGTTATCCTGGTTCTTGGCGGGACGACCATCAGCGGGTACACAGAAGCCGCCCGCTACCGCCGGGACCTGAACTACACCTACGAGCGGGCTTTGGGAGACCTGAACGACTGCGTCTCTTCCATGGAAACCACGCTGAACAAAAGCATTTACGCCAATACAGCCACCCAGCAGAACGGGCTGGCCGCCCGCCTGATGCGGGAAGCCAGCATGGCCAAGGCCGCCCTGGCCGTTCTGCCCCTCTCGGACGGGAGCCTGTTTGAGGCCAGCCGGTTCATTACCCAGGCGGGCGACTTCGCCATGTCCCTCTCCTCCCGCATCTCCGCCGGGGGCAGCATCACCGAGGAGGAGTACCAGTCCATGAAGCAGATGGGCGAATACGCCAAGCGCCTGCGGGAAAGCCTGCAAAGCGCAGACACGGACTTCAGCGGCGGGCAGCCGGGGGATTTTAAGGAAACCGAGGACAATTTCACCGATTACCCCACGCTGATTTACGACGGCCCCTTCTCTGACCACATCGCCCAAAAGCAGCCTGCCTTTCTGGAAGGCAAGGAGGAGATCCGCCAGGGGAACGCCCAGAACAGCGCCGCCCAATTCCTGGGCGTTTCCCAGAGCGAACTGCAGCACGACGGCGACACCGAGGGCAACCTGGCCACCTACAACTTTTCCGGCGGCACCAAGCGGATCACCATCTCCCGCCTGGGGGGCTACCCGGTGGCTCTCATCGACAGCCGCTCTGTGGGAACCGCCGTGCTTTCCTATGAGGACGCGGCGGCGGCGGCCGTCGGCTTTTTTGAAAGCCACGGCATCACCGGCATGCGGGAAAGCTACTATGTGATCAACGACAACATCTGTACGCTGAACTACGCCTATGAGGAAAACGGCGTCACCTATTACCCGGATCTGATCAAGGTTTCGGTGGCGCTGGACGACGGGAGCATCCTCGAGTACAACGCCACCGGCTTTTTGATGAACCACCGCCAGCGGGAAGCCCCCCAGCCCGCCCTCACCATGGAGGAAGCCCGCCAGCGGGTGAGCCCCCACCTGACGGCGGGGGAAGGGCGGCTGGCGGTGATCCCCACCGCGGGCCTGAACGAGGTGCTCACCTACGAATTCCTCTGCCAGGGGGAAAACGGCGACCAGGTGCTGGTGTATATCAACGCGGACACCGGCTACGAGGAGCAGATCCTCATCCTGCTCTCGTCCGGCAACGGCATCCTCACCCGGTAAGCCCGCCGGGGGCTTACTCCGCCCCGGCCTTGAAATTGTACACCGGCTTCAGCACCGTGAGGATTTCCGCCGTGTCCCCAATATTCCCCGCAATGTCCTCCATGCTCTTGTAGGCCATGGGGCATTCGTCCAGGGTGGCCTTGCCCACCGAGGTGGTGTACACCCCCGCCATCTGCTTTTTAAACTCTGACACGGTGAACGACTGCTTGGCGGCGGAGCGGCTCATAAGCCGCCCGGCCCCGTGGGGGGCGGAGCAGTTCCAGTCCTCGTTCCCCTTCCCCAGGCAGATAAGGCTGCCGTCCCGCATATTGATGGGGATGAGCAGCCGTTCCCCCGCCTGGGCGGAGACGGCCCCCTTCCGCAGGATGTTGTGCTCCAGGTCGATATAATTATGGATGGTGGTAAACTGATCCGCAACGTGCAGGCCCATTCCCTTCACGATCTCGTCCACCATAGCCCGGCGGTTCAGCAGGGCGAACTCCTGCACAATCCTCATGTCGTGCAGGTACTGCTCCAGCAGGCCGCCGGCAACATAGGCCAGATGCCGCGGCACCGGGGTGCGCTTGGCGTTTTTCAGGATCTTCAGCTGCTTCTGAATCTCTTTCGCCCGGCCCTGGGCCTTCAGCCCGGCAATCAGCCGCTCCTCATCCTCCCGGCTGCTGCCGTTCAGCGCCCGGTAGCCCTCGTTCTGGTAATAAGAGGCCACCTCCACCCCCAGGTGGCGGCTGCCGGAGTGCACCACCAGGTACAGGTTCCCCTCCCCGTCCTGGTCCAACTCAATGAAGTGGTTGCCGCCGCCCAGGGTGCCCAGGCTTTTCCGGGCCCGGTCCAGGTTCACCTTTTCCCGGCAGCGCAGGCTGTGCAGGTTCGTCTGGGCAAAGTACCGGTGGGTTTTGGCCCGCACCGAAAACCCGGAGGGAATTTTTTCATAAATCAGCTTGTCCAGCTTCTGCAGTTCCACCCGCTTTTCCCGCAGGCGCACCGTCTCCATGCCGCAGCCGATGTCCACCCCCACCAGGTTGGGCACCACCTTGCCGGTAATGGTCATGGTGGTGCCCACGGTGCAGCCCGCCCCGGCGTGGATGTCCGGCATCATGCGGATGCGGCTGCCCTCGGTGAAGGGCTGGCTGCACAGCTCCGCCACCTGGGCCAGGGATTCCTGATCCACCACATCTGTAAAAATTTTTGCTTCGCTGTATTTTCCTTTGATCTCTAACATAAAGCTCCTCTCAAATATTCCAGGGGGACGGGCGGTTCTGCCGGCCCGTCCCCGACTCTGCCCGCGCCCTCCGCGGGCGCAGGCCGGTATTGGGAGGAGCGGAAAAGAGGGGCCGCCCCCTCTTTTTACTCCTCTTTTTCCAATACCTTCACAATCTCCCCCACAAACACCCGGTGGAAGTCCTTCTGGGGGTAATGCTGCTCTGCCAGGGCTTCGTCCAGGAAGCACCCCGGCTCCATGTCCTGCCGGTACAGCTTTTTGCACACCAGCACCAGCCGGGCCTCTGCCGGGAAGGGGGCCAGGTCAAAGGCGGGGGTCAGGCCCGTCTCCTTCCATTTGTCCACGTCCCTGCCGCTTTTAGAGCCGCAGAAGCTCAGCGCAGAACGGTACCCCTCGTCGAAAAAGGCCAGGGTGTAGTATTCCTCCCGCTCCAGAAATTCCAGCGTATACCGCTGGGGGCGGAGAAAGGAAAAAGCCACCGGCTTGTTCCAAAGCACGCCCACGCCGCCCCAGCTGGCCGTCATGGTGTTGCTCTTTTCCCGGGTGCCGGCGGTCACCAGCATCCAGTCCTTCCCGATTGCCTCAAAGGGATTGTCCTTCCATTCATATACATTGCGCTCTTTCCATCCAGTCATGGGAAAAACCTCCTGTCTTTTCTATGTCATGTGTTTCCAGTGCTTACGGCCGCAGCAGGCCCTTTTCCAGCAGGAAATCCAGCCTGCCCTGAAACTGGGGGATGGACCTCCCCTCCCGCAGAAGGCGGGCGAACTCTTCCGGCGCGGCCCAGCGGGCGTCTGCCGTTTCCCCCTTCTGCAGGGTGAGGGATTCCAGGGGCGCGTCCCGGCGCAGCAGGTAAATGTCCCGAAACACGGCGGGCTCCCGGGAGGTGTACAGCAGGGTCAGCTCCCCCTCCTCCGCTTTCAGGCCCGTTTCCTCCCGCAGCTCCCGGCAGGCGGCCCGGCGGCTGGTCTCCCCCGCCAGGGCAGAGCCGCCCGTCACCTCCCACAGGCCGGGGTAGGCGTCCTTCTGCGGGTCCCGCAGGGTGAGCAGGATCTGCCCCTGCCGGTTTACCGTCCAGATCTCCACCACCAGGTGGTACTCCCCCGGGGCCAGGGGCAGGCCCCGCCGGTGGGTTTTCCCCAGCGGCCTGCGCCTGCCGTCGTACAGGTCCCAAAGCTCCCCGCCCGCGGCGGGGACGTGCTGTGCTTCCATGCAGCGCCACCTCCATTCTATTGATCCCCTTCCTATTTTATACAGGATTTGGGGAAAATACAAGGATTTTCCGCCGCCCGCCCCCTCCCCTGCGCCCCCGCTGCCGGGCAGGCTGCAAAACCAGCATAGATTTCTCTGCGTTTTTCCGTGGAATCTGGTGTAAAATCCACAAACTGAATATTTATGCATAAAACTCTTGATTTCTTGCAGAAAACGTGTATAATGAATCATGGAAGGAGAAAGAAACATCCGCACATTATTTTGAACTGATCATAAAGGGGACGTTACTTATGGCACAGATTAAGAAAGTAGTTCTGGCTTACTCCGGCGGGCTGGACACCTCCATCATCATCCCGTGGCTGAAGGAAAACTACGACAACTGCGAGGTCATCGCCGTGGCCGCCGACGTGGGCCAGGGGGACGAGCTTTCGGGCCTGGAGGAAAAGGCCAAGAAAACCGGCGCCTCCAAGCTGTACATTGCCGACCTGAAGGATTCCTTTGTGGAGGATTACATTTGGCCCACCCTGCAGGCGGGCGCTGTGTACGAGAGCAAGTACCTGCTGGGCACCAGCTTCGCCCGGCCCCTCATCGCCAAGCGCCTGGTGGAGATCGCCAAGGCGGAGGGGGCCGACGCCATCTGCCACGGCTGCACCGGCAAGGGCAACGACCAGGTGCGCTTCGAGCTTTCCATCAAGGCCTTCGCGCCCGACATGAAGATCATCGCCCCCTGGCGGATCTGGGACATCAAGTCCCGCGACGAGGAGATCGACTACGCGGAAGCCCACAACATCCCGCTGAAGATCACCCGTGAAACCAACTATTCCAAGGACAAGAACCTGTGGCACCTTTCCCACGAGGGGCTTGACCTGGAGGACCCCGCCAACGAGCCCCAGTACAACAAGCCCGGTTTTCTGGAGCTGGGCGTCTCCCCGGAGCAGGCCCCGGACGCGCCCTCTTATGTGACCATCCATTTTGAGAAGGGGATCCCCACCGCGCTGGACGGCAAAGAGATGGGCGGCGTAGAGCTCATCACCGCCCTGAACAAGCTGGGCGGCGCCAACGGCATCGGCATTGCCGACATTGTGGAAAACCGGCTGGTGGGCATGAAGTCCCGGGGCGTGTACGAAACCCCCGGCGGCACCATTCTGTACCACGCCCACAACAAGCTGGAAGAAATCTGCCTGGACAAGGCCACCTACCACTACAAGCAGCTGGTGGCCCAGAAATTTGCCGAGATCGTCTACGACGGCCAGTGGTTCACCCCCCTGCGGGAGGCCCTGAGCGCCTTTGTCGCCAGCACCCAGCAGACGGTGACCGGCGACGTGAAGCTGAAGCTGTACAAGGGCAACATCATCGACGCGGGCGTTTCCTCCATCTATTCCCTGTACGACGAGGACATTGCCACCTTCAGCGAGGACGAGGTTTACAACCAGGCAGATTCCGCCGGGTTCATCAACCTGTTCGGCCTGCCCATTCAGGTACAGGCCCGGAAGAAGCAGCAGCTGGAAAACAAGAAGGGGTAATAAACGGCGCTGTGCGCGTTCTGGGGATCGATCCCGTTTTCGATCCCCAGATTTCATTTTTATGAAGGAGAATTCGCCATGAAGCTATGGACAGGAAGATTCCACAAGGAACTGGATAAGGCGACGAACGATTTCAACTCCTCCATCTCCTTTGACAGCCGCATGGCCCGGGAGGACATTGAGGGGAGCATTGCCCACGCCACCATGCTGGGGGCCTGCGGCATTGTAGAGCAGAAGGAGGCCCAGGCCATCTGCGCCGGCCTGGAAGGGATTCTGGCAGACCTGGAAAGCGGAAAGCTGGCCATTGACCCCGGCGCAGAGGACATTCACACCTTTGTGGAGGGCGAGCTCACCGCCCGCCTGGGGGACGCAGGCAAGCGCCTGCACACCGCCCGCAGCCGGAACGACCAGGTGGCCCTTGACGTGCGTCTGTACCTGCGCAGGCAGTGCCGGGCCCTGCAGGGCCAGCTGGAAGAGCTGGTGCATGTGCTGTGCCGCCGCGCCATAGAGCACAGCGGCGCCGTCATGCCCGGCTACACCCACCTGCAGCGGGCCCAGCCCATCACCTTCGGCCACCACCTGATGGCCTACGCCGAGATGCTTCTGCGTGACATTTCCCGCCTGGAGGACGCCTGCGGCCGCATGAACGTGTGCCCCCTGGGCTCGGGTGCGCTGGCGGGCACCACCTACCCGCTGGACCGGGAGATGACGGCCTCTCTGCTGGGCTTTTCCGGCCCCACCCGCAACAGCCTGGACGGCGTTTCTGACCGTGACTTCTGCATGGAGCTGGCCGCCTGCATCGCCATCTGCATGGTGCATCTCTCCCGCTTTTCCGAGGAGATCATCCTCTGGTGCTCCTGGGAATTCAAATTTGTCGAGCTGGACGACGCCTTCTCCACCGGCTCCAGCATTATGCCCCAGAAAAAGAACCCGGACATTGCAGAGCTGGTGCGGGGCAAAACCGGCCGGGTCATCGGCAGCCTGACCACCCTGCTCACCATGATGAAGGGCCTGCCCCTGGCCTACAACAAGGACATGCAGGAGGACAAGGAGGCTGTTTTCGACGCGGTGGACACCCTCCGCATGTGCCTGACCGCCTTCATCCCCATGGTGGAAACCATGCGGGTGCTGCCGGAAAACATGCGGAAGGCCGCTGCCGGCGGCTTCATCAACGCCACCGACTGCGCCGACTACCTGGTGGGCAGGGGGCTCCCCTTCCGGGACGCCTACAAGGTGACGGGGGCCATTGTGGCCTACTGCATTGACAACGGGTATACATTGGAGAATCTTCCTTTGGAAAAATACAAAGAGTATCATCATTTGTTTGAAAACGATGTTTACGAGGCGATTTCTCTGGAGCGCTGCGTCAACGGCAGGAAGGTGCTGGGCGGCCCCGCGCCGGAGAATGTGCGGCGCGAGGCCCAGCGGGTGCTGGATTTGCTGCAGGAACGCCGGGCCGGACAGGGAGGAAAGGATGAGGGACATGATTAAAGCAGGCGTTGTGGGGGCTACCGGCTACGCAGGGGCAGAGCTGTGCCGCCTGCTCACCGGCCACCCGGGGGCGGAGCTGGCCGCGGTGAGCTCCGTCAGCTTCGAGGGCAAGGCCCTTTGGGAGGTCTACCCCTCCTACTACCAGGTGTGCGGCCCGGTGTGCGGCACCCAGGAGCAGGTGGTGGAGCAGTGCGACGTGGTTTTCGCCGCGCTGCCCCACGGCCTTTCGCAGGAGCTGGCGGCGGAATGCGCCCGGAAGGGCAGGGTCTTTATTGACCTGGGGGCCGACTTCCGCCTGGAGAGCGAGGAGGAGTACCAGGAATGGTACGGCGGCGGCTTTTTGGACAGGGAGCTGCACCAAAGGGCCGTTTACGGCCTGCCGGAGCTGTTCCGGGAGAAGATCCGCGGCCAGCGGCTCATTGCCAACCCGGGGTGCTACACCACGGCGGTGCCCCTGGCCCTGTACCCCGCCCTGGAGGCCGGCCTGATTGAGAAGGACGGCATTGTGGCGGACTGCAAGTCCGGCGTCACCGGCGCAGGCCGGAAGATGACCCAGAACACCCATTACCCCGAGCTGAACGAGGCCTTCACCGCCTACAAGGTGGCGGCCCACCGCCACACCCCGGAGATGGAGCAGACCCTTTCCAAGGCGGCGGGCGCGCCGGTGCGGCTCACCTTTGTGCCCCACCTGCTGCCGGTGAACCGGGGCATTCTGGCCACCTGCTACGCCAGGGTCAGGCCCGGCGTCACCCTGGAGCAGCTGGAGGAAACGTACCGGGAAAGGTACGGCGGGGAGTATTTCATCCGCCTGCTGCCCAAGGGCCGGGTGGCGGACATCAAGAACGTGTGGTACTCCAATTTCTGCGACATTTCCCTCCACCTGGACAAGCGCACCTCCACGTTCATCGCCATTTCCGCCATTGACAACATGGTGAAGGGGGCCGCCGGGCAGGCGGTGCAGAACATGAACCTGGCCTTCGGCCTGGAGGAAACCGCCGGGCTGAAGCTGTTCCCCCCCGCCTTTTAGCCTGCGGCGCAGCCGGCCCCTCCGGCCGCCGCCCCACATTCATCCCAGCAAAAGGAGCATGAGTAAGCTATGAAATTCATCGAAGGCGGCGTTACGGCCGCAAAGGGGTTCACCGCAGGCGGCATCTACTGCGGGATCCGCAAAAATAAATCCAAGCCGGATCTGGCCATGATCCTCTCCTCCGTCCCCTGCGCGGCGGCGGGCATGTACACCAGCAACCTGGTGAAGGGCGCGCCCATCCTGGTGACGAAGAAAAACCTGGAAAACGGCGTGGCCCGGGCGGTCATCTGCAATTCCGGCAACGCCAACACCTGCAACGCAGACGGGGAGGAAAAGGCCTGGGAGATGTGCCGCATCGCCGGGGAAGCCCTCTCGGTGGATCCCTCCGACGTGATTGTGGCCTCCACCGGCGTCATCGGCCAGGTGCTGCCCATCGAGCCCATCCGGCAGGGGGCGCCCGCGTTGGCCGCCAGCCTTTCCGAACAGGGCTCCGCCCTGGCGGCCAGGGCCATCATGACCACCGACACGGTGGAAAAAGAGGTGGCCGTGGAACTGGAGATCGGCGGTAAGCCTGTGCGCATGGGCGGCATCTGCAAGGGCTCCGGCATGATCCACCCCAACATGTGCACCATGCTCTGCTTCCTCACCACCGACGCGGCGGTGTCCGCCCCGGTGCTGGAGCAGGCGCTGCGGGGCGTGGTGGCAGACACCTTCAACATGGTGAGCATTGACGGCGACACCTCCACCAACGACACCGTCACCATCATGGCCAGCGGCCTGGCCGGCAACCCGGAAATCCGGCCCGGCTCGCCGGAGTACAAGGCCTTCTACGCCGCCCTGAAGGCCATGTGCGTCAGGCTGGCCCGCCAAATGGCCAAGGACGGGGAGGGAGCCACCAAGCTGCTGGTGTGCAGGGTCTCCGGCGCCAAGGACAAAGCCGCCGCCCGGCAGGTGGCCAAGGGCGTGGTCTGCTCTACCCTGTTCAAGGCCGCCATGTTCGGGGCGGACGCCAACTGGGGCCGCGTGCTGTGCGCCATCGGCTACTGCGGCGCGGACGCCGACATAGGGAAGGTGGACGTTTCCTTCCGCTCCTCCGCCGGGCAGGTGGACGTGTGCCGCGGCGGCGCGGGCATCCCCTTCAGCGAGGAGGAGGCCAAGCAGGTGCTGAGCCAGGACGAGATCGACGTGCTGGTGGCCCTGGGGGACGGCGAAGCCTCGGCAGAGGCCTACGGCTGCGACCTGACCTATGATTACGTGAAGATTAACGGGGATTACCGCACCTGAGCGGCAAAGAGGGGGAACAAGCCATGCAGATTTCCAACGGGGACCGGGCCAAGGTGCTGGTGCAGGCCCTGCCCTACATCCAGCAGTACGCGGGAAAGACCGTGGTGATCAAATACGGCGGCAACGCCATGATCAACGAAGAGCTGAAGCAGGCCGTCATGAGCGACATTGTGCTCATGCAGCTGGTGGGCATCAACGTGGTGCTGGTGCACGGCGGCGGGCCCGAGATCAGCGCCATGCTGAAGAAAATCAACAAGGAAAGCCGGTTTGTGAACGGCCTGCGCTACACCGACGAGGAGACCATGGACGTGGTGCAGATGGTGCTGGCCGGCAAGGTGAACAAAGACCTGGTGCAGCTTCTGCAGCAGAACAGCGGCCGGGCCGTGGGCCTGTGCGGCATGGACGGCGGCATGCTGCGGGCAGAAAAGCTCAGCGCCTCAGAGGACCTGGGCTACGTGGGGGAGATTGTGGAGGTGAACACCCAGATTATTGAGGACGCCACCTCCCAGGGCTATGTGCCGGTCATCTCCACCGTGGCCGCCGGGGTGGACGGCCACGCCTACAACATCAACGCCGACATTGCCGCCGCCCAGATCGCCGCCAAGCTGAACGCCCGCAAGCTCATCCTCATGACAGACATCCGCGGCCTTCTGCGGGACAAGGACGACGAGAGCACCCTCATCCCGGTGGTGAACGTGAGCTCTGTGCCCAAGCTGCAGCACGACGGGATCATCTCCGGCGGCATGATCCCCAAAATCCAGTGCTGTGTGGAGGCGGTGCGCCGCGGCGTGAGCCGGGCCCACATCATCGACGGGCGCATCCCCCACTCCATCCTCATTGAGCTGTTCACCGACGAGGGCATCGGCACCATGCTGTACTGAGAAAAGGAAGGGATTTACCATGACTTCGGAAGAGATCAAACGGCTGGACGCTTCCAGCTTCATGCCCACCTACGGCAGGTTCGGCGCGGTGCTCTGCTCCGGCAGAAACGCCTCGGCGAAGGACTGCGAGGGGAAGGAGTACATCGACTTCGGCAGCGGCATCGGGGTCAATTCCCTGGGCTGGTGCGACGAGGGCTGGGTGAAGGCGGTGTGCGCCCAGGCAGGCGCGCTGCAGCACACCTCCAACCTGTACTACAGCCCGGCCCCCGCCTCCTTTGCGGCAGAGCTGTGCCGCGTTTCCGGCTACGCCGCCGTGTTCCTGGGGAATTCGGGGGCCGAGGCCAACGAGTGCGCCATCAAGCTGGCCAGGAAGCACGGGGTGGAACAGAAGGGCGAGTCCTGCTGTGAGATTATCACCCTGCGGAATTCCTTCCACGGCCGCACCGTCACCACCCTGGCGGCCACCGGCCAGGACTCCTTCCACCAATACTTTTTCCCCTTCACCGGCGGCTTCCGCTACGCGGAGCCCAGCCTGGAGGACGTGAAGGCCCAGATGAGCGAAAACACCTGCGCCGTTATGGTGGAGTTTATTCAGGGCGAGGGGGGCGTGCTGCCCCTGGACCCCCAGTTTGTGAAGGACCTGGCCGCCCTGTGCCGGGAACGGGGGGTGCTTCTTGTGGCCGACGAGGTGCAGACGGGCGCAGGCCGCACCGGCAGCTTTTACTGCTGCCAGCAGTACGGCGTCACCCCCGACGTGCTCACCAGCGCCAAGGGCCTGGGGGGCGGCCTTCCCATTGGGGCCTGCCTGTGCACGGAGGAGCTGAAGGACGTAATGGGCCGCAGCATGCACGGCTCTACCTTCGGCGGCAACCCGGTGGTGTGCGCCGGGGCCCTGGAGGTGGTGCGCCGGGTGTCCCAGCCGGAATTCCTGGCCCAGGTGCGGGAAAAAGGGCGGTACCTGCGGCAGCGCCTGGAGCAGATGGAGGGCATAGCCCAGGTGCGGGGCCTTGGCCTTATGCTGGGCGCCCTGCCCAGCCGGGGCACGGCGGCCCAGCTGGCCGCCGCCTGCGTGGAGGAGGGCCTGCTGGTGCTCACCGCCAAGGACTCCCTCCGCTTCCTGCCCCCCCTCACCATCACCCAAGAAGAGCTGGACAAGGGCCTGGCCATTCTGGAAAGGGTGCTGGCCAGCGCCTGACCCCTTCACTTTGTAATTGACAGGAGGAATCCCCTATGAAGCATTTGTTGAAGCTGCTGGACCTTTCCCCCGAGGAAATCCTCGGGATTCTGGATCTGGCCGACCAGCTGAAGTATGAGAAAAAGCACAACATCCCCCACCCCCGCCTGCAGGGGAAGACCCTGGGCATGATTTTCGAGAAATCCTCCACCAGAACCCGCGTCTCCTTTGAAACGGGCATGTACCAGCTGGGGGGCCACGCGCTGTTCCTCTCCTCCCACGACATGCAGATCGGCCGGGGCGAGGCGGTGCAGGACACGGCCCGCGTCCTCTCCCGCTACCTGGACGGCATCATGATCCGCACCTACGACCAGGAGGAGGTGGAGTCCCTGGCCAAATACGGCTCCATCCCCATCATCAACGGCCTCACCGACTTCTGCCACCCCTGCCAGATTCTGGCGGACCTGATGACCATTCGGGAGCACAAGGGAACCCTGGAGGGGCTGAAAATGTGCTTCATCGGGGACGGCAACAACATGATGAACTCTCTCATTGTGGGCTGCCTGAAAACCAAAATGGCTGTGAGCGTGGCCTGCCCCGAGGGCTACCGGCCGCCCCAGGAGATTCTGGACTTCGCCGCCCAGTACCCCTGCTTCCAGCTGACGGACGACCCGAAGCAGGCTGCGGTGGACGCCGACGTGATGATCACCGACGTGTGGGCCTCCATGGGCCAGGAGGGCGAGGCCGAGCAGCGGAAGAAGGCCTTCGCCGGGTACCAGATCAACGAGGAGCTCATGGCCCTGGCCAAGCCGGACGCCATGGTGCAGCACTGCCTGCCCGCCCACCGGGGCGAAGAGATTACCGCCCAGGTGTTTGAGGCCCACGCGGAGGAGATTTTCGACGAGGCCGAAAACCGCCTGCACGCCCAGAAGGCTGTGCTGGTGGCTTTGCTGGAGGACAAGCGCTGAACCCCTTCTCCCCCGCCCTTTGCCAGACAAGGCCCGCGCCGGAAAAACCGGTGCGGGCCTTTTTTTCACCCCCGTTTCCCCAATTCCCGCAGCAGCCGCGGAGGGTTTTTCGGCAGATTATGTAAATTTTTCAGCCCCGGGGGAAATACGGTTGAAATAGCGCCGGATTTATGCGATAATAAAGAAAACATACCCGGCAGGTACGTGGCGGCCCTCTGCCGCCGATGCACGGGAAAATACGGCTGCGCCCGGGAAGCGCCAGTGCCGCCCCTGTTTCAGGGCGCGGCATTTCTTGCTGTGCGGCCGGAAGTACCTGCGTTGGGTATTGGTGCAGGCACAGTGGGATCCGTTTCCGGCGGCCGCCGGCCCCAGCCCTGCATTCTCCCCCGCCTTCAGCCCGGGATGGGGCTGCCCTCAGCCGGCAGGGGAGCGCCGGGGCCCGCAGAGAGCGGGGCTCTGTTTTGCTGAGGGGACTATATTTATGGAAAAGCAGGCTGATCTATGACATTTGAAGAACTGAACATCATCCCCCCTATCCTGAACGCGCTGAAGGGCGCGGGCTACCAGGCCCCCACCCCCATTCAGGAAAAGGCCATTCCCCCCGTGCTGGACGGGCGGGATCTGCTGGGCTGCGCCCAAACGGGCACCGGCAAGACGGCCGCCTTTGCGGTGCCGATTCTGCAGCTGCTGCAGGGGCGCAGGGCGGAAAAGGGGAAGCGGCCCATCCGCGCGCTGGTGCTCACCCCTACCCGGGAGCTGGCCCTGCAAATCTATGAGAATTTTGAAATCTACGGAAAGCATCTGAACCTGCGCGCCGCCGTCATCTTCGGGGGCGTGGGCCAGGGGCCCCAGGTGGACGCCCTGCAGCGGGGAATCGACATTCTGGTGGCGACCCCCGGGCGGCTGAACGACCTCATCGGCCAGGGCTATGTGAGCCTGGAGCGTCTGGAAATTTTTGTGCTGGACGAAGCGGACCGCATGCTGGACATGGGCTTCATCCACGACGTGAAAAAGGTCATTGCCAAAACGCCGAAGAAGAAGCAGACCCTTCTCTTCTCCGCCACCATGCCGCCGGAAATCCAGGAAATCGCCGACGACCTGCTTCACAACCTGGTGCGGGTGGAGGTGGATCCCCCCGCCAGCACGGTGGAGGCCATCCGCCAGTACGTGTATTTTGTGGACAAGGCCAACAAGCGGCATCTGCTCACCCACCTGCTGCAGAACCCAGAGCTGGTTTCCGTCCTGGTGTTCACCCGCACCAAGCACGGCGCAGACCGGGTGGCGCGGGATTTGGCCAGGGCCAAAATTTCCGCCAAATCCATTCACGGGGACAAGTCCCAGGGGGCCAGGCAGGCCGCCCTTTCCGCCTTTAAGGAGGGAAGCTGCCGGGTGCTGGTGGCCACGGACATTGCCGCCCGCGGCATTGACATTGAAGAGCTTTCCCATGTGATCAACTACGACATTCCCGAGGTGCCCGAAACGTACGTGCACCGCATCGGCCGCACAGGCCGGGCCGGGATGGACGGCACGGCCATCTCTTTCTGCACCATTGACGAGATGGAGGATTTCAGGAACATCCAGAAGCTGACCGGGGGCCGCGTGCAGGAGGTGCAGGGGCATCCCTGGCCTATGGAAATCCTCACCCCCACCCCGAAGGCAGAGCGGGGCAGGCGGGGGCGCGGCCGCCAGGAGCAGCCCGCCCGGCAGGAGGCAAAGCAGGAGCCCCAACCCCAGCAAAAGCAGCCGAAGCAGGAAAACCGCCGGAAGGAGCAGCCCCAGGCGGCGGCCCGGCCCGCCCGGCAGGCCCAGCCGAAAAAGGCCGGGGAGGAAGGCCGGAAAAAGGAAAAGCAGCGGGAGAAAAAGAACGCCGCCGGGAAGCAGAACGCCTCTCAGCCCAGCCCGCGGCAGTATTCTGAGCAGATGACGATCAAGCCCTCGCAGCGGCACCCGAAAAAGTACGAATACCGGGACACCACCCGCCTGAAGGACGACATCATCACCTACACGCCGGACTGGGGCAGCCCGCCCTCTGCGCCGCGCTTCCAGCCCTCTGCCTCTTCCCGGAAAAAGCCGCAGGATCAGCCTCTTTCTGACAAGCCGTTCCGGCGGTAAAACAACGAAGAAGCCACAGGGTGGGCTGCCGAAACCTTCGGCGGCCCGCCCTTCTGCGTACCAAGGAAAGGAGATGGGCCCCACGACGTACCGGGAAGCGGTCGCCGCCTACCAGCCGCAGAGCCTGCGGGAACAGGCGGACAGGGAACTGATTTTATACGCCATGGACGCCTTCCCCCAGAGCATCCTCACTAGGGAAAACCTTCTGTGCCACATGACGGCCTCCGCCTTCCCGGTAAACCCGGCCCGGACCGCCGTGCTCATGGCGTACCACAACATTTACCAAAGCTGGGCCTGGCCCGGCGGCCACGCGGACGGCAGCGACGACCCCCTGGCAGACGCCCTGCGGGAAACCTGGGAGGAGCTTGGGGTGCATGCCAGGCCCCTGTCGCCCCGGCCCGCCTCGGTGGAGGTGCTGCCGGTGCCCGCCCATGAAAAACGGGGGCGGCCGGTGGCGGCCCACCTGCACCTGAATGTGAGCTTCCTGCTGGAGGTTCCGGAGGACGCCCCCCTGCGGGGCGCGCCGGAGGAAAACAGCGGCGTGGCCTGGATCCCGCTGGCAAGGCTGGAGGAAGCCTGTTCAGAGCCGGACATGCTGCCCATTTACCGCAGGCTTGCGGACCGGGCGCGGTAAGGAGGAATTTATGGAGCATTTGGATCTGCTGCAAAAGATTCCGGAGCCCCTGCTGGCCTGGTACGGCGGGCAGGCCCGGAGCCTGCCCTGGCGGGACAACCCAGAGCCCTACCGGGTGTGGGTGTCTGAAATTATGCTGCAGCAAACCCGGGTAGAGGCGGTGAAGCCCTACTACGCCCGGTTTCTGGAGGCGCTTCCCACGCTGGAAGCCCTGGCCGCCGCCCCGGAGGACCAGCTGATGAAGCTGTGGGAGGGCCTGGGCTACTACAGCCGGGTTCGGAACATGCAGAAGGCGGCCCGCCAGGCCCTGGAGCAGTACGGCGGCC
Organism: Candidatus Caccousia avistercoris; assembly: GCA_018715025.1. Lineage (GTDB taxonomy): Bacteria > Bacillota > Clostridia > Oscillospirales > Acutalibacteraceae > Caccousia > Caccousia avistercoris. The sequence goes on from DVMK01000225.1 coordinate 15,515, forward strand.
TGCCCGCCTCTTTGGAAGAGCTGCGGAAGCTGCCCGGCATAGGGGACTACACCGCAGGGGCGGTGGCCTCCATCGCCTTCGGCCTGCCTGTGCCCGCGGTGGACGGGAACGTGCTGCGGGTGGCCGCCCGGCTGACCAACAGCCGCGACGACGTGCTGTCCCCCGCAGTGAAGCGCCAGGTGGAGAACGCCCTTCGCGGCGTCATTCCCCCGGGGCGGGCGGGGGACTTCAACCAGTCCCTCATGGAGCTGGGGGCCATGGTGTGCCTGCCCAACGGGGAGCCCCGCTGCCTGCTGTGCCCCCTGCGGGGGCTCTGCCTGGGCCTGGCGGCCGGCGCCGCCCCCGAGCTGCCGGTAAAGGCGAAAAAGAAGCCCCGGAAGCGGGAGGAAAAGACCGTTCTGGTCCTGCTGGACCGCCAGGGCCGCGCCGCGCTGGAGCGCAGGCCCCCCAAGGGGCTGCTGGCGGGCATGTGGCAGTTCCCCAGCCTGCCCGGCCGCGCCGGCGAAGCCCAGGCCCGGGCCGCCGCCGCCGGCTGGGGGCTTTCCGTCCTTTCCGCCGCCCCGCTGGAACCGGCGGCGCACATTTTCACCCACATCGAATGGCACATGACCGGGTTCCTGCTGCGGGTGGAAGGGCAGGGCCCCTTCACCTGGGCCGCCCCAGAAGAGCTGGAAGCCGCCTACGCCCTGCCCGCCGCCTTCCAGGCCTACCGGAAGGCCTGCTTCCCCCCAGAGCCCGGCTAAGAATTTACAGTTTTGAAACTGTTCTTTTTCACAAAAAAATGCTATAATAAATTCCTTACGGAAGAACGATTTTATCATACGGCCGCCCGGCGGGAAAGCCGCCCGGCGCAGCGGGAGGTGCAGGGGAATGAGAAAACCGCGAACGAGAAAACGGCTGTGGGCGGCGCTGCTGGCGGTGCTGTGCCTGTTTTCCCTTACCGGGTGCGACACGCTGTTCACCGGCGACGCAGAGGCCCTGATGCGCCCGCCCCGCCCTACCGGGGACAAGGCCGGCATTCACGAGCTGCTGGAAAAGGCGGCGGGGGAAAACTTCACCTTCAAGTACCCCGCTTCGGGGGACTACCGCTCCGCCATTATCATGTACGACCTGACCGGCGACGGCGCGGAGGAGGCCGTGGCCCTGTACCAGAGCGCCAACGCCTCCACCGGGGTGAACATCATGTTCATCCAGAAGCAGGGGGGCGTGTGGGGAAGCATGGGCTCGTTCCTCACCACCGCCACCCAGGTGGACAAGGTGATGTTCGGCGACGTAAACAGCGACGGCCTGCCCGAGGTCGTTGTGGGCTGGGGCAGCTCGCAAAGCGGCACCAGCAATATCAGCGTGTATTCCCAAAGCGGGGGAAAAATGACGGAAACCGTGCTGGACCAGGGGTACTCCCAGCTTTTGGTGATGGACTTCGACGGGGACGGCTGCGAAGAGATTTTCACCGCCAGCGTGACCGTGGGCGAGCAGCCCGGCATGGCGCGGCTGTTCCGCCTGCGCAACGGCGCCATTGAAATTGTGGGCAGCTGCCCCATCGACAGCGCCGTCACCAGCATTGTGAACGAGGTGGGCGGGCTTCTCAGCGCCAACCAGACAGGCGTTATGCTGGACGGCAGCAAGACGGCCAACACCTTCGTCACCGAGGTGATCTACTGGGACAAAGAGATGGAAGCCCTCGTCTCCCCCTTCTACGACCCTCTGACCCAAACGGTAGAGGCCACCTCGCGCAGTCTGAACGTGGCCAGCAAGGACATTAACGGCGACAAGATTATCGAGCTGCCCATGGTGAACCTGCTGCCGGGGGCCCCGGCCCAGAACGCGCCGGACACCTCTTACATTACCGACTGGCACCGGTACGACACCGAAACCAACACCCTGGTGCGGGTGATGAGCATGGTGACCAACAGCAGCGACAATTACTGGTTCCTGATCCCCGACATGTGGAAGAACCAGATCACCACCGAGCAGGATGTTTCCACCCGTTCCCTGGTGTTCCGCCGGTGGATTTCCCAGGAGGAAACCAACCTGGCGGAGGGCCGGCTGGGGGAGCGTCTGCTGGAAATCCGGGCGTTCACCGTCAAGCAGTGGGACGCCGCCCAGGAGGAGGGCTACTTCAAAATTCTGGACAGCAACAACCTGGTGTACGCGGGCAAGATCCTTTCGCCGGAAAGCGAGCTTGCCATGACGGAAAACGACGTGAAAAACAGCTTTAAGCTGATTACCCAGGAATAGGGCCCCGGAACGGCCGCGGCCCTTTGGGAAAAGGAGGAGCGAGAGGTATGAAAAAGATTTTGGTGGCGGAGGACGAGCAGGCCATTCGGGAATTTGTGGTCATCAACCTGAAGCGGGCGGGCTACGACACGCTGGAAGCCGGCAGCGGCGACGAGGCCATGGAGATTTACGAGCGGGAAAACGGCAACATCGACGTGGCCCTGCTGGACATTATGATGCCCGGCAGCCTGGACGGCCTGGCGGTGTGCCGCCAGCTGCGGGAAAAAAGCGGCTCCATCGGCATCATTCTGCTGACGGCCCGCACCCAGGAGATGGACAAGGTGAGCGGCCTGATGATGGGGGCCGACGACTACGTGACAAAGCCCTTCAGCCCCAGCGAGCTGGTGGCCCGGGTGGACGCCGTCTACCGCCGGGTGGCGCTGGAGCAGATGCGCAATGAAAACAACTTCAAGGAGGAAATCCGTTCCGGCGAATTTGTGCTGAACCTGCGGAACCGCTCCCTCATGAAGGCCGGCAAGCCCATTGAACTGACCCAGGTGGAATTCCAGCTGATGGAATACTTTTTCTCAAACCCCACCACCGCCCTGGACCGCACCGACATTCTGAAGCACGTGTGGGGCGACGCCTACTACGGCGAGGAAAAGATTGTGGATGTGAACATCCGCCGCCTGCGCATGAAGGTGGAGGACGAGCCCAGCAACCCCAAGCACATCATCACGGTGTGGGGCCTTGGGTACAAGTGGGAGGCGTAACACGCCGCAGGGCGGGAAAGGAGGGCGGCCATGGAGGCGAAAAAGAACATGAATATGAAGGGCATTGCCCGGCGCTGGCTGTTCAACAGCGTGGGGGTCATCGTCCTCATTCTCATTACCCTGATTGTCGTCCTCTCCTTCGTCATCCAAAGCTCCATCTACAGCGGGATACAGGCCTCCCTCTCGGGCCGCTCCGGCGAGCTGACCAACGTGTTCGCCGACTACGGCCGCCGTTCCCCCCGGGAGTTCAGCGCGGTGGCCCGGAATTATGTGGAAAACTTCCCGGAAAAAGAGAGCATGGAGCTGATGGTGTTCAGCTCCAGCGGAAGGATCCTCATCACCTCCATCGGCTTCGCCCCGGACGAAACCCAGCCCATGCCCGACTACCAGGCCGCCCTGGCCGACCCTGAGGGCTACGGCACCTGGACGGGCAAGCTCACCAGCGGCGAGAAGGTCATGGCCGTCACCCGGGTCATTCGCAACAACTCCGGCGGGCTGGTGGGGGCCATCCGGTACGTGGTCTCGCTGGAGGAGGCCGACAAGCGGGTGCTGGCCGTGGTGGGCATGCTCATGGGCGCCGGGGTGCTGGTCATCCTGTTTGTGCTCACCTCCAGCTACTTTTTCCTGAAATCCATTCTGAACCCTATCCGTCAAATCGGCGCCACCGCCCGGCGCATTGCCCAGGGCGACTTTGAGGCGCGGATTGAAAAGAGCAACGACGACGAGATCGGCCAGCTCTGCGACACCATCAACGACATGGCGGTAGAACTGGGCACGGCGGAAAAGATGAAGAACGACTTCATCTCCTCCGTTTCCCACGAGCTGCGCACCCCTCTCACCGCCATCAAGGGCTGGGCAGAGACCATTATGGAGTGCGGCAGCGGCGACAAGGCCACCTTCGGCCGGGGCATGGGCATCATCATACGGGAAAGCGAGCGCCTTTCCGGCATTGTGGAAGAGCTGCTGGACTTTTCCCGCATGCAGAGCGGCCGCATGACCTTAACCATGGAAAAGATCGACATTCTGGCAGAGCTGGGCGAGGCTGTGTATATGTTCAGCGACCGGGCCAAGTCTGAGCACAAATTCCTGCTGTACGACGAACCGGCCATGCTCTCGCCTGTTTTGGGCGACATCAACCGGCTGCGCCAGGTGTTCGTGAATATTATAGACAACGCGCTGAAATACACGGAGGAAGGCGGCACCATCAGCGTTTCCGCCTCTGAGCTGGACGGCGTCATTCAGGTTGTCATCAGCGACAACGGCTGCGGCATCCCCAGCGAGCACCTCCCCAACGTGAAAAAGAAATTCTACAAGGCCAACCAGACCATCCGCGGCTCCGGCATAGGGCTTGCCCTGGCAGACGAAATCATGCGCCTGCACTCCGGCAGCCTTGAGATTGAAAGCCACGAGAACGTGGGAACGGCCGTGACCATCACCATCCCCGTCCTTCCGGAGATGAACGAAGAAAGGAAACAGGAACCCAATGGCTAAAGAACATGTAAAGCGCATTACCAGCATCGGGGGGCAGGCCCTCATTGAGGGGGTTATGATGCGCGGCCCCCGGAAAACCAGCATGGCGGTGCGCCTTCCCGACGGCTCTATTGAACTGCAGGAACTGAAAACCGACTACATCCGGGACAAAAGCCCGGTTTGGCGGCTGCCCCTCATCCGGGGGATTGTGGGCTTCATTGACTCTATGCGGGTGGGGTTCCGCGCCCTGAGCCTTTCCGCCGAGAAGTCCGGCCTGGAGGAGGGGGAAGAAGAGCCCAGCAAGCTGGACCAGTGGCTGCAGGAAAAATTCGGCGACAAAATTATGAATTTCATCGTGGTGGCAGGCTCTGTGCTGGGGGTTCTGCTGGCGGTGCTTCTGTTCTTCTTCCTGCCCACGCTCCTGTTCAACGGCCTGGAGTACCTGGCGGGCCCGGCCATTGCCGGGTGGCGCTCTGTGGCGGAGGGGGCCATGCGCATCCTCATTTTTGTGGCCTACATCATCTTCTGCGCCCACATGCCCTACATCAAGCGGGTGTTCCAGTACCACGGGGCAGAGCATAAAACCATTTTCTGCTACGAAAGCCAGGAGGAGCTGACGGTGGAGAACGTGCGCCGCCACATCCGCTTCCACCCCCGCTGCGGCACCAGCTTTATGGTGATCATGCTGCTTCTGGGAATCCTCATTGGATTTTTCATCCCCTTCACCAACCCCTTCCTGCGCACGGCGGTGAAGCTGCTGTGCATCCCGCTGGTGGTGGGCGTGGGGTACGAGCTCATCAAAATCTGCGGCCGGTACGACAACTGGGCCACCCGGATCATCGCCGCCCCCGGCCTGTGGATGCAGCGCATCACCACCCAGGAGCCGGACGACAGCATGATTGAGGTGGCCATCGCCGCCATGAAGGACGTAATCCCCGAAAACGGGGAGGACATCGTCTGCTGCGGGGGAAAACAGAAATGACCCTTGAGCAGGTGTACCGGGCAGGAAAAAAGGAACTGGAAAAGGCAGGGCTTGACAGCCCTGCCTTTGACGCCATGTGCCTGTTCCGGCAGGCCTTCGGCATGGACCGGCAGGCCCTTATTATGGAGGGGGCGGCCCCGGCGGAGGAGGCCAAGGCCGCCGCCTTTGAAGAAGCCGTCCGCCAGCGGGCGGAGGGACGGCCGCTGCAGTATATTCTGGGCTGCTGGCCCTTTCTGGACATGGAGCTGCGGGTGGGGGAAGGCGTTCTCACCCCCCGGGAGGAAACGGAGCTTCTGGTGCGCACCGCCGCCGGGCTGCTCCGCCGGCGGCAGCCCGCCTGCGGCCGCGGGGAGGGGCTTTCCCTTCTGGACCTGTGCGCGGGCACCGGGGCGGTGGCCCTGGGCCTGGCCGGGGAATTCCCGGCGGCCCAGGTGCAGGCGGCGGAATGGTACCCCCAGGCCTACGAATATTTACAGGAAAACATCCGCCTTACCGGCCGGGCGGTGGAACCCCTGCGCCTGGACGTGCTGGACCCGGCTTCCCCGGAAGCGTTTTCCGGCCTTGCCCTGCTGACGGCCAACCCGCCCTATGTGGCCAGCGGAGAAATCCCCTCCCTTCAGCGGGAGGTGCAGCGGGAGCCGCGCACCGCCCTGGACGGCGGCGGCGACGGCCTGCTGTTCTACCGGGCGATAGCCGCCCGCTGGCTGGCCTGCCTGGCCCCCGGCGGCGTGTGCGCGGTGGAGATCGGCGAAGGCCAGGGGGAGGCGGTGGCCGCCCTGTTCCGCTCCGCCGGGCTGGAGCAAACGGAAATTTTTCAGGACTTCAACTGCCTGGACCGCGTGGTGGCGGGCATAAAGGGAAAATAAAAAGTCAAGTACAGATTATGGGACACCCCTTTGTGGTATGATAAAGGCGGAAGGACAGAAGAGAGCCTGAGAAGCCTTCTGAGGAAACAAAAATTCAGAACGCACGTTCGATATTTTTCCCGCTTTCCCTTGCGTTCCCGCCTGGTTTCCGCTATAATAAATCCGGAAGGCTTTCCCAGAGCAAAGGCTTCCGCAGGACGGCTTTGGCTTCCTCTGCCCTGCGCTCTCCCCTTTTCAGGGCGCGCGGGGCGGCTGCAAAATTTTATAGAACCGTGGGGAAAGCGCAGGCGGCGCGGCCTCCCCGCCGGAGGTGTGAAAATGGCAGAAAAGAATACGAAAATGTCAGACAAGGCGGCGGCGCTGGAAACGGCGCTGGCACAGATTGAAAAACAGTTCGGCAAGGGCGCTGTCATGCGCCTGGGGCAGAACCAGGCCATGAATGTGGAGGCTATCTCCACCGGATCCCTGTCCCTTGACCTGGCGCTGGGCATCGGCGGCCTGCCCCGGGGCCGTATTGTGGAAATCTACGGGCCGGAAAGCTCCGGCAAAACCACCCTGGCCCTGCACTGCATTGCAGAGGGCCAGAAGGGCGGCGGCAACGCGGCCTTCATCGACGTGGAGCACGCCCTGGACCCGGTGTACGCCCGGGCCCTGGGGGTGGACGTGGACTCGCTGCTGGTGTCGCAGCCTGACACCGGCGAGCAGGCGCTGGAAATTGCAGAGGCGCTCATCCGTTCCGGGGCTATCGACGTGATTGTGGTGGACTCGGTGGCGGCCCTGGTGCCCCGGGCCGAAATCGAGGGCGAAATGGGCGACAGCCACGTGGGCCTGCAGGCCCGGCTTATGAGCCAGGCCCTGCGGAAGCTGGCCGGCGCCATCTCCAAATCCAGCTGCGTGGCCATCTTCATCAACCAGCTGCGGGAAAAGGTGGGCGTGGTGTACGGCAACCCGGAGGTCACCCCCGGCGGCCGCGCGCTGAAGTTCTACTCCTCTGTGCGGCTGGAAATCCGGAAGATTGAAACGCTGAAGAACGGCACCGAGCAGATTGGTTCCCGCACCAGGGCCAAGGTGGTGAAGAACAAGATCGCCCCGCCCTTCCGGGAAGCGGAATTCGACGTGATGTACGGCAAGGGCATCTCCCGCATGGGCGAGCTTCTGGACCTTGCCGTGAAGCTGGACATCATCCAGAAAAGCGGCGCCTGGTTCTCGTACAACCAGACCCGCCTGGGCCAGGGCCGCGACAATGTGAAGCTTTTCCTGGAAAACCCGGAAAACGCCGCCATGGAGGCGGAAATCGAGGCCAAGGTGAAGGAAAACGCCGCCCGCCTGTACAACAAGAACGCCCCGGCGGCCGCCTCCCCCGCCAAGCCGGTGCAGATCCCGGTGGCGGCCCCCGCAGCGGCAGCCCCGGCAGAGCCCGCCCGCCCGCGGCCCAAGGCCAGCATCGACATTGAGGCGGACGACTAATTCATCATGGAGATTACCGCGATAGAGCCCAGGCGGAAGCGCCTGGTGCAGCTTTTCCTGGACGGAGAGCCCGCCGTCAGGCTGGATGCGCAGACGGCCGCGGAGGCCGGGCTGCGGCCCGGCCTTTCCCTTTCTGACGAAGATCTGCGTGAGCTGCTGCGGCAGAGCGACGCCCGCCGGGCCAGGGAGAAGGCCCTGTACCTGCTGGAAGCCCGCCCCCACACCAAAAAGGAGCTGGAGGGCAAGCTGGCCCGCACCGCAGGGGCGGAAGCCGCCCAGGAGGCCGCCGCCCGCATGGAGGAGCTTGGCCTGGTGGACGACGGGGACTATGCCCGCCGGTACGCGGCGGAGCTTCTCACCCGGAAGGGCTTCGCCCCCGCCCGCGCCGTGCAGGAGCTGTGCCGCCGCGGCGTGGAACGGGAGCTGGCCCGGCAGGCGGTGGAGGAGCTGGCGCCCCCGCCGGAGGAAACGCTGCGAAGCCTGGTGGAACGGAAATACGCCCGCCTTTTGGGCGAGGAAAAGGGCCGCCGCCGGGCGGCAGCCGCCCTGCAGCGCCTGGGCTGGCGCTGGGAGGAGATCCGGCCCGTCCTGCGGGAGCTCACCCCCGGGGAGGAGCAGGAGGAAGGAGCAGGATGGACAGAAAACGGGTTTTGATGATAGGAACAGGGGGCACCATTGCCTCTCACAAAACAGAACACGGCCTGGCCCCCGCCATGGCGGGGGAGGAGCTGCTGCGGTATGTGCCGCCGGTGAGGGAATTCTGCCGCGCGGAAGCCCTGCAGCTGTTTTCGGTAGACAGCACCAACATGACCCCCGCCCACTGGCAGAGGCTTTCTCAGGCCATCGAGGAGCACTACGGCGACTACGACGGCTTTGTAATCTGCCACGGCACCGACACCCTGGCCTACACGGCGGCTGCCCTCAGCTACATGGTGCAGCGCTCGGAAAAGCCCATTGTGCTTACCGGCTCACAGAAGCCCATCGACATGGACGTGACCGACGCCAAAACCAACCTGCTGGACAGCTTCCTCTACGCCTGCGACCCCGACAGCCGGGATGTGTCCATCGTCTTTGACGGCAAGGTGATTGCAGGCACCAGGGCGAAGAAGGAGCGGGCCAAAAGCTACAATGCCTTTTCCAGCATCAATTTCCCCTACCCTGCCGTGGTGCAGGACGGCAGAGTTATCCGCTACCTGACGGAACCGGCCTACGGGCCGGACGAGGTGCGCTTCTGCCGCAGGCTGAACCCGGCTGTGTGCGTACTGAAGCTGACCCCCGGCCTGCAGCCCGGGTTGCTGGGCTTTCTGTTCGCCCACTACGACTGCATCGTTATCGAAAGCTTCGGCGTGGGGGGCATCCCCGCCCCGCTGGTGGAGGAATTCTACCGGCAGATGAACCTGGCCCAGGGGCGCAAAACGGTGGTGATGACCACCCAGGTGGCTCACGAGGGCAGCAACATGACGGTGTACGAGGTAGGCCGGAAAATCAAGCAGGATTTCGGGCTGATTGAAGCCTACGACATGACGCTGGAGGCCGTGATCACCAAAATGATGTGGATTTTGGGGCAGGGAGCGCAGAGCCAGGAGGAAATCAAGCGCCTGTTCCACACCTGCATCAACCACGACATCCTCTTCACCCAGTGACATCCGCCGCCGGGGCGGGGCTCTGCCCTGCCTGCGGCGGCTTTTTGCGTCCTCTTCCCCATGGGCAGGGGCAAGGGGATTTTTGAAAAAAGGGAGAATTTTTCCGGAGGGAATTGCGTGGGAGCCTCCTTTTGTGGTATGCTTATAAATAGACAATTTAAATATGGAGCGAATGATAAAGTTTTGATCAAACTTTTTCAAAAGTTTGCGGATTCCAAAGGCAGCGCCTTTGGCCGCGCTTCGCAAAGCGCGGAATGCCTGATGCTCCCAAAGCTCAGGAGGGGGAGAGGAAACAGTCCGGGGGACTGTTTCCTCGTGGGGGCACCCTAGCGAGGGGTGCCCCCGTACCGTGGTAAAGCTGGGCCGC
>DVMK01000226.1 GCA_018715025.1 Candidatus Caccousia avistercoris
CTGGATGTGACCGGCCGGGTGGATGTAAACGGCATTCTGGAAAAACTGGGCCTCGGCTGGACGTCCGCCCTGGAGGAGGAAAATCTGCCCACTCTGGAAGAGGGGAAGGACCCGGGCGTCACGGTGATCTGTTACGCTCAGGAAACCCTGAAGGCCGGGCAGAAGCCGGAGGATCGGGAAATGAAAGAGGTCCTGCGCTTTACCGCCTACCGGGACAACCTGACCCTTTCCATGGAATTTGCGGAAACACTTCCCCTGCGGATGGAAATTTCCCAGGAGGAAAGGGACTCCCTCCTGGCGCTGCTGGAGGAATAGCCGGGCGCGTCCCGCTACCGAGAGGCTTCTCTGCCGTTTCCGGCAGGGGGCCTCTTTGTGTTTTATTCCCCACCGGAATCCCCTGCTGCGCATTGACAGGGCGCGGGGGAAAATGGCATAATAAGAGAAAACAGGGGAAGCGTATGAGGCAGCCCCTTCCTTTTTGAAAAGCCAAACAGACCGGAGGAATGGATCGATGGAAATACAGGAGGCCCGGCGGGAGCATGAAGCCCTTTGCCGGCAGATTTCGTACCATAACCAGAAATATTATGTGGAGGATGCGCCGGAGATCGACGATTACGACTACGACATGCTGTATCTCCGCCTTCAAAACCTGGAGGCGGAATTCCCAGAGCTTGTCACGCCGGATTCCCCCACGCAGAAGGTGGGCGGCCCCGCGGTGAACACCTTTGCCCCCGTGGCCCACAAGGTGCCCATGGAGAGCCTTCACGATTCCTTTTCGGAGGAAGAGCTGATGGACTTTGACAGGCGGGTGCGGGCGGCGGCGGAAGCCCCTGTCTATGTGGTAGAGCCGAAATTCGACGGCCTTTCCGTTTCCCTGGAATACCGGGACGGCGTCTTTGTGCGGGGCTCCACCCGGGGAGACGGCCTGGTGGGGGAGGACGTGACGGAAAACCTGCGCACCATCCGCACTGTGCCCAAGCAGCTGACCCGGCCCATCCCCTTTTTGGAGGTGCGGGGCGAGGTGTATATGTCTCACGAAAGCTTTTTTCAGCTGTGCGCCCGGCAGGAGCTGAACGACGAGAAGCCGTTTAAAAATCCCCGCAACGCCGCCGCCGGATCCCTGCGGCAGAAGAACCCGAAAATCACGGCCTCCCGCCAGCTGGACATCTTCGTGTTCAATGTGCAGCAGGTGCAGGGGGAAGAGCTTTCCCGCCATGACCAGTCGCTGGAATTTCTGCGGGGGCTGGGGTTTGCGGTGACAGACCTGTACGCCGTGTGCCCCACCATAGAAGAGGCCCTGGCCCATGTGCGGAAGATTGGGGACATGCGCGGCAGCCTGGGCTACTCCATTGACGGGGCGGTGGTGAAGGTGAACGACTTTGCCCAGCGGAAGCTTTTGGGCAGCACAGCCAAGTTCCCCAAATGGGCCGAGGCCTTCAAGTACCCGCCTGAGGAGAAGGAGAGCCGCCTGCTGGACGTGGAGATCAACGTGGGCCGCACCGGCGTTCTCACCCCCACCGGCGTGTTCGAGCCGGTGACGCTGGCGGGTACCACCGTAAGCCGGGCCACCCTGCATAACCAGGATTTCATTACGGAAAAGGGCATCTGCATCGGCTGCACCGCCGTGCTGCGGAAGGCGGGGGAGATCATCCCCGAGGTGGTTTCTGTGGTGGAGGGCACCGGCGGCGAGCCTTACCGCATTCCCACGGTGTGCCCCTCCTGCGGCGGGCCTGTGGTGCGGGAGGAAGGCGAGGCCGCCCTCCGCTGCCTGAATCCGGAGTGCCCCGCCCAGCTTCTCCGCCACCTGATCCATTTTGCCAGCCGTGACGCCATGGACATCGACGGCCTGGGCCCCGCCGTGCTGGAGCAGCTGGTGGGCAAGGGCCTGGTGAGCTCCCCGGCGGATCTGTATGCCCTGACCCTTCCGCAATTGATGGAGCTGGAACGCATGGGGCAGAAAAGCTCTCAAAACCTGCTGGACGCTATTGAAAAGACGAAGGAAAACGACCTGTACCGGCTTCTCTACGCCCTGGGTATTCTGCACATCGGCCTGAAGGCGGCCAAGCTGCTGGCCGGGCGTTTCCGCACAATAGACGAGATTTTCCAGGCCACGGCGGAAGAGATTGCGGCCATTGAAGGCTTTGGAGAGATTATGGCGCAAAGCGTGGCAGATTTCTTTGCACTTCCCAGTACGGCCCACCTGATTGACCGCCTGCGCAGTGCCGGCGTGAACATGAAGAGCCAGGCGGCCGAGGCGGAGGACACCCGTTTTGCCGGAAAAACCTTCGTTCTGACAGGCACTCTGCCTACCATGACCCGAAGCGAGGCCAGCGCCCTGGTGGAAAAGTTCGGCGGCAAGGTGAGCTCCAGCGTGTCGAAAAAGACAAGCTACGTGCTGGCCGGGGAGGATGCAGGAAGCAAGCTGACCAAGGCCGTCCAGCTTGGCGTCCCCGTCCTTACCGAGGAAGAATTCCAGAACATGCTGGCAGAACCGCCTGCCCCCGCCGATCCCCCTGCATAAAGAAAAAACTGCCGCAGGAGGAAGAGCGTGCAGCCTTCCTCTGCCGCAGGGAAAGTAATGACACGCCTCTCCTGGGTGTGATATAATAAGAACCGCAAAAGAACGCCGGGCGTACCGCAGAAAAGCTGCGCCGCAGGGCGAGGCGCATATTTCCCCGCAGCCGGTGCGCCAAGCCCCCGCCGGGGGTGAGAGGAGAAAGGAAGGTTTGAGAAAGAAATATGGAAAAAAGGTTGTTTGTGAATAAGGAACAGCTGGAGAACATCGTGAAGGAGTTCCCCACGCCGTTCCATCTGTACGACGAGAAGGGAATCCGGGAGAGAGCCCGGGCTCTGCAGAAGGCGTTTGCCTGGAACCCGGGGTTCCGGGAATACTTCGCCGTAAAGGCTACGCCCAATCCGTTTATTTTAAAAATCCTCCAGGAGGAGGGCTGCGGGGTAGACTGCTCCTCTTTGACAGAGCTGATGATGGCGGAGGCCTGCGGATTTTCCGGCGCTGATATTATGTTCTCCTCCAACGACACCCCTGCGGAGGATTTCCGCTACGCCAGGAAGCTGAACGCCACCATTAATTTGGACGACCTGACCCATGTGGATTTTTTGAAGAAGGTGGCATCCGTCCCCAGGCTCATCAGCTGCCGGCTGAATCCAGGCGGTTATTTTTCTATTGCCAACAACATTATGGACAACCCCGGCGACGCCAAATACGGCTTTACCAAGGAACAGATGATGGAGGGCTACCGCAGGCTGATGGAGCTGGGGGCCGAGGAATTCGGCATTCACGCCTTCCTGGCCAGCAATACCACCACCAACGACTATTACCCCACTTTGGCCAGGATCCTGTTCCAGTTTGCAGTGGAGCTGAAGGAAAAAACGGGGGCGCACATCAGCTTTGTGAACCTGTCCGGCGGCGTGGGCATCCCATACCGGCCGGATCAGGAGCCGGTGGATATTGCCCAGGTGGGCGAGGGCGTGCGCAGGGCCTACGAGGAAATTCTCGTTCCGGCCGGCATGGGCGGCGTGGCCATTTACACCGAACTGGGCCGCTACATGCTGGGGCCCAACGGCTGCCTGGTAACTACGGCCATTCACGAAAAGCATATTTATAAGGAGTACATCGGCCTGGACGCCTGCGCCGCCAACCTGATGCGCCCGGCCATGTATGGGGCGTACCACCACATTACCGTCATGGGCAAGGAGAACGCCCCCTGCGACCATAAATACGATGTGACCGGCGGGCTTTGCGAAAATAACGACAAATTTGCCGTAGACCGTATGCTGCCGAAAATCGATATAGGGGATCTGGTGGTGCTTCACGACACCGGCGCCCACGGCTTCGCCATGGGCTACAATTATAACGGAAAGCTTCGCTCTGCGGAGGTGCTTCTCTGCGAGGACGGTTCCGCCAAGCTGATCCGCCGGGCGGAAACCCCGAAGGATTACTTCGCCACCTTTGATTTCACCGGCCTGTTCGACCGGTACTGAGTTCCTCTTTTCAATGGATGAAAAACGCTTGACCGGCAAGCGAGCCCGGTTTTGTGTGCTGCGGGAGGAGATGGGGGCTATTTGTCAGAAAAAACCACACTGCGAAGGCGGGGACGCCTTTGCGGTGTGGTTTTTTGTTCACAAGTTCTCTCTAAACGTAAGAAAGAACGGTTCCATATGCAGAAAATACGCTTTCTGCGGGAGAAATAGGCTATGATGTTTATTTTCACAGAAATGCTTAAAAATTCAAAATAAAAACTTCCTCAAGAAAGAGCAGCTTCCGTGGGCAGCAGGTCCGCGGAAGCTGTTTTTATGCTTTTTGTAACGTTTTCCCGGGCTGAAATGTGTTATAATATAGAAAAAACAAGGATCAACCAGCGGGGATGCCGGCCACGGTACCCTGCAGAACCGTGAAGAAGCCGCGCGCCGCCCTGCCCTGCGCCAAGCACCCGGCCCAGGGCCGCGGGACGCGGCCGGTGCGCGGCTTGCCCGCCGCAGACGATTGGCCACGGTACCCTGCAGAGCCGTGAAGAAGCCGCGTGCCGCCCTGCCCTGCGTCAAACACCCGGCCCGGGGCCGCGGGACGCGGCCGGTGCGCGTCTTGCCCGCCGCAGGCGCGCGTCTTGCCTGCCGCAGACGATTGGCCACGGTACCCTGCAGAACCGTGAAGAAGCCGCGTGCCGCCCTGCCCTGCGTCAAACACCCGGCCCAGGGCCGCGGGACGCGGCCGGTGCGTGTCTTGCCCGCCGCAGGCGCGCGTCTTGCCTGCCGCAGGCGCGGAATTTGAATCGGAGGTGAAGCTGTGTGAGCTTGCACATTACACAACAGGGGGAAGAGTCCTGCTTCCCCGCAGAAAACCGCGGAAAGTGCCGGTACCGGAGGAAGGGGCCTGTTTTCCTGGCCGCGGCGGCAGCGGTGGTTATGAGCGTGGCTGCCGGAATTGTTCTGTGGCCCAACGGCGCGCCGCTGGTTTCCTCCGCCTATGCGGTGCAGGAGGCGGAATACCCGGAAATGGCGCCGTATCCGGATGAGTCAAAGCTGCTGGACGGTACTCTGGACAGCGAAGCCTTTCAGAAGGAATACGATGCCTGGCAGGCTGGGCGCAGCGCCCAGCTGAACCAGCCGGAAGGGTACCAGGAGGGAATGAAAGGCTTCCTCACCGCCGTCACCCATCAGTTCCTTTCCGGCGCAGAGGAGGAAAACCGGGTGGTTTCCCCCCTAAACGTGTACATGGCCCTGGCCATGCTGGCAGAAACCACCGGCGGCGGCAGCCGTGCCCAGCTTCTGGAGCTGCTGGGCGCAGAGGATATGGCCGCCCTGCGCAGTCAGGCCCATGCCGTGTGGAACGCCAATTACTGCGACGACGGCGCGTCGAAAAGCCTGCTGGCCAATTCCCTGTGGCTGAGCAATCAGGTGGAATTTTCCCCAACGGCGGTGGAGCTGCTGGCTGACACATACTATGCCTCTGTTTACCAGGGCGGTATGGGGTCTGACGAGTTGGACAACGCCCTGCGGGACTGGATCAACCGGCAGACAGACGGCCTTCTGGAGGAGCAGGCCGCCGGGCTTTCTCTGGAACCGGAAACGCTTCTGGCCCTGGTTTCCACCGTCAGCTTTGAGGCAAAGTGGCAGAACACCTTTTCAGAGGATAACACCAGGGAAGGCGTGTTCCATGGGGCGCAGGGGAATGTGCAGTGCCCCTTCCTGCACCAGAGCGGCGCCCGTACCTATTACTGGGGGGAAGGCTTCTCCGCCGTTTCCCTGCCTTTTGACGAGGGCGGGGCCATGTGGCTGATTTTGCCGGACATGGGCGTTGAGGCGGAACAGCTTCTCTCGCAGGAGGAAGCCATGGCGTTCCTGCTGGCCGACGGGGAGTGGGAGAACGCGAGGCAGGTGGTGGTGAATCTGTCCCTGCCGAAATTTGACGTGTCCTCCTCTCTGGATTTGCAGGAGGGCCTGAAGGCCCTGGGAGTGTCGGATATCTTTTCCGCGGAGACAGCGGATTTTTCCCCTATTCTGGCAGACGGCGGCCCGGTCAGCCTTACCCAGGCGGAGCATGCCGCCAGGGTGACGGTTGACGAGGAGGGCTGCTCTGCCGCCGCGTACACCGTGATGGCGGCGGCAGGCGCGGCTATACCGCCGGAGGAGGAGATCGACTTCGTCCTGAACCGGCCTTTCCTGTTTGCCATTACCGGCCGGGACGGCCTTCCCATGTTTGTGGGGGTCGTGAACCAGCCTCTCTGAGGCGTGGGCAAATTTTTTCTACCGTTTTCTCTGGCATGAAAAGCCCCCTGGCACGCGGCAGTGCGCCGTGCGCCAGGGGGCTTCTGTGTGCGGCTGTGTTTTTTCAGCCCTTCAGCAGCTGCTTGAGGGCAAGCGCTTTCTCCAGCCTGCCTTCCACCTTGATCTTGTGGGTGGTGAAGGCAAGAATGGGATCCAGCTTCCCCTCCGCCAGCTTCCGCAGCGTGTCTGCCGAGCAGGTGATGGCGGCGTCCCGGTCATGGTAGTCGTAGGGCTCTACAGAGAGCTTCCCGTTTTTCAGCTCCACATAGAACACCCCGGCCTCCTCGCCGGTAATATTGAACTGAAAAGCGAAATCCTCCTGGATCCCGCTCACATCCAGCCCTGTCAGCTTCTGCTGAATCTGTGCAAAAAAATCGGAAAATGTCATGGCTTGTGTCAACTCCCTTCTCCTTATCCGCGCCTGCGGCGGGCAGATCGCGCAGGCTCCTGCCGCCGCCGGGCAAAGAAGCCCTTGCAGGCGGGAGGGCCCGCGCTGCAGCCATCATACCATATTACAGACAGAATTTCAAACGCCGCCTTTTCGGTACAGAAGCCGGCCGTTCTTCACGGTGGCCAGCACGGGGATTTCCCGGATACGCTCCGGCGGGCAGTCCAGCGGATTTCCGCCCAAGAATACCAAATCCGCCCGCTTCCCGGGGGCCAGGCTTCCCAGGGATTCCTCCCGGAAATACTGCCAGGCGGCGTGGATGGTGACGGCTTTCAGGGCTTCCAGCGGCGCGATCCGCTCCTGTTCCCCCAAAAGGATCCCATCCCTGGTACGACGGTTTACGGCGCACCAGACGGTTTCCAGCATGTCGGGGGCGATGACGGGGGAATCCTGGTGGAAGGTGAACCGCACGCCCCGCCGGAGGGCCGTACCTGCCGGGCTGATCCGGCTGGCCCGCACAGGCCCCAGGTTTTCTATATGCGTGTCCCCCCAGTGGTACACGTGGGCCACAAAGAAGGAGGGAAGGATCCCGCAGGCCTTCATATCCTCCATGTCCTCCGGGCAGAGAAGCTGAGCGTGAATCATCACCGGGCGCAGCTCCGGCAGGCGGGGGAATTCCCGTTTGACGGCCAGGCAGGCGTCTATGAACTGGCGGCAGGCCGCGTCCCCGTTGCAGTGGGCCAGGATCTGCCTGCCCTCCCGGGCGGCCCGGCGGACAAAATCCAGTACCTGGCTCTCCTGCAGGGCAGGGTACCCCCGGTAGCCGTCAGGGGCGTTTTCATAGGGCTCTTTCAGCCAGGCAGTACGCCCCTGGGGGGAACCATCCAGAAAAATTTTGTAGCCGCCCAGCCGGAAGGGGCCTTCTTCCTCCCCGGCGTACCGGCCCAGCACATCCCAGACGTGTTCCGGATCCCGGGCGTCTGCATAGCCGGTCACATCCAGCTTCAGCAGGCGGTTCTGGATCAGATGTTGGTACAACTCTGCCATCTGGCTTGTCATCATCCCCTCCTGCACGGCGGTGATCCCGTAGGAAGCGTACTGATCCTGGGCCCGGGCGAAGGCTGCCAGCAAATCCTCCATAGTAGGCATGGGTACCTTCTGCAGAAATTCCAGGAAGGCGTTTTCCTCCATGTAGCCGGTGGGCTGGCCGTCCTCTATCTCCAGGAAGCCTCCCTCGGGGCAGGGGGTGCCGGCGGTGACGCCCAGCAGGGAGAGGGCCATGGTGTTGAACACGCCCAAATGGCCGGATTTATGCTGTACCACCACCGGGTTGTGGGGGGCCGCCTCGTCCAGCAGGCGGCGGGGAATGTGGCGCTTTTCTTCCAGTTGGTTGTGGTCGTAATCCCGCACCGACACCCACTCCCCCGGGGCCGGCTTCCGCTGGGCAATATAACGCCGCAGCGCCTCCTGAATTTGGCGGAAGGAACGGGCTTCCCCCACCGAAAGCTGCAGCAGGGCGTTGGCGCAGGCGGAAAAATGGCTGTGGGCGTCCAGAAAAGCGGGCAGAAGGGCGTTCCCCTTCAAATCCACTTCCTTCGCCCCAGCCGAAGCTTCAGCCCGCACCTGGGTCAGGCTTCCCACCGCGCGAATCGTCCCTCCCTCCGTCAGAAGGGCCTGGGCGCAGAGGGGCTCCTCCATTGTGAGGATGGGCCCTCCGAAATATAACACCTGTTCCATGAAATACCTCCTTAGAACCGTACTCGGCAGAAAGACAAGCAGGCCCGCGTCCTGGGAAGGGACGCGGGCCTGCTCTCTGAAAAAAGGCGTTTTCTCCTGCCGTCCCGGGGGACGGCGGCGGTTTCAGCGCCCGCTTATGGGTAGCATTCCCGGCGGGTGGGAATTTTATTTCTCCAGAAGCAGCTCCAGCGCAAAGTCGAAGCTGGCCTCATCCAGCCGGTACTGGGGCAGAAGCTGAGGCCCGCAGCTGTTGGAGCCTATGCCGGACTGCCGGTAGTCCAGGCAGAGAACGGTGGAACCGCAGGGCTCCAATTCAAAATTGTGGGCTTTCTTTGTGAGCTCCTCCTGCGTGTAAGGGGAGGCGTTGAAGCTGAAGCAATGGCCTGCGGCCTCCAGGCGGCCGTCCTCCCGGCCGGAAAGGGCCAGGTGGGAGCAGCCGTAGTGGCTGCCGTTTTCCTGGGGCTTCAAATAATCCTCATGCATGTCTTCTACCTGGGCTTCAAACCGGCCCAGCAGGGAGGCGCGGCGTTTGTCCACATAGCTTTCCATGGGGCCGTAGCCGAAATACTCCGCCTGGCTGAAGGCCTTGGGCAGGAAGAGCCGCAGGCCGAACCGGGGCAGGTAGGGCATCTCGGTGTTCCGCTCCACATGGGCCTGCAGGGAGATGCGCCCGTCCGCATGCACCGTCCATTTGGCGGTAATGTCCGCAATATGCTGGATGAAAATGGCAGAGAGGGCCAGCTTTGCCGTGAGGACGGCGCCCTCCTCCGTAATCTCAGCGCTGGTCTCGTACACACGAACCGTGGTGCGGTCGTACCCGGCTTCCTCCCATTTGCGGCGGATGTTCCGGTCGTTGTCGGTGGGGGCCCGCCAGATATTCCATTCCATGGGCCGCTCCAGGAACGGGATCTGCTGGGCGGACAGGCTCTCGAAAACGCCGGTGAGCCGGTTCCACACATAGCGGAACTGCTCGCCCTCCACCGTCACACAGCGCTCCGTTTCAGAAACCGCCAGCTTCTGGGCCGGGCCCTGGGGCAGGGCTGTCTCCTCCTCCCGCAGGATGAACTGGTCGTAGCCAAGCAGATCTCCGGCGTCGCGGAAATCGTCCCCCTCCTTCAGGCGGTAGTACAGGTTCAGGCAGCAGGTCCCCTTGGCGGGCGTCTGGCAGGGCAGGGGCAGGGCGCTTTCCCCGTGGGGGGCGGTTTCCGGCGTTTCCACCCGGCCGGACTGCACCGTTTCCCCGTCCTGGGTCACTTCATAGTCGATGAACAGGTAGTCCTTCAAATCGGTAAAGTCAAGGCAGTTGCGCAGGGTGAGGGAGCCGTCCTCCTTCCGGAAGGCGCGGGCGGGCCGGGCGACGTTTCTCCACTCCAAAAGGCCGGTGTGGGGGGTGCGGTCCGGGTACACCAGGCCGTCCATGCAGAAATTGCCGTCGTGGGGGAATTCCCCGAAATCGCCGCCGTAATAGAATTTGTTCTTTCCCTCGTTGGTGCGGCCCATCCACACTGCATGGTCGCACCACTCCCACACAAAGCCGCCGGCAAACTGGTCGTACCGGTACAGGCGCTGGAAATAATCCTCAATGTCGCCGGGGCCGTTGCCCATGGCGTGCACAAACTCGCACTGAATGAAGGGCTTTTTCAGCACGCCCTCGGTGCAGTACTGATCCACGGCCTCTACCGACGCGTACATGCGGCTGTACACGTCGATGCAGCTCAGGTCGTTCTGGTACCCCTCCTTCTGGTAAATGCTGCCCTCATAGTGCACCAGGCGGTCCGGGTCGAAGGCCTTGGCCCAGGCGGCTGCCTTTTCCATGTTGGGGCCGTAGCCGGACTCGTTGCCCAAAGACCACATGAGCACGCAGGCGCAGTTCTTGTCCCGTTCCACGTTCCGCTGTACACGGTCCAGCACGGCGGCCTCGAAGCGCTTGTCGTGGCACAGCGTGCCGTAAATGCGGTCTTTCAGGGTGTATTTCTCGTAGCCCCATTCGTTGGGGGGCAGCTCGGAGTAGGTGGTCACGGTGCCGTGCATTTCAATGTCGGACTCGTCGATCACATAGAAGCCGTACTGAGAGTACATCTGGGTGGCCCAGGGAGCGTTGGGGTAGTGGCTGGTGCGGATGGCGTTGAAATTGTGCCGCTTCATCAGCGCCAGGTCGGCGGCCAGGTTTTCCTCCGTGACCGCGTAGCCGGCAAAGGGGTCGCTGTCGTGGCGGTTCACGCCCTTCAGCTTGATGTTCACCCCGTTGAAATACAGCACAGAGTCCTTCACCTCAATGCGGCGCACGCCCACCTCCTGGCAGATGATTTCCCCCTCCGCAGAGAGCAGAAGCTGGTACTGCCTGGGGTCCTCCGCGTTCCACAGCACGGCGTTTTCCAGCGGGAAGGAGGCCTTTCCGTCCTTCACCGCCTGCACGGCCAGCTTTTCGCCGTCAGGGCTGTACAGGGTGCAGACCGCCTTGCCGGGCTTGCCCTCCCATTCCAGGGAAACGTCAATCCTGGCGGTTCTGTAGTCGTCCTCCACCGGGGTGCGCACGGTGAAGTCGCGCACGTGGCTTTCCGGGCGGGTGAGCACGTACACGTCCCGGAAAATGCCGCTCATGCGCAGCTTGTCCTGATCCTCCAGGTAGCTGCCGTCGCACCATTTCATCACCAGCACGGCCAGCAGGTTTTCCCCGGCCTGCACAAAGGGGGAAACGTCGAATTCGCTGGTGGAGTGAGAAACCTGGCTGTAGCCCACAAACCGGCCGTTGACCCACACGTAGAAGCAGGAATCCACGCCCTCGAAATTCAAATAATTTTTCTGGGCGGCCTCCTCCTCGGTGAGGGAGAAGTACGTGCGGTAAGCGCCGCAGGGGTTTTCCTCCGGCACGTAGGGCGGGTCGAAGGGGAAGGGGTAGCGCACGTTGGTGTATTGATGGCGGTCGTACCCCAGAATCTGCCAGCAGCTGGGCACCGGGATCTCATCGAAGGAGGAAGCGTCGAAGTCCGGGGTCATAAAATCCTCCGGCACCTCAAAGCGGTTGGGGTAGTATTGGAAGTCCCAATCCCCGCTGAGCAGGATGAGGCGGTCTGACAGAAGGCGGTCGCCCAGGCGGGCGGCGTCCTCCTGGCGGAAGGGGATGTAGTAGGCGCGGTTCGGCATGGTCCCCACATGGAGGACAGAGGGATCCTCATAATAGCGAGGAAGATTCATACAGCGGTACCTCCTAATCATAATTTTTACTATTTTCATGAGATTCTATGGGGCGTTGATTTTAAAATCTATTATAATCATACAATGATCAAAGAGAGAAAGCAATGGCATTTCGTGCCTTCTTGCGGCGGGGCGCTTTCCCTTCTCTCTGGGGAAACGCGCTGGTACAGGCGCGCCTGCTGCAAAACAAGGCCCGCTTCCCCGCCCTGAAAAGATTGGAAAAAGGGAACTTGCAGGCCGAAAGCGGCTGGAATTTCTGCGCCAGGCACGGCAGGGTGGTTTTGACCTGCCCCCCCGAGTGTGCTATAATAAGCGAAAACGGGCGGAAAGCAGCGGGAGAAAAACGCTTTGCCTGTCTGCCCTTGCCGGTTGGCGGCAGGCCGCCCTGGAAAGCCGGGACGGAAGGGGAAAGGAGGAATTTTCGGATGCAGTTGGATGAGTTTTTCCGGGGAGAAAGCTTTGACGCCCACCGTTTTTTTGGGGCGCATCCCGGTGAGGAGGAGGGGGCTGCGGGCTTTTTCTTTCGTGTGTTCGCCCCAGGGGCGGAGCTGGTGGAGGTCATCGGCGACTGGAACGGCTGGCAGGGCCAGCCGATGGAGCGGGATTCCGGCGGGGTGTGGAGCTGCTTCGCCCCGGGGGCGGAGCCCGGCCAGCTGTACAAATTCCGCGTTTCACAGAAGGACGGAAGGGTGCTGGACAAAGCGGATCCCTACGCCTTTTCCGCAGAGCTGCGCCCCAGGACGGCCTCACGGCTGACCGGGGGGGCGGCGTTCCGCTTTTCCGACGGGGAGTGGATGCACCGGCGGGAACTGAACTATAACCGGCCCATGAGTATTTACGAACTGCACCTGGGCTCCTGGAAAAGGAAGCCGGACGGCGGCTGGTACCGCTACGAGGAGCTGGCGGAGCTTCTGCCCCCTTACCTGGCAGAGCACGGGTTTACCCATGTGGAGCTTCTGCCGGTGATGGAGCATCCTCTGGACGCTTCCTGGGGCTACCAGGTGAGCGGATATTTCTGCGCCACCTCCCGCTATGGGCAGCCGGAGGGGCTGAAACAGCTGGTAAACGCCCTGCACCTGGCGGGGATTGGCGTGATTTTCGATTTTGTCCCCGCTCATTTTGCGGTAAACGACTACGCCCTGGCCTGCTACGACGGCACCCGCCTGTACGAATACCCGGACGGCGACGTGACCTACAGCGAGTGGGGCTCCTGCAGCTTCAACTTTTACCGGGGCGAGGTGCGCAGCTTCCTGCAGTCGGCGGCGGCTTACTGGCTGGGAGAGTTCCACGGGGACGGCCTGCGGGTGGACGCGGTGCCCAACATGCTGTACTGGCAGGGCCGCCCGGAGCGGGGCGTGAACAGCGGCGCGGTGGATTTTCTGAAGGGGATGAACGGCGGGCTGAAAAAGCTGTTCGGCCAGGTGCTGCTCATTGCGGAGGATTCCAGCAATTTTCCCAAGGTGACGGCCCCGGTGAAATACGGCGGCCTGGGCTTCGACTATAAATGGGATATGGGATGGATGCACGACACCCTGGAATTTCTGGCGCTGCCCTTTGCCAGGAGGGGGGAGCAGTACCACCGCCTTACTTTTTCTATGGATTATTTTTACAACGAGCTGTACCTGCTTCCCTTCTCCCACGACGAGGTTGTGCATGGGAAAAAGACCATTTTAGACAAGCTTTACGGCTCTTACGAAGAGAAGTTCGCCCAGTGCCGGGCGCTATACGCCTACATGTTCACCCACCCGGGGAAAAAACTGAATTTTATGGGGAACGAGCTGGCCCACTTCCGGGAATGGGATGAAAACAGGGAATTGGACTGGAACCTGCTGCAGTACCCGGCCCACGACAGCTTCCACCGGTATTTCGCGGCGCTGGGCCGGCTGTACGCCGCTTCCCCCGCGCTGTACGAAGGGGAGTACGACAGCGCTTGCTTTGCGAGGCTTCCCGTTTCCCCGGAAGGGGAAAACGAAGGCGTTTATGCCTACCGCCGTTCTGCCGGCGGCCAAACGGTGGACGTGGTGGTAAACTTCAGCCCGCATCCTCTGGAGGGCGCCCTGCTGGGCTGCGGGGAGCAGGTGCTTCTGCGGGAATTGCTGAACAGCGACGAGAAGCGCTGGGGCGGCGGCGGGGTTGGGAATCCGGCCCCGCTGGCGGCTTTTCCCATTCCCTGCGGGGGAGAGCCCGCCTCTGTGCGGGTGCGGCTGGCCCCCTTCTCTGCCGCCGTGTTCCGGGAAGAGCCGGCCCCGGCCTCCGGCGGGCAGTGCTGGGTAATGCCCGGCGCCAAGTACACCACGCTGTGACAGGCAGGAAATTGGAAAATTTGTAGATATTGAAAAAACAAATAAATAATAGTTATTTAAATCAAGGAGGATGTTTCTGAATGGAGCCATGCAAGCTGACGGCCCCTCTGAAGGATTACCTTTGGGGCGGAACCCGTTTGAAAACGGAGTACGGAAAAAAGACAGACCTGGAAAAGGTGGCGGAAAGCTGGGAGCTTTCCTGCCACAAGGACGGCCCCAGCGTCATAGACGGCGGGGAATACAACAGCCTCACGCTGGAAGAGTATTTCCAAAAGGCCGGCCGGGAGGTGCTGGGGGAAAACTGCCGGAAATTTGAGGAGTTTCCCCTGCTCATCAAGCTGATTGACGCGGCGCAGAACCTTTCCGTGCAGGTACACCCCAGCAACGAGTATGCCCTGCGGGTGGAAGGGGAGTACGGCAAGACGGAAATGTGGTATGTGGTGGACGCCAAGGAGGGCGCTTCCCTGATTTACGGCTTCACCAGCGAGATTTCCAAGGAGGAATTCGCCCGGCGGATTCAGGAAAACACCCTGCTGGAGGTGTGCAATTCCGTACCCGTGAAGAAGGGGGATGTGTTCTTCATTGAAGCAGGCACCCTTCACGCCATCGGCGCGGGGATCCTGATTGCGGAGATCCAGCAGAATTCCAATTCCACCTACCGGGTGTACGACTACGGCCGCCTGGGCGCCGACGGCAAGCCGCGGCAGCTGCACATTGAAAAGGCGCTGGACGTGACCCGCCTGGCCCCGCCCAGCCGGCAGCCCGGCCCGGAGGGCCAGCCCCAGCGCTTCCCCGGCGGGACGGAAACGCTTCTGGGCTCCTGCGAATACTTTACCGCCTCCCTGCTGGAAACGGACGGGGCTGCGGAGATCGCCGTGGGCCGGGATTCCTTCCATTCCCTGCTCATCCTCTCCGGCGAGGGGACGCTTTCCTGGCCGGGGGGCAGCTGCCCGGTGAAAAAGGGCGACAGCTTCTTCCTGCCGGCCGGGCTTGGCGGCTGCGCCCTTTCCGGTAAGCTGGAGGCCATCCACAGCCGGGTGTAAGGGGGAAAAGTATGGGATTCCAGGAAGAATTTATAGAAATTTATCAGGGCAAAATCAGCCGGGAGGGCAGCGTCCCCCTGCTGGAATGGCTGCGGCGGACAGACTTCTTCACCGCCCCCGCCAGCAGCAAGTTTCACTGCGCCTGCCCCGGGGGGCTGGTACAGCACAGCGTCAGCGTGTACCGCGCCATGATGGAAAAATACTTTGACCCGGAGAAGGACAACGAGGAAAGCTTTGCCATCTGCGCCCTTCTGCACGACGTGTGCAAGGCCCAGTTTTACAAGGAGGGCTTCCGCAATGTGAAAAACGAGGAAACCGGGGCCTGGGAAAAGCGCAGCTTCTACATGGTTGAGGACAGCTTCCCCTATGGCCACGGGGAAAAATCGGTGTTCCTCATCGAGCGGTTTTTGCGGCTGAAAACCAGCGAAGCCATGGCCATCCGCTGGCACATGGGCGGGTTTGACGACGCGGCCCGGGGCGGCAGCTTCGCCGTCAGCCAGGCCTTCGAGCGGTACCCTCTGGCGGTCAAGCTCCACCTGGCAGACCTGGAAAGCACCTACCTGCGGGAACAGGGAACCTCCGCCGTGCGGAAAAAATAAAGATACAGAAAAAAGCGCCCCGGCGGGAGAAATCTCCCTGCCGGGGCGTTGTCCGCCCTGCGTTTATTCCGGATTTTTCTCCTCCCGCAGGCGGGCCAGCTCTCTGCTCTCCTTGCCGGTGAGGTGCTCAATGGTGAATTCCAGCATGCACAGGGCCGGGAATTCCCGGTCAATCTCCTGCTGCAGACCCTCGCCGCCCGGGTTATACTTTTCCCCCAGGCAGGCGGCGGCGCGGCGTATCTCCGCTTCCTCCGTCAAAATGCGCACCGTGCCGAAGGCCACCACGCTGCGGTACAGGGTGGTGTATTTTTCCGGAACCACCTGATCCTGATCCACGACGCAGAAGGAGGCTTTGGGGCAGCGGCGCAGGGCGTCTAGCTTGTGGCCGCTTTTGGCGCAGTGAAAGTACAGCTTCCCTTCCCGGTACACAAAGCTGAGGGGCACCGCATAGGGGTAGCCGCCGTCCCCGGCGGCCGCCAGCACCCCGGAAGAAGCGCGGGTCAAAATGGCGAGGGCCTCCTCCTGGGGAAGAAGCTGCCGTTTCCTTCTCATTTCCCGAAACATGGCGAGACACATCCTTTCTGTTCAGAAGCGCCTCCGGCTTGGCCGGAATTTGCATTCTGCCTGGTTTTGTGCTATTCTTTTCTGTGCGTTCCAGATTTTCAAGAGAGCGGTGGGATTCCTTGTGATGACAGAAATCAAAAAGGCCCTGCGGGCCGCCTTCCCTCATACGGTGCCGGTCATGGTGGGGTACCTGTTCCTTGGCGTGGCCTTCGGCGTCCTTCTGCAGGCCAAAGGGTTCGGGTTCCAGTGGGCGGTGCTTATGAGCGCCGTCATTTACGCGGGCTCCATGCAGTTTGTGGCCATCAATTTTCTTGTGCCGGGGGTGAATCTGCTTCAGGTGGCGTTCATGACCCTTATGGTGAACGTCCGCCATGTGTTTTATGGGCTCTCGATGCTGGAGCCCTTCCGGAACATGGGGAAGCGGAAGCCTTACATGATTTTCTCCCTGTCGGACGAAACCTTTTCCCTGCTTTGCTCTGCCAAAGCGCCGGAAGGGGTGGACCGGCGGTGGTTCCTGTTTTTCATCGCCCTGCTGGACCAGCTGTACTGGATCATAGGCTCTGCCCTGGGCGGGCTGGCGGGGGCCCTTCTGCGGTTTGACACCACCGGCATTGACTTTGCCATGACGGCGCTGTTCACGGTTATTCTGGTGGAGCAATGGAGGGGGACAAAGCGGCACGCCCCGGCGGTAGTGGGGCTGGCGGCTTCCGCCCTGTGCCTGGCGGTGTTCGGGCCGGATCGTTTCATTCTTCCGGCCATGGGGCTCATCCTTCTCTCGCTCACCCTGGCCAGAGGCAAGCTGGAGGAAGGGGGCGGGGCCTCGTGAATCCGTGGCAGGCCCTGGGCGTCATTGCCCTCATTGCCGTTCTTACCCTGTTCACCAGGGCGGTCCCCTTCCTGCTGTTCCCCAGCGGGAAGAAGCAGCCCCGGTACGTGCTGTACCTGGGCAGGGTGCTGCCCCCGGCCATGATCGCCCTGCTGGTGGTGTACTGCCTGAAGGGGGCCGGCTGGGGGGCCTGGCCGTACGCCCTGCCGGAGCTTCTCTCTGTGGCGGCGGTGGCGGCGCTTCACCTGTGGAAAAAGAACACCATGCTCAGCGTGGGAGCGGGCACGGTGCTGTATATGGTGCTGGTGCAGCAGGTGTTTGTGTAAACGGGCTGGTTTTTCCCGTTACTCCTCCTGGGCCAACGCCACCAGGGAAAGGTATTCCTCCGCGTTTTCGCGGAGGTTTTTCTTTTCCTCCTCGGTCAGGGGGCGCTTCACCCGCGCGGGGGAGCCTACCACCAGGGAACCGGCGGGCACCACCGTGCGGGGCGTGACCAGGGCTCCGGCCCCCACCAGGCATTCTTCGCCCACCACCGCGTTGTCCAGTACAATGGCCCCCATGCCGATGAGGGAGTGGCTGTGCACCGTGCAGCTGTGCAAAATGGCGTTGTGCCCCACGGTTACTCCGTCCCCCACAGTGGTGGGAAGCCCGGTGGTGCAGTGAAGCACGGCCCCGTCCTGAATGTTGGTGCCCTGCCCCAGGCGGATGGGGGCGCAGTCGCCCCGCAGAACGGCGTTGTACCAAATAGAGCAGTTTTCCCCGGCCTGCACGTCGCCCACCACCTGGGCGCCGGGGGCGAGGAACACGGAACGGGGGAGAGACGGCTTTTTCATGAAAACCTCCAGTCTCCTCCTCTCAGGGAGGAAAAGGGCCCGGGGAGGAAAGCTCCGCAGGCCCTTGCTTCTTATTTGTGGAACAGCTTTTTGGTCTGGTATTTCGGCTCGCAGGTCAGGCGGATGCCCAGCTTGCGGAAGGTGGAATCATCCACCGAGGAAAGGATTACCGTGGAGTGGGCTTCGCAGTCCTTCAGCTTCGAGAGCTGCTGCAGCGCCAGCCCCGCCACCGGGTTCATGGTGGCGGAAATGGAGAGGGCAATGAGGATTTCGTCGGTGTGCAGGCGGGGGTTGTGGTTGCCCAGATGATGGGTTTTCAGGTTCTGAATGGGCTCAATCACATTGGGCGAAATGAGCAGCATCTTGTGGTCAATGCCCCCCAGCGCCTTCAGCGCGTTCAGCAGGGCGGCGGCAGAAGCCCCCAGCAGGGAGGAGGTCTTGCCGGTGATCACCCGGCCGTCCGGCAGCTCAATGGCGGCGGCGGGCATTTCGGTGACCTCGGCGCGCTTCAGGGCGGCGGCCACCACGGGGCGGTCTGCGGTGGTGACGCCTGCCCGGCCCATGAGCATCTCCAGCTTTACCACGGCAGACTCCTCCACCCGGCCGATGCGCAGGTCGCACATGGTGTGGTAATACCGGCGGATGATCTCCTGGCGGGAAGCCTCCTGGCAGGCCTCGTCGTCTATGATGCAGAAGCCCGCCATGTTCACCCCCATGTCGGTGGGGGATTTGTAGGGGCTGGCGCCTGAGATTTTTTCCAGCATGGCGCTCAGCACAGGGAAGGCTTCCACGTCCCGGTTATAGTTCACCGTGGTTTCGTTGTAAGCCTCCAGGTGGAAGGGGTCGATCATGTTCACGTCGTTCAGGTCTGCGGTGGCGGCCTCGTAGGCCAGGTTGACCGGGTGCTTCAGGGGCAGGTTCCATATAGGGAAGGTTTCAAACTTGGCGTACCCCGCCTTCACGCCCCGGCGGTACTCATGGTACAGCTGAGAAAGGCAGGTGGCCATTTTCCCGCTGCCGGGGCCGGGGGCCGTCACCACCACCAGCGGGCGGCTGGTTTCTACGTACTCGTTGCGCCCAAAGCCCTCGTCGCTTACAATGAAGGGAATGTTGGAGGGGTAGCCTTCAATGGGGTAGTGGAGGAACACCTTTACCCCCAGCGATTCCAGCCGCTTTCGGAAGGCCTCGGCCGTGCTCTGGCCGGAATACTGGGCGATGACCACGCTGCCCACGTACAGCCCGTTGCCCCGGAAGGCGTCGATAAGCCGCAGCACGTCGGCGTCGTAGGTGATGCCGATGTCGCCCCGCACCTTGCTTTTTTCAATGTCGGTGGCGTTAATGACAATGACAATCTCCACCTGCTCAGACAGCTGCATCAGCATTTTGATTTTGCTGTCGGGCAGAAAGCCGGGCAGTACCCGGGAGGCGTGAAAATCGTCGAACAGCTTGCCGCCCATTTCCAGGTACAGCTTGTTGTCGAACTTGGAAATCCGTTCCCGAATGTGCTGGGACTGGATCTCCAGGTATTTGTTGTTGTCAAAACCGATTGCTTTCATGCGACCCTCCGTTTTCCCCAGCCCCTGAAAAAGAAAAGGGCGGAACCAAGGGGTGGTACGTCTACCCCGCGCCGCCGGACTGCCCTTCCCCGTGCTTCAGGAATTTGGCTGGATTTCATTTTTCCGCGTACAGGCTTGTCCAACAGGCCATGGCAGGGCATGTTGGACAAGCCGGCAGCACTTCATAACGTATCCATTATAGTAAAATCAAAGGGAGAATACAACAGCGGGGCGAGAAAATTTTTTCTCCGGCAGAAGCGCCTTTTTTGTGCTATAATAGCAGGGAACGGCCAGGGACGGGAAAAAGGAGGCGGAGCCATGTTTGAGATAAGGATTTCGGTGCGCAGGCTGGTGGAGTTCCTCCTCCGTTCCGGCAATTTGGACAGCGGCGCCGGGGCGGGCAGCCTGCAGGACCGGGCCGCCGAGGGGGCGCGCATCCACCGCAGGCTGCAGAAGGAAGGGGGCGAGGGCTACCGGGCCGAGGTGTCCTTTTCCCACCGGGAGGAATGGGACGGCATCGGCTGCACGGTGGAAGGCCGGGCCGACGGCCTGCTGGAGACGGAAACCGGCGTTTTGGTAGACGAGATCAAGACGGTGTCTGTTCCGCTGGACTCCCTGCCCCAGGGCGGGCATCCGGTACACTGGGCCCAGGCCATGTGCTACGCCTACTTTTACAGCGCCGCCCACGGGGGAACGGCGGTTTCGGTGCGCCTTACCTATTGCCAGACGGAAACGGAGGAGCTCCGGCGGTTCCAGCGGGAATTTTCCGGGGAGGAGCTGGCCGCCTTCTACCGGGATTTGATGGAGCGGTTCGCCCCCTGGGCCCGTTTCCGCCGGGACTGGTGGGAGGCGCGGCAGCAAAGCCTGAAGCGCCTTGCCTTTCCCTTCCCCCAGTACCGGCCGGGGCAGAGGGGGGTGGCCGCGGCCGTGTACCGCACCCTGCGGGACGAAGGCCGCCTGTTCTGCCAGGCCCCCACCGGCGTGGGAAAAACGGTTTCCACCCTGTTCCCGGCGGTGAAAGCCATGGGGGAAGGGCTGACAGACCGCATCTTCTACCTGACCGCCAAGACGGTGACCCGCCAGGCCGCCTGGGACGCCTTTTCCCTAATGCGCCAGGGGGGAATGCGCCTGAAAACCCTCGTCCTCACCGCCAAGGAAAAAATCTGCTGCCTGGAGGAAGCGGAATGCACCCCCGCCGCCTGCCCCAGGGCCGCCGGCCATTTCGACCGGGTGAACGAGGCGGTGTACCGTCTGCTGGAATCCGGCGACAGCTTTTCCCGGGAAATCATCCAGCAGGCGGCGGAGCGGCACCAGGTGTGCCCCTTTGAGCTTTCGCTGGATCTTTCGGAATGGTGCGACGCCATTGTGTGCGACTACAATTACCTGTTTGACCCCACCGCCAGCCTGAAGCGGTATTTTTCCGAGGGAAAAACCAACAGCGTTTTCCTCATTGACGAGGCCCACAACCTGCCGGACCGGGCCAGGGACATGTACACGGCGGATCTGAAAAAATCCGAGGTGCTGGCCCTTCGCCGCACGGCGGGGAAGGAGGAGAAGGCCCTGTGGGGCATGCTGGGCAGGCTGAACGCCGCCATGCTGGCCCTTCGCCCCCTCTGCGGGGAGGAGGGGAGGGCGGAGCTGGAGGAGGTTCCCGAGGAATTCCTCACAGCCCTGCGGCGCTTTTCCAGCCGGTGCGAGGAATGGCTGGAAAGGCGCCGGGAGCATCGGCTGCGGGGGCAGGTGCTTTCCCTTTGGTTTGAGGTCCGCTTTTTCCTGCGGATTTCCGAGCTGTACGGGCCGGAATATGTAACCCTGCTCTCTCACCGGGGCAGCGAGGTGGCGGTGCGCCTGCTGTGCCTGGACCCAGCCCGTTTTCTGGACGAGTCCATGGCCAAGGGGCGGGCCAGCGTGCTGTTTTCCGCCACCTTCTCGCCGCTGCCCTACTTTGTGTCGGTGCTGGGGGGCGGCGAGGGGGCGAAAACCCTGGCGGTTCCCTCTCCCTTTCCGCGGGAAAACCTGCGCCTGCTTCTGGCAGACCGGGTCAGCACAAAATATGCAGACCGTGAGCAAAGCCTGCCCCAGGTGGCCGGGCTGATCGGCGCTTTCGCCGGGGCGAAAACGGGGAACTATATCGCCTATTTCCCCTCTTACGATTACATGGAGAAAACCTGCGAGCTGGTGCGCCGGCGCTTCCCCGGGCTGCGCATCCTCTGCCAGGCCCGCGCCATGGGCGAGGGGGAGAGGGAGGAGTTCCTGGCCAGCTTTTCCGGCGAAAACAAAGAAACGCTGCTGGGCTTCTGCGTGATGGGCGGGCTGTTTTCCGAGGGCGTGGATTTTTCCGGCGACCGGCTCATCGGCGCGGTGATTGTGGGCGTGGGCCTGCCCAAGGTGTGCCGCCGCCAGGAGCTTTTGCGGGAATATTACGAAAAGGAACGGGGGGACGGCTTTTCCTTCGCCTACCGGTTCCCCGGCATGAACAAGGTGACCCAGGCGGCGGGCCGGGTCATCCGTTCAGAAAACGACCGGGGCGCGGTGCTTCTCATCGACGCGCGCTTTTCGCAGGAGGGGTACCGCCGCCTGTTCCCGCCCCACTGGCCCGCCCCTCTGCGGGTGCGGAGCGCGGCGGAGCTGGAAGCGGCCCTGCGGGATTTCTGGAATCCTTCTGATCCATAATTCATAGAATTCGCCTTTTTTTTCACCCAGATTGGGAACAAATGAATATTGCGGAAATGAGAGGAAGGGCTTATAATCTACCAGTCGAGGAGATTCGCCCCGGCATACCGTATTTTCATGGAGGCGATTTGCATGTCCTATCATTTTCTGTTGGATCTTTGTCTTATCCTGCTCAGCACAAAGCTGCTGGGGTTGGTGACAAAGCGGTTCCGCATGCCCCAGGTCGTGGGGGCGCTGCTGGCTGGCCTGGTGCTTGGCCCTGCCATGCTCAACGTGCTGCAGGAAACCGAATTCATCACCCAGCTGGCGGAGCTGGGCGTGATTATACTGATGTTTACCGCCGGCCTGGAAACGGATATCCGGGAGCTGAAAAAAACGGGGAAAGCGTCCTTTATCATCGCCCTCATCGGCGTTATCGTTCCGCTGCTGGGCGGCTTTGCCCTCACCTATTTCTTTAACCCGCCCACCGACGGCACCTCCAGCACCATGGCGATCCTGCAGGATGTGTTTGTGGGCGTGGTGCTGACGGCCACCTCTGTGAGCATTTCTGTGGAAACTCTCAAGGAGATGGGCAAGCTGAACACCAGGGCGGGGAACGCCATTCTGGGGGCTGCCATCATCGACGATATTCTGGGGATCATCGCCCTCACCGTCATCACCAGCATGGCGGATCCCACGGTGAATATCCTGGTTGTCCTGCTGAAAATTGCGGCGTTTTTCCTGCTGGCGCTGGGGGCCGGGTACGTTTTCTACCGGCTGTTCAACAGGTTTCAGGCCAGGTACCAGAGGGACATGCGCCGCTTCGTCATCATCGCCTTCGTGTTCTGCCTGTTTCTTTCCTACTGCGCAGAGGAATTTTTCGGCGTGGCGGATATTACCGGCGCGTACATTGCCGGCGTGCTGATTTCCAACACCCAGCGCACCAAATATATTGCCGCCCGCTTTGACACGCTCTCTTACATCCTGCTTTCCCCCATCTTTTTCGCCAGCATTGGGCTGAAGGTGTCGCTGCCTTCCATGACCGGCTCCATCATCCTGTTCTCCGTTCTGCTTATGCTGGTGGCCATTTTGTCCAAAATCGTGGGCTGCGGCCTCGGGGCGAAGCTGTGCCATTTTACCAACAAGGAATGCGTCCAGGTGGGCGCCGGCATGGTGTCCCGCGGGGAGGTGGCGCTGATTGTGGCCACCAAGGGCGCAGAGCTGGGGCTGATGTCCAACGTGTTCTTCGCCCCGATGATTTTGATGGTGGTGGCCACCACCATTGCGGCCCCCATTCTTCTGAAGCTCTCGTTCCGGGGGGAGGAAAAATCCCCCAGCCAGCTGGAGGATGAAACCGCCGGGCAGTTTATGGATTATGTGGAGAGGGAAAAGGAGCTGTACGCCGCCGCCGGAAGGGGGCAGGATGCGCCGAAGGAATAATCCCTTCTCTGGGCATACATACAAAGTGTTAAGCTTTGGCTTTATAGTCAGTAACCAATCGAGACTTCTCCGGAGGTCTCGATTTTTTTATAATAATTACAGTAAAAGAAAGCCTGGTGAGAAAATGAAAAGAATGGTTTCCATGGCGGCGGCCTGTCTGCTGGCCCTTTGCCTTGCCGGCTGCGGGGCGGCCGCAGGCGGGGCGGCGTCCGGCGCCGCAGAAGAAGAATCCCGGCAGGAGGTGGCAAGCGCTTTGCAGCAGGAACCGCAGTCCGGCGGCGCCTACACCGCAGACACAAGGGTGGAGGACGTGATTCAGGATCCGGCCTTTGACGGGTACGGCAGGCTTATTTTCCCAGTGGACAGCGGCTACTGGAGCGGCGGCACCCTGGGGGATCTCCGCCTTGTATGGTACAACCATATCGACTCGGAGAAAACGGTGGAGATTGCAAACTATTTTAAGGATCACGCCGAGGCGGGGGACGCCGTGTTTTACGACATTTACACCCAGGAGGAAAAGGAAGACGATCCAGAGAAGGAGGACACCGGCCTGTTCTTTTTCAGAGGGGAGCCCGGGGGAAAATTTGCCGTCTGCAATGCGGGCGGCGGGTTTGCCTATGTGGGTGCCATGCAGGACAGCTTCCCCCACGCGCTGGAGCTTTCCAAGCAGGGGTACAACGCCTTCGCCCTCATCTACCGCCCCGGCGCGCAGACAGCCTGCGAAGACCTGGCCCGGGCCATCAGCTTTATTTTCGAGCACGCGGAAGAGCTTCAGGTAGACACCGGCTGCTACTCCCTCTGGGGCGGCTCTGCCGGGGGGCGTATGGCGGCGTGGCTTGGCTCGTACGGCCCGGCTGCCTTCGGCGGGGATGACCTGCCCCGCCCGGGCGCTGTGGTTATGCAGTATACCGGCCATTCCGATTATACGCCGGACGACCCGCCCACCTTTGCCTGTGTGGGGGAAAGCGACGGCATTGCCAGCTGGCGCACCATGCAGCGGCGGCTGCAGGCGCTGGAAAGCCTGGGCATTCCCACCGAGTTCCATCACTACCCCGGCCTGGGCCACGGCTTCGGCCTTGGAACCGGCACCGCGGCAGAGGGCTGGCTGGAGGAAGCGGTTGCCTTCTGGGAAGCGCAAATGTAATTTCATCTTTCTTATTTATGGAAAGGAAGCGTTCTGCATGAACAACTTTATTTTTCAAAACGCCACCAAGGTTTATTTTGGGAAAGGCTGCGTGAAGGAATACCTGGCCTGCCTGACAAAGCCCTTCCAGACAATCATGCTGGCCTACGGCGGCGGTTCTGTGAAGCGCAACGGCATCTACAGCGAGGTGGCCGGGATCCTGCGGGAAGCAGGCAAGATTATCGTGGATTTCCCCGGTATTATGGCAAACCCCACCTATGCCAAGGTGCAGGAGGGCGCCAGGCTGGCCCGGGAAACCCAGGCGGATATGATCCTGGCGGTGGGCGGCGGCTCGGTGATGGACTGCTGCAAGGCGGCGGCCCTGGCGGCCCGGTACCAGGGCGACGTGTGGGAGGATTTCTGGGCCCACCCCGGCGTTATCGATGTGGAGCCCCTGCCCCTGGGGGTGGTGGTCACGGTGGCTGGCACCGGAAGCGAGTGCAACGGCGGCGCGGTAATCACCCATGAGGAAAAGAAAATCAAGACAGGGCGGGATTATCCCAAGCTGAACCCCCGCTTCGCCCTGATGGATCCCACCTACACCTACAGCGTACCTGTCAGGCAGATGGTCTCCGGCGGGTTCGACATTCTCAGCCATATTATGGAGACGTATTTCAGCGGGCCGGACGACGACAATGTTTCCGACGATATTATGGAAGCCCTCATGAAAAGCGTCATTCGGAACCTGCGGGCCGCCGTCTGGGATCAGGAGGACTACACCGCCCGCTCCAACCTGATGTGGGACTCTACCATGGCGGAAAACCGGCTGATCAAGCTGGGGAAGAAGTGCGACTTTCAATGCCACAACATGGAGCATCAGCTGGGGGCTTACACCGACTGTAACCACGGCTGCGGGCTTGCGGTGCTGCATCCGGTCTATTACCGGCACATTTACCGGGAAGGCCTGCCCAAGTTCGTCCGCTTTGCAGAGAACGTGTGGGGAATTTCCCGCGAGGGGAAAAGCGACGAGGAGCTTGCCCTGGCGGGGATTGACGCCCTGGCCGCATTTATCAGAGAAATGGGGCTTCCCACCACTTTGAAAGAGCTGGGTGCCAGCAGGGATCAGCTGAAGGAAATCGCCAGTTCCTGCGGAATTTCAGCGGGAAGCTACAAGAAGCTGACCCATAAAGAGATTTTGGAAATTTTCCAGGAATGCTACGAAGAAAAGGAGTAATGTGTGATGAAAAAGCTGCTTGCCTTATGGTTGGGAATCGCAATGACGCTGGGCCTTACGGCCTGCAGCGGCGGGGCCGCTTCCTCCGCCGCCCCTTCTGCCGCATCTTCGGAAGCGGCCCCTGCCTCCTCCGCCGCGGAGGAAGCTTCCTCTGCGGCTTCCGAACAAGAGGAACCCTCTTCCGCGGCCGCGGAGCCGGAATCCGGCGAAAGCCAGGCGGCGGAGGAAACCGCAGAGGGCGGCAGAACCCTGGTGGTGTATTTTTCCGCCACCGGCAACACAGAGGAAGCGGCAGGCTACATTGCCAGCCTTACCGGCGGCGATCTGTTTGAGCTGGAGCCTGCCCAGCCTTACACCAGCGAGGACCTGAACTATGGGAACGAGGACAGCCGCGTTTCCCGGGAGCACGCCGACGAATCCCTGCGGGATGTGGAGCTGGTGGCCGACACCGTGGAAAACTGGGAGGACTACGACACTGTGTTCCTGGGGTACCCCATTTGGTGGGGCATTGCCGCCTGGCCGGTGGACACCTTTGTTGAGGCCAACGACTTTACCGGCAAGACCGTCATCCCCTTTGCCACCTCCGCCAGCTCCGGCCTTGGAGAAAGCGGCCGGCTTCTGGCAGAACTGGCCGGTACAGGCGACTGGCAGGAGGGCATGCGGTTCCGTTCCAGCGTAAGCGAAGCGGACGTGCAGTCCTGGCTGGAAGAGCTGGGCCTGCTGTAAAAGAGAGGGAAAGGGGATGGCGCTGGTGACTCGGATTTTCCCGCTTTTCCTGGCGGCCGCGCTGGTTCTTGGGCTTTGTGCCTGCGGCGGGCTTGCGGAGCCCCCGGCGGCTTCCTCCTCCAGCCAGGCGGAAAGCGCCGCCGTGCAGGCGCGTTCTTCCATTGCCATTGTCTATGATGCCGGGGAAACGGGGGGTACCATCCCCCATGCGGCAGAAATCCTTCAGGAAACGCTGGGCGGCAGCGCCCTGCTGCTCGCCCCCGGCGCCGAAGACGCCGACATTGCGGGCTGGGCGTCGGGCCTGGGGCTGAACGAAGAAAGCGCGGCCCCCTCTGACGGCAGCGGAAACACGGTGGCGTCCGCCCAGGTTACGCCGGACGAGCAGCAGGTGCTGTACTTGTGGGAAGAGGGAAACATGCCCGCCCAGACGGAATATACCGTGAACAATGGGGGATATTCGGATGATCCGGATTTCCGGCCCTACCTTACCTTTTTCCCCGTGCCGGAGGGCGTCGGGAAAAAGGGGGCGGTGCTCATTTGCCCCGGCGGCGCTTTTCAGTTCCGCAGCGACCAGCCGGAGGGAACCGACGTGGCGGAGGCGCTCAGCAGCCTGGGCTACCAAAGCTTTGTGGTAGACTACCGCCTGCGCCCCTACACCCAGCAGGAGGGGGCGCTGGATTTGGCCCGTGCGGTGCGGTTTGTCCGCGCCCATGCCAGCGAGTACGGAATTGACGGGGACGATATTGCGGTAATGGGATTTTCCGCCGGTGGAATTTTAAGCGGGGAAATGCTGCTGCACTTTGACGGAACCTTCAGCGGCACGGCCCTTGACCCGGACTATGTGCCCGACGCCCTGGACGAGGTTTCTGCCGATGCGGCTGCCTGCGGTATGATTTACTCCTTTTACGGGCGGCTGAGCGTGGGAACCACCGATGTGGAGCTGCTGCGCTCCGGGGATCTGCCGCCCACCTTCTACTGCTACGGCACCCGCGACCCCTTCTACCGCCAGTTTCTCGCCAATGCGGACGCTGCGGAGGAGGCGGGGGTCCCGGTAGAACGCCTGCAGCTGGAGGATATGCCCCACGGCTTTGGGGCCAGCGGCGGGTGGATCCCTGCCTACGACGCCTGGCTGACAGAGATATTTGACGGCTGACGGTTTTTTATAATAAAAATAAAAACAAACTCGCAAAATGATACTGAATTTCTTGAAGGAGGTTTTTGTCATGGATTATGCAATTTTGTCAAACGGGGTCAAAATGCCGATGGAGGGCTTCGGCGTATTCCAGGTGCGCGATAAGGCGGAATGCAAACGCGCTGTGCTGGATGCCATCCGGGCAGGCTACCGCCTCATCGACACCGCCGCTTCCTACACCAACGAGGACGCCGTAGGGGAAGCCGTGCGCGAGGCCATTGCCCAGGGCCTCTGCACCCGGGAGGATCTGTTTATTACCTCGAAAATGTGGGTGCAGGATATGGAAAGCTACCAGACAGCCAAGGCCGCTGTGGATGCATCGCTGCAGAAAACCGGGCTGGAGTACCTGGACCTTTACCTGCTGCACCAGGCGATGAAGGATTATTTCAGCGCATGGCGCGCTATGGAGGACGCCCTCCGGGAAGGAAAACTCAGGGCCATTGGCGTCAGCAATTTTTACCCCCATGTCCTGACAAATTTCTGTGAGACGGTCTCTGTCAGGCCCATGGTAAACCAGGTGGAGCTTCACCCCTATTTCACTCAGGAAAAAGCCCTGGAAACCATGAAATATTACCAGGTGGTCCCCGAGGCGTGGGCGCCTTTGGGCGGCGGCCGGTACGACCCCTTCCACAATGAAATGCTCCAGTCCATTGCCGCTGCGCACGGCAAAACAGTGGGGCAGGTCATCCTCCGCTGGAATGTGCAGAGGGGCGTGGTGGTAATCCCCAAATCCACACACAAAGAGCGGATTGAAGAGAATTTTGGAATTTGGGATTTTTCCCTCACCGGGGAGGAGATGCAGCAGATCAGCTCGCTGGATCAGGGCTATGTGGGAACCGCTGTCAAGCATTTTGACCCGGAGTTTGTCCGCATGTGTACCGGCCGGAAAATCCATGACTAAGGCGACCCGGATTTGAGGGAATTCCCCCTGCTCAACGGCGCTGCAATCCCATGGCGG
>DVMK01000227.1 GCA_018715025.1 Candidatus Caccousia avistercoris
GGAAGGATTAAGGCGGGCAGGAGGCCCTTGAGCCCCCTGCCCGCCTTTCGCTGGCCGCCGGTACCTTTTTAAAAAACGGCTGCCTTTTCTACGCCCCTGCTTCACAGGGCACGCCGGGAAAACCCGGCCGAATTTTATTAGTAGCGCTTCCGGGCCACGTAGCTGGTGTGCAGCACCTCGTGGGCCTTGTGGCTGCCGGGCTTGCCCAGGAATTCGGCGTACGCCTTCTGGATGAGCGGGTTCTCGTGGCTCTTCCGCAGGGGCATGTTCTCGTCCTGGGTGTACAGGGCCTTGGCGCGCTCTGCCTTCAGGTCGGTGAAGTTGCGCACGCTGGCGGGCTGGATGGGCTGGCCGCCGCCGTTGACGCAGCCGCCGGGGCAGCACATAATCTCAATGAAGTGGTAGCCGCCCTCGCCGTTCTTCACCTTGGTGAGAACCTCGTTGGCGTTGTTCAGGCCGCTTACCACGGCCACCTTCACGTCCATACCGGCAATCTTGTACACGGCTTCCTTAATACCGGCGGTGCCGCGCACCTCCTGGTACTCCACCTTCTCCAGGCTGCGGCCCTCCAGGGTGTCGGCCGCGGTGCGCAGGGCGGCTTCCATCACGCCGCCGGTGGCGCCGAAGATGACGCTGGCGCCGGTGCTTTCGCCCATGGCGTCGTCAAACTTCTCGTCGGGCAGGGTGTCGAAGTCAATGCGGCACAGCTTGATGAGCCGGGCCAGCTCACGGGTGGTGAGAACGATGTCGGTGTCGGGGATCTCCTCGCCTGCCGCGTCCATATCGTCCCGGGTTACCTCGAATTTTTTGGCGGTGCAGGGCATGATGCTCACCACCACAATCTTCTTCGGGTCGATGCCCTCCTTCTGGGCGTACCAGGTCTTGATCATAGCGCCGGTCATCTGCTGGGGAGATTTGCAGGAGGACACGTTGGGCAGAAGCTCGGGGAAATAGTATTCGCAGAATTTCACCCAGCCGGGGGAGCAGGAGGTGATCATGGGCAGCACGCCGCCGTTCTGCACCCGCTCAATGAACTCGTTGGCCTCCTCCATAATGGTAAGGTCGGCGCCGAAGTCGGTGTCAAACACCTTCTGGAAGCCAATGCGCCGCAGGGCGGCCACCATTTTGCCCTCCACGTTGGTGCCCACCGGCATGCCGAAGCACTCGCCCAGGGTTGCGCGGATAGAGGGGGCGGTCTGCACCACCACATACTTTTCCGGGTCGGCCAGGGCCTTCAGCACCTCGCCGCACTGGTCCTTTTCCACCAGAGCGCCGGTGGGGCAGGCCACAATGCACTGGCCGCAGGAAACGCAGGCCACGTCGGCCAGGGGCTTTTCAAACATGCAGCCAATGTGGGTGTCGAAGCCGCGGCTGTTGGGGCCGATGACGGCCACATGCTGGTCGGCGCAGGCGGCCACGCAGCGGCGGCAGAGAATGCACTTGGAGTTGTCGCGCACCAGGTGGTAGGTGCTGTCGTCGTAGGAAGAGTCCGGCATAGCGCCCTCGAACCGGTCAGAGGTTTCCACCCCCAGCTCGCTGCACAGGGTCTGCAGCTCGCAGTTGCCGCTGCGCTTGCAGGTCAGGCAGGACTTATTGTGAACGGAGAGCAGCATCTCCAGCGTCATTTTCCGGGACTCAATCACCTTGGGGGTGTTGGTCATAACCTCCATGCCCTCGTTTACCGGGTATACGCAGGCGGCCACCAGGGAGCGGGCCCCCTTTACCTCCACCACGCACATACGGCAGGCGCCAATCTCATTCAGATCCTTCAGGTAGCAAAGGGTGGGGATGTCGATCCCCGCGGACTTCGCGGCCTGCAAAATTGTATAATCAGCCGGCACCGAGAGGGGCATGCCGTTAATCTTGATATTAACCATATTCATCTCGTTCAGGCAGCTCCTTTCTTATCTCTTGTCAATCGCGCCGAACTTACATTTTTCCATGCAAGCGCCGCACTTGATGCATTTCTGGGTGTCGATCACATGGGGCTGCTTCACGCTGCCGGTAATGGCCCCAACCGGGCAGTTGCGGGCGCACAGGGTGCAGCCCTTGCACTTCTCGGGATCAATGTAGTAATTGGTGAGAGCCTTGCACACGCCGGCCGGGCAGCGTTTCTCGGTCACGTGGGCAATGTACTCGTCACGGAAATATTTCAGGGTGGAAAGCACCGGGTTGGGGGCCGTCTGGCCCAGGGCGCACAGGGAATTTTCCTTCAGGTAGTAGCAGAGCTCTTCCAGGCGGTCAATGTCCTCCAGGGTGCCGTTGCCGCTGGTGATCTTGTTGAGGATTTCCAGCAGGCGGCGGGTGCCCACCCGGCAGGGGGTGCATTTGCCGCAGGACTCGTCCACGGTGAACTCCAGGAAGAACTTGGCGATGTCCACCATACAGGTGGTGTCGTCCATGATAATCATGCCGCCGGAGCCCATCATGGCGCCGATGGCCAGAAGGCTGTCATAGTCGATTTTCACGTCCATCTCCGACGCGGGGATGCATCCGCCGGAGGGGCCGCCGGTCTGGGCTGCCTTGAAGGAATGGCCGTTGGGCACGCCGCCGCCGATCTCCTCCACAATTTCCCGCAGGGTGGTGCCCATGGGGACCTCAACCAGGCCGGTGTGCTTGATCTTGCCGCCCAGGGCGAACACCTTGGTGCCGGCGGAGCGCTCGGTGCCGATGGATTTGAACCAGTCCGCCCCGTTGAGGATGATCTGGGTGATGTTGGCCCAGGTTTCCACGTTGTTCAAAATGGTGGGCTTCTGGAACAGGCCCTTCAGCGCCGGGAAGGGGGGGCGGGGCCGGGGCTCGCCGCGCTTGCCCTCAATAGAGGTCATGAGCGCCGTCTCTTCGCCGCACACAAAGGCGCCCGCGCCAAGGCGCAGGGAAATGTCAAAGTTGAAGCCGGTGCCGAAAATATCGTTGCCCAGCAGGCCGTACTCATGGGCCTGGTCAATGGCGATCTGCAGGCGCTTGACGGCGATGGGGTACTCGGCACGGATGTATATGTAGCCCTGGGACGCGCCGATGGCGTAGCCCGCAATGGCCATGGACTCCAGCACCACGTGGGGGTCGCCCTCCAGAATGGAGCGGTCCATGAACGCGCCCGGGTCGCCCTCGTCTGCGTTGCAGCACACGTATTTCTGGTCTGCCTCGTTGGCGGCGGCAAAGCTCCACTTCAGGCCGGTGGGGAAGCCGGCGCCGCCGCGGCCCCGCAGGCCGGAGGCCTTCACCACGTCAATGACCTGCTGGGGGGTCATTTCGGTGAGAACCTTGCCCAGTGCCTGGTAGCCGTCCACCGCGATGTACTCGTCGATGTTTTCCGGGTTGATGACGCCGCAGTTCCGCAGCGCAATGCGCTTCTGCTTGGCGTAGAAGGGCGTCTCGTTCAGGGACTTGATGTCGTCGCTGGCGGTAACGGTCTCCTGGTACAGAAGGCGCTTCACAATGCGGCCCTTCAGCAGGTGCTCTTCCACAATTTCAGGCACGTCGTCCGGCTTTACCATGCTGTAGAAGGCGCCTTCCGGGTACACCACCATAATGGGGCCCAGGGCGCACAGGCCGAAGCAGCCGGTGCGGATGACGTTGACTTCCTTCTCCAGGCCGTGGGCGGCAATTTCTTCCCGCAGGCGCTGGATAATCTGCTCGCTGTTTGAGGAGGTACAGCCGGTACCGCCGCAAACCAGTACATTAGAACGATACAATCCTGACGCCCTCCTTTACTGCACGTTTGCGCCGATGGTGTACTCTGTCACCACGTTGCCGTTCACCAGGTGGTCGTTCACCACGCGGACGGCCTTCTCGGCGGTCATTTTCACATAGGTGGTCTTTTTGTCGCCCTCAATAACCTCCACCACAGGCTCATACTGGCAAATGCCGATGCAGCCCGTCTGGGTCACCATAATATCGTGCAGGTTCCGCTTGGCAACCTCCTCCACAAAGGCGTTCAGCACCGGGCGGGCCCCCGCGGCAATGCCGCAGGTAGCCATGCCGACCTGTACGCGCACCGAAGCGCCGCTCTCAGAGCGAAGGCCGACCTGGGCGCGGGCCTTATCTCGAATGGCCTGAAGCTCAGCTAAAGACTTCATTTAATTTCCTCCTTCTAATAATGCGGTTTGTTCCTCCAAAAAGCCCTGGATCCACTGGGACACCTCCGGCGCGTTCAGCGGCACGCTTTCCCCAAGCACCTGCCGCAGCTCGCGGGTGTCCAGCGCAAACTCCGCCCCGTCCCTGCGGCGGCGGAACACAAAATCCCGTTCCGGGTTGCAGGTGATCAACAGGTGTACCGTCCCCCCAATGTCCCCCAAGGGGATCATATCCACATGGGAGGGGACGAACACAGCCGTCAGCACGGTTCCCTTCCCCTTTTGGGAACGAATGGCAAAACTCCCCCCGGTCATCTCCGCTTCCATTTTGAAAAGCGGCACTCCCAGGCCGACCTTGCGGGTGGTGCGGGTGGTGTAGAACGGATCCACCACGCTTTTCACCTGCTCCTCCGTCATGCCGCAGCCGTTGTCCTCCAAGGTGATAGACAGCCTGTCGGCGCGGGAGTCCTCCTCCACGGTAAGCTGAATGAGGGAAGCGCCTGCAGAAATGGAATTCTGCGCCACGTCCATCACATTCAGGGCAAGCTCACGCATCGCCGTTCTTGTACTTTTCCAGAATGCCGTCAACATCCTCCGGCACAAGGCGGCCGTACACCTCGTCGTTGATGGTCATGACGGGGGCCAGGCCGCAGGCGCCGATGCACCGGCACGCCGTGAGAGAGAACATGCCGTCGGCGGTGCACTCCTCAGGCTGGATGTTCAGGTTCTTGGTAATGGCGTCCAGCACGGCGGCCGCGCCCTTTACATAACAGGCGGTGCCCAGGCAGACGGAAATATTGTACTTGCCCTTTGGGGTAAGGGAAAATTGAGAGTAGAAGGTGGACACGCCGAACACTTCCTCCAGGGAAACCCCCAGCCCATCCGCGATCATGGTCTGCACCTCCACGGGCAGGTAGCCGTACACCTCCTGGGCCTCCTGCAGGCAGGGCATAATGGCCCCGCGCTCGTCCTTGTGGCGGGCAATGATCGCGCGCAGCTTTTCTTCCTGCTCCGGCGTCCCGCTGAAAGGCAGGTTACTGATACGTTTTTGCATTCCTCTTTCCTCCTGATTGATCTAAGCTTGCAAGGCTTGTGAAATTTGTAAAACGGAAGGGCATCGCTATGTATGAAAGACGGCGACAGCAGCCCGTTAAAGCATTTTACATGTCACAGTATACCATAT
>DVMK01000228.1 GCA_018715025.1 Candidatus Caccousia avistercoris
GCAAGTGCGTAACAGAAAAGGCGGAGTGAATAAAAAGGGTAATTTTATCAGGGCGGCTGGAGGGGTGCAGTTCCGAAGCCAAGTTTCAGCACGGTACGGGGGTACCCCTTACTAGGGTACCCCCACGCCAAAACAATTCACTGGATTGTTTTGGCTCCCCCGCCTGAGTTTTCGGATCATCAAGCATTCCGCGCTTTGCGAAGCGCGGCCAAGGCTCTGCCTTTGGAAACCGCCAGGTCTCACCTGCCGGTTCGGTCGGTGCTATTTGCATGCCACTGGCATGCCGCACCCTTTTGAAAAAGGTGGACGAAAACTTTATATCTTTATTTTGGCAGCTTTTCCCGCAAAGAAAAGCACTATCCCGCGCGCCGGGAACCAACCCTTGACTTTTTCTTCCAGAATGGGGATAATAAAAATATGACAGGGGCCGTGCCTGCCGCTCCATTCTCGCCAATACTGGAAATGGCAGTCCCGCCGGGGTTCTGGCGGGATTTTTTCTTTTTGGGGCATACTGGAAGGGGAAAGGCCCCGGCACGGGGAAACGCTGTGGGAAACGCCCTCCTCCGCCGCCTCTCTGGGGGCGGCCGAGGGCCGCGCCGCCGTTTTGCCTATTCTGCTCCCCGGGGAGGGGGAGGCAGGGGAAAAGGAGGGTTCTACATGGGAAAGGTAGCAGTGCTCATTCCCTGCTACAACGAGGAAAAGACGGTGGCGAAGGTGGTGCAGGATTACCGGGCCGCCCTGCCCCAGGCGGACATCTATGTGTACGACAATAATTCCACCGACCGCACGGCAGAGCTGGCCGCCCAGGCCGGGGCCATTGTGCGGCGGGAATACCGCCAGGGCAAGGGGAATGTGATCCGCAGCATGTTCCGCCAAATCGACGCGGACTGCTACCTGATGACCGACGGCGACGACACCTACCCGGCAGAGGCGGCCCCTCAGATGGTGCGCATGATCTTGGAGGGAGAGGCCGACATGGTGAACGGGGACAGGCTCTCTTCCACCTATTTCACAGAAAACAAGCGCCCCTTCCACAACGGG
Source organism: Candidatus Caccousia avistercoris (assembly GCA_018715025.1). Classification (GTDB taxonomy): domain Bacteria; phylum Bacillota; class Clostridia; order Oscillospirales; family Acutalibacteraceae; genus Caccousia; species Caccousia avistercoris. The sequence goes on from DVMK01000228.1 coordinate 1,042, forward strand.
GGGAACCGGCTGGTGCGGGGGCTCATCAACCGGCTGTTCCAGGCGGATGTGCGGGACATTATGACGGGCTGCCGGGCCTTCAGCCGCAGCTTTGTGAAAACCTTCCCGGTGCTGTCCCGTGGGTTTGAAATCGAGACGGAAATGACCATCCATGCGGTGGACAAGAATTTCCTCATCCGGGAAATCCCCATTGAATACCGGGACCGCCCTGAGGGGAGCGTTTCCAAGCTGAACACGTACTCCGACGGGGCCAGGGTACTGGCCACGGTGTTCCGCTTATATAAGGATTACAGGCCCTTCGCCTTTTTCGGGGCCCTGGCCCTGCTGTTCCTCCTGGCGGCCCTGGTGCTGTTCCTTCCGGTGGGGGTAGAGTACCTGAAAACGGGCCTGGTGCCCAGGTTCCCCACGCTCATCGTCTCCGCCGCCCTGCTCTCTTTTGTGGCGGGGGTGATTCTGGACGTGGTGGTGAAGAAGCACCGCCAGCTGTTTGAACTGCTGCTTACCATGGTGGAGGAGGGGAAGGCCCGTGACCAATAGAGAGAAGGCGGCTTCCGCCCTTGTTTTGCTCTGGGCGGCCCTGTCCGTCTATCTTCTGTTTTACTTTTTCTCCATCCCCCGGAACCTGCTGGCCTTCGCGCTGGCGGCGGGGGCCTCGGCCCTTCTGGGGAAGAAGGCCCTGGCCTGCCGGGAAAAGCGGGTCTGGCTGCCCTGCGGGCTGTTCGCCGCCTTCTTTTCGGCCGCCCTGGTTGTGGGCAGGCGGGTGGATGAGGAAAATGCGGAATTCCTGGGACTTTCCCGGGTGGACGGCGTTTACTGGTCTGTTTTCACCCTGTATTTCTGCCTGCTGTCCGCAGCGGTGATCCTTTGGCTGCGGGAGCATCCCCTCCCTCTGGGGAAGGCCCCCCTCCCGGAAGGCCGGCTGGGCCGGGCGCTCTCCTGGGCTTCCTGGAGCGGGTTTACCGCCCTGTGCTTTTTGTTCTACTATTTTGTGTTTTTCCCCGGCCTTCTCACGGGCGATTCCTTCGCCTGCCTTATCCGGGCCATGGGCCTGGCCAAATTCAACAACCAGCAGCCCATTGTGTACCAGCTGCTGCTCAGCGTGTTTGTGCGCCTGGGCTGGCTTCTGGGGGAGGACCCCGCCTCGGGGCAGGCCGGGGTGGCCCTGTTCAGCCTGTTCCAGCTTCTTTGCATGGCGGCCATGTTCGGCTACTGCCTGTACTGGCTGCGCCGTCACGGCTGCCCCCGCCCTGTGCTGTGGGGCCTGGCGGTGTTTTTCGGCGCCAATCCCCTTCACGCCATGTACGCCGTCACCCTCTGGAAGGATGTAATGTTCGGCGGCTTCCTCATGCTGCTGGTCCTTTTCCTGTGGGACACCGCGGCGGAAAAGGGGGAAAACCTGCTCCGCTGGCAGGGGATCCTGGCCTTTGTGCTTCTCTCCTTTGCCGTCTCGTTCTTCCGCAACAACGGCGTGTACATTTTCGCCTGCGTGGTGGTGGTCATGGCCGTGCAGCTGCGGGCCAGGTGGAAGCGGGTGCTGCCCCTTCTGCTGGCGGTGTCCGGGGCGATTTACCTGATCCAGGGCCCGCTGTACACGGCGCTGAACATTGGGGTGGGCACCCCGGCGGAATCCCTGGCCATCCCCCTGCAGCAGATCGCCCGGGTGGTGGATCGGGAGGGGGAGATTACGGAGGAGCAGCGGGAATTCCTGGAGCCCCTCCTGCCCCTGGAGACGGTGAAGGAGCAGTACTGGGCCTTCACGGTGGATCGGATTAAATTCCACGAGGATTTCGACGACTATTACCTGGCCACCCATCTGGGGGAATTTTTCCGCACCTGGGCGGGGATGCTGGGGCCCAATTTGAAAGAATACTGCGTGGCCTACCTGATGGAAACCGCCGGGTACTGGCGGCTGGGCACCACCAACTGGATTGTGGCGCCGGGAATCCAGGGCTACAGCGACACCTACGGGGTAGAGCCCGCCAACCTGACCCAGCGGTACCTGGGCGCCGACCTGCAGCAGCCCATCCAGGACTGGGTGGCCCGCCTGCAGGAGGGGGACTTCACCGGCCCCTTATTCAACATTGCCTCCATGGTGTGGCTTCTGTTCTTCCTGTTTCCCCTGCTGCTGGCGCAGAAGCGGGGCCGCGAGCTGCTCTGCCTGCTTCCCCTCCTGCTTCTGTGGGGCACCACCATGGTGGCCGCCCCCACCTACTGCGAGCTGCGGTACGTGTACGGCCTGTTCACCGCCGCCCCGGCGGCCCTGTGGATCGCCCTGCCCAAGAGGGGCGCGCAGGGGCTGGAAGAGGGCAAGGGGGAAGTGTAAAAGGAAGCTTGTCATTTTTTGTAATAATTACTACTTGTAAATCCTTTCAGGAAAGAATAGTATATAATATAGAAACGATACCATGGGGGCCTGCCTGCGGCCGGCAGCTTCCCAAAAGGGCTGCGGTGCGTGGGATCCCGCGGAGGGAAGGAAATGAGAGGGTACGGGAGAAAATGGCATATTCTGCCGGTTTTGGCGGCGGTTCTGCTGCTGGCGTCCTGCGAAGCGATGCCGGCGGATTCGCCTGCGTCCTCCCAGCCGTCCCTTTCCCAGCCGCAGCAGGTACAGTCCGCCCTGCAGGAGGAGCCCGCGGCCGGCGAGCCCTCCCTCATGGGGGCGGAGGTTTCCCCAGAGGCCCAGTCCCCCGCCTACCGCATGGAGCAGTATGTCCGGGAGGAGGATTGGCTTTACTGTGAACTGTCTTACCCCCAGCTGGAGGGGGAGGGCTATGAAGAGCTGAACCGCCTTCTGCAGCAGGAGGGCCTGCGCGTGGTGGAGCTTCTGGAGCAGGAGCGCCGGCAGGCGGCTTCGGCGGGCGAAAGCCAGGCAGAGTCCGGCCCGGCGTCCTCTCAGGGCGAAGGGGCCGGGGCGCGCACCGAGCTGCACGGCGGCAGCGTGTGCTACCTGCCCAACGAGGGTTTTCTCAGCGTGGCCTACACCATGCAGGTTTCCGGCGGGGAAAGCTTCACAAAAGAATGGTACACCGTCAACTGTGACCTGCACAGCGGCCAGCAGGTGACCTGCGCCGACCTGTTCGCCGACCTGGACGGCCTGGCGGCCGCCCTGCGCCGCCAGCTGGAAGCCGACGGCCCGGAGGAGGCTCTCGCCTTCCTGACCCAGGAGCAGCTTCGGGCGGGCCTGCCCGGGGTTCCGGTGGCCTTCGGCACGGGCTTTGCCGAGTTCGGCTTCCCGGTTCCGCCTGAGCTGGGGGACGTGTACTGCGTTTCTCTTCCTCTGGGGGAAGCCTCTGACTACCGCAGCGACAGCACGCTGTGGGATATGATTGGAATATCGTAAATCTGCACAAATTGTTGCGAAAAAATTCTGCTAAAAAAGAGAAATTAAGTCTTGCGTTTCCCGACGGGTTGTGGTATTATAATCAAGTCGAGACTGCGACAAGATATGCGTTGAAGCGGGAGGTTGCGGCTGAAACAGGCCGGTTTTTCCGTGGAGTATGTCCGATTTTAAACCGGGCGACAGATATGTGAACCGAGCAGGGGTTAAGTAGAGGGTTGCTGCGCTCCGCCGTGTTCTGACGTTTTTATGCCTACAGCCGGGTTTAGCTTGCAAAAGTCGAATCCGGGTTTTTTAATGCCCAGGCGCGAAACACCCGGCACAGTGTGAGGAAATAAAAACGCCGCCCGCCAACTACTACAAGGAGGCGATTCTAAGTGGCAGTCAAAGAAAAAATCAGGATCAGAATCAAGGGGTACGATCATCAGCTGGTGGACCAGTCCGCCGAGAAGATTGTGCAGACCGCGAAGCGCACAGGCGCCCGCGTAAGCGGCCCGGTGCCGCTGCCCACCGAGAAGCAGGTCATCACCATCCTGCGCGCTGTCCACAAGTACAAGGACAGCCGTGAGCAGTTTGAAATGCGCACCCACAAGAGACTGATTGACATCCTCAGGCCTTCCAACAAGACGGTAGACGCCTTGATGGGCCTGGAGCTCCCCGCAGGCGTTGACGTAGAGATTAAGCTGTAAGCTTGCTCTGAGCCAACCTACCGGCGGCTGGGGTCATGTTGGCGGAACGCCAACCAATAACCTGCATAGGAGGTAAAATAATGCAAAAAGGTATCATCGGCAAGAAGATCGGCATGACGCAGATCTTCGACGAAAAGGGAAACGTGGTCCCGGTTACTGTCATTGAGGCCGGCCCCTGCGTGGTGACGCAGAAAAAGACCGTGGAAAACGACGGCTACGACGCCGTTCAGCTGGGCTACGGCGACATGAAGGCTTCCCGCGTGACGAAGCCCATGAAGGGCCACTTCGACAAGGGCGACGTCGCCCCCAAGAAGAAGCTGCAGGAATTCCGCCTGGACGACACCTCCGCCCTGAACGTGGGCGACCTGGTGAAGGCCGACGTGTTCGCCGCAGGCGACAAGGTGGACGTGCAGGGCACCAGCAAGGGCAAGGGCTACGCCGGCGCCATCAAGCGCTGGAACCAGCACCGCCTGCGTGAAACCCACGGCACCGGCCCTGTGGCCCGCCACGCCGGTTCCAACGGCCCGGTTTCCGATCCTTCCCGTGTGTTCCCCGGCAAGCACCTGCCCGGCCACTTGGGCGCCGAGACAGTCACCGTTCAGAACCTGACGGTTGTGAAGGTAGACGCAGAAAACAACCTGATCGCGGTCAAGGGCGCCGTCCCCGGCCCCAACGGCGGCTATGTTGCCATCGTTGACAGCGTCAAAGCGTAAGGGAAGGAGGAATACGAATGCCTAAGGTAGCAGTACTTGATATGGCCGGTAAAGAGGTCGGCAGCATCGACCTTTCCGAGTCCGTATTCGGGATTGAACCCAACAAGAGCGTTATGCTCCACATGGTAAAGAATTTCCTGGCCAACCAGCGCCAGGGCACACAGTCCGCCCTGACCCGTTCTGAGGTTTCCGGCGGCGGCAAGAAGCCCTGGAGGCAGAAGGGCACCGGCCACGCACGGCAGGGCTCCACCCGGGCGCCCCAGTGGACCCACGGCGGCATTGTGTTCGCGCCCAAGCCGCGGGACTACAGCTACACCGTAAACAAGAAGGTGCGCCGCCTGGCCATGAAGTCCGCGTTCTCCGCCAAGGTTGCGGAAAACGACATGATTGTGCTGGACGCCATCAAAATGGACGAGTACAAGACAAAGACCATCGCCGCCATGCTGAAGGCTGTCGGCTCTGCGAAGAAGGCCCTCATCGTTCTGCCTGAGGTGGACGAGAAGGTCATCGCTTCCGCCGCCAACATCCCCGGCGTAAAGACGGCCCAGGTCAACACCTTAAACGTGTACGACATTCTGAACGCCGACAAGTTCATTGTGGTGAAGGATGCCGTCGCTAAAATCGAGGAGGTGTATGCGTAATGGCAGCCCAGGATATTATTGTGCGCCCCATCATCACAGAAAAAAGCATGGCCGGCATTGGCATGAAGAAGTACACCTTCGAGGTAGCCAAGGACGCCACCAAGATTGATATTGCCAGAGCCGTGGAAGAGCTCTTCGGCGTGAAGGTTCAGAAGGTCAACACCCTGCACGTGCGCGGGCATCTGCGCCGCCAGGGCCGCTACGAGGGCTACACCCCCTCCTGGAAAAAGGCCGTCGTCACCCTCACGGAAGAGAGCAAGACCATCGAGTTCTTTGAAGGCATGATGTAAGCCGGGGAACCCCCTGGAATACGAAGCTTAGTTTGGCGGGGCCCCGCGGCCCGGCCAAAGGCATGGATGGGGGGCCGGCATCCCCCCGCAAAGCCATCATGAGGAGTGTGAAACCAGAATGCCTATTATCAACTATAAACCGAACACGGCTGCCCGGCGCAATATGTCCGTGACGGATTATTCCGAATTGTCCAAGGTGGCCCCTGAAAAGAGCCTCCTGACCCCCTTGAACCACAAGTCCGGCCGCAACAGCTACGGCCGCATCACCGTCCGCCACCGGGGCGGCGGCAACCGCAGAAAGTACCGCCTCATCGACTTCAAGCGCCAGAAGGCCGGCGTGAAGGCCACCGTACAGACCATCGAGTACGACCCCAACCGCTCCGCCTTCATCGCCCTCGTTCAGTATGAGGACGGCGAGAAGCGCTACATCATCGCCCCCAACGGCCTGAAGGTCGGCGACGTGGTGGTGTCCGGCGAAGGCGCCGACATTAAGCCCGGCAACGCTCTGCCCCTGGGCAGCATTCCGGTAGGTACCTTCATCCACAACGTAGAGCTGTACCCCGGCAAGGGCGCCCAGCTGGCCCGCGCGGCCGGCAACATGGCCCAGCTCATGGCAAAGGAGAACGGCATGGCCCTGCTGCGGCTGCCCTCCGGCGAGCTGCGGAACGTGAGCGTTTCCTGCATGGCCACCATTGGCCAGGTGAGCAACATTGACCACGAGAACGTGAAAATCGGCAAGGCCGGCCGTAAGCGCCACATGGGCTGGCGGCCCACCGTGCGCGGCTCCGTTATGAACCCCAACGACCACCCCCACGGCGGCGGCGAGGGCAAGAGCCCCATCGGCCACCCCGGCCCGGTTACTCCCTGGGGCAAGCCCGCTCTCGGCTACAAGACTCGTGCCCACCACAACCGCTCCGATAAGTTTATCGTGAAGCGCAGGAACGGCAAATAAGGCGTGCGGAAAGGAGCTTACGAATTATGAGCAGAAGCTTGAAGAAGGGTCCTTATGTACAGCCTGTGCTGCTCAAGAGGATTCAGGAAATGAATGCTGCCAACGAAAAGAAGATCGTCAAGACCTGGAGCAGGGCTTCTATGATTTTCCCGGATTTCGTCGGCCATACCATCGCGGTCCACGACGGCCGCAAGCATGTTCCGGTTTATGTCACTGAGGATATGGTGGGCCACAAGCTGGGCGAGTTCGCCCCCACCAGGACCTTCAAGGGCCATGCCGGTTCTAAAACGACAGGGTCTAAGTAACGGCCGAAAGGAGTGTATAGCATGGAATCTAGGGCTATTTTGAAGTATGCCCGCATTTCTCCCCGCAAGGTGTCCATCGTGCTGGATCTCATCCGCAACAAGCCTGCGGACGTGGCAATGGCCATTCTCAAGCATACGCCGAAGGCCGCCTGCGAGTACCTGGAAAAGCTTTTGAAGTCGGCTGTGGCCAACGCGGAAAACAACCACAACATGGACGTTTCCAAACTGTACGTGGCGGAATGCTTCGTGTGTCCGGGTCCTACCCTCAAGCGCATTCGTCCCAGAGCCCAGGGCCGCGCGTATCG
>DVMK01000229.1 GCA_018715025.1 Candidatus Caccousia avistercoris
GTGCTCGCGAAACGCATGGGCCAGGTAATATTTGTTCAGGTGGCTTATCTCTGCCAGGCGGTCCAGGGTGAGGGCTTCGCGGAAGTTGGCGTCAATGTACCGCTTCACCGCAGAGCATTCCTTGGCGGTGCGCTTGGGGGAGGAAATGGCCAGCCCTTCCCCCCATTCCCGCTGCAGAAACACCAGCAGGCACTGCAGCGCGTTCTGGCAGACAAACTCATAATCCCGCCCCTTTTTCTCCAGCTCTGACAGAAGAAGGCCAAGGAAAAAGCGGATTTCGTCCCGGGCGGCACGGCAGTGGAACAGGCCGCAGCTGTTCCAGCCGCCCCGCCCGGTAAAATCGAAAGCGATTCCCTCCGCCCCCAGCATCACGTACTCCAGCGGGCCGGGGCCGGTGGGGCGCTCGGTGTGGTCCATGTTGGGGTTCACCACCACCAGATCATCCTCCCGAAGGGGGTAAGTCTCGCCCTCAGCCCAAAATTCCCCCTCCCCGCGGGTCACATAAAAGAATTCGGAAAAGTAATGAGTGTGCGGCGTGCACGGATGCCCCTCCTCATACCGGGAAGCAGTCACATAAAGCAGATTGGCGCTTGCCGCGGCGTTTCCCTGTGCGCCCAGGGTGAACTGGATGTTGCTCATGGCGTTCTCCTTTTCACAGAAGGCCGTTCCGTTTCCGCATGCGGCGCGGCTTGCCTGGTTCCGGCGCGCCGCGGGCGACTGCGGCGGCAGAACGGCCAACACGGGGAATGGTTCTTCCCTTTTATTATATTCTTTTTTCAAAAAAAGCACAAGTTTGGCCGAATATAATAAATTTTACTTATTTTGATCATTTTTATTATGATTTTATAATAACCCTAAAATATGCGCGGAAAAATTCGGACGAAAAACAATTATACTAAAACAAAAAGCAATATTCCCCATTGCATAATTTTAGGAAATCCTTATACTTAAAGTAGATAAGCCTGGAACACCCGGGCAATTCCGCGCGCCGCGGCGCGCGGGGAACAGGAGGATTGGAAGCATGAAAGAGCCTGTACTGGTAATTATGGCAGCCGGCATGGGAAGCCGCTACGGCGGGCTGAAGCAGATTGACCCGGTGGACGAGCATGGGAACCTTATCATCGATTTTTCCATCTACGACGCGCTGAAGGCCGGCTTTAAGAAGGTTGTGTTCATCATCAAGCATGAGATTGAGGCGGATTTCCGCGAGGTGATCGGCGACCGGATTTCGGCTTATGTGGACACGGAGTACGTGTACCAGGAGGTGGACGCCCTTCCCGCGGGCTTCTCTGTGCCCGAGGGCCGGGTAAAGCCCTGGGGCACCGCCCACGCGGTGCTGTGCTGCAAGGGCGTGGTGGACGCCCCCTTTGCCGTCATCAACGCAGACGACTACTACGGCAGCCACGCCTTCCAGATGATCTACGACTACCTGTGCCAGGCCCGGGACGACGAAAAGTACCGCTACGCCATGGTGGGCTATATTCTGGAAAACACCCTGACGGAAAACGGCCACGTGGCCCGGGGCGTGTGCACCACCGAGGACGGCTTCCTGACCGACATTCACGAGCGCACCCGCATTGAAAAGCGGCCCGGCGGCCCCGCCTACACCGAGGACGGCGAAACCTGGGTGGACATTCCCCAGGGGAGCATCGTCTCTATGAACCTGTGGGGCTTCAGCGAAAGCATTCTGGGCGAGCTGGAGCAGCGGTTCGCCGGCTTCCTGGAAGAAAACCTTCCGGCGAACCCGGTGAAGTGCGAATACTTCCTGCCCAGCGTGGTAGACAGCCTGCTGAAAGAGGGCAAGGCCACCGTCAGGGTGCTCCCCTCGCAGGACAAGTGGTACGGCGTCACCTACCGCCCCGACCATGAGATTGTGGTGGAGGCGGTGAAGCAGTTTAAGAGAGACGGGCTTTACCCGGAAATTCTTTGGGGGAACGAGAAATGAACCAGGCAATTCTGCAAGAGGTGCTGGAAAATTATAATTTCAGCGGAAAGGTGGCAAGCTGCCAGCCCTACGGCAGCGGCCACATCAACGACACCTACTGCGTGGTGTGCGAAGGGGAGGGCGGCCGCCCCCGCCGGTACATTCTGCAGCGGATGAACGACGGCATCTTCGCCAACATCGACCAGCTGATGGAAAATATTGTGAACGTCACCTCCTACCTGCGGCGGCAGATCCTGCTGCGGGGCGGCGACCCGGAGCGGGAAACCATGAACCTGCTGCCCACCCAGAAGGGGAAAAATTACTACACCGACTCCCAGGGCGGGTACTGGCGCGTTTACCTGTTTATTGAGGACGCCGTCTGCCTGGACAAGGTGGAAAAGCCGGAGGATTTTTACGAAACCGCCGTGGCCTTCGGCAATTTTCAGCGGCTGCTGGCCGGGTTCCCGGCAGACACCCTGCACGAGACAATCCCCAATTTCCACAACACCATCAGCCGTTTCCAGGATTTTGAGCGGTTTGTGCAGGCCGACGCCTGCGGCCGGGCCGCGGGCGTGCAGGAGGAGATCCGCTTCGCCATGGCCCGCCGTGAGGAGGCCGGCACTCTGGTGCGCATGCAGCAGGAGGGGCGGCTGCCCCTGCGGGTAACCCACAACGACACCAAGCTGAACAACGTTATGCTGGACGCGAAAACGGGCCGGGGCGTGTGCGTCATAGACCTTGACACCGTCATGCCCGGCCTTGCCCTGAACGACTTCGGCGACTCCATCCGCTTCGGGGCCAGCACCGCCGCGGAGGACGAGCAGGATCTTTCCAAGGTGTCGGTGGACCTGAACCTGTACGAGCTGTACCTGAAGGGCTTTCTGGAGGGCTGCGGCGGCAGCCTGACCCAGGCGGAGATCGACGCCATGCCCATGGGCGCCAAGCTGATGACCCTGGAATGCGGCATCCGCTTTTTGGGGGACTACCTGGACGGCGACCATTACTTCAAAATCCACCGGGAGGGCCACAATCTGGACCGCGCCCGCACCCAGTTCAAGCTGGTGGCCGACATGGAGGCCAAGTGGGAGCAGCTGACCGAAATTACCCGCCGGGCGGCAGGCCAGGCCACATAATACGCCCCGCCCCACCCATCTTTTCATGTTCAGGCCGCCGGAAAGTGCGCAAGCCTTTCCGGCGGCCTTTTTGCGCCTTCCGCCGCCGGGCGGGTCCTTTTCCATATTTATGAAAATTAAATAGAAAAAGAGGTAGATATTTTCCATGTTTTGATATATAATGAAGGCGCTTGATCACAAGAAAACAGAGGAGGAGATTACATTGGCGGCAAAAGAAAGAATACAGTGGGCGTCCAAGCTGGGGTTTGTGCTGGCTACAGCGGGCGCGGCAATCGGGCTGGGGAACCTGTGGAAGTTCCCCTACCTTATGGGGAAAAACGGCGGCTTCCAGTTCCTCATTGCGTACCTGATTTTCGTGGTGGTGCTTGGCGTGCCGGTTATGATTACCGAAATGAGCATAGGCCAGATGACGGAGCAGAGCCCGGTGAACGCTTACCGGAAGCTGAACCGGAAGGCCTCCTTCATTGGGGTGCTGGGCGTTTTGTCGGCCTTTCTCATTTTGTCTTACTACAGCGTCATAGGCGGGTGGCTGCTGAAATACATCGCCTCGTACCTGACCACCTTCGCGGCCCCGGCCGACTTTTCCGCCTACATTGCCCAGCCGGCAGAGCCCGTGGTGTGGCACCTGGTGTTCATGGCCCTGACCTGCCTGGTGTGCGTGCTGGGCACCCGGGGCATTGAGAAGGCCTCTACCGTGATGATGCCGGTGCTGTTCCTGCTGCTGGTGGTAATCATCATCCGTTCCGTCACCCTGCCGGGCGCGGGGGACGGGCTGGCGTTCATGTTTTCCAACACCGGCAGCCAGTTCAGCTTCAGCTCTCTTTCTGCGGCGCTGGGGCAGGTGTTTTACTCCCTGAGCCTGTGCATGGGCATTACCCTCACCTACGGCAGCTACCTGAAAAAGGGCGAAAACATCCCCAAGTCCTGCGCTACGGTGGCCGCCATGGACACTGCCGCCGCCGTCATGGCCGGGGTGGCCATTTTCCCGGCGGTGTTTGCCTTCAACCTGGAGCCCGCCCAGGGCCCCAGCCTGATTTTCGGCACGCTGCCCAAGGTGTTCAGCTCTATGGCGGGCGGGCCGGTGTTTGCGGTGCTGTTTTTCGTGCTCATCTTTTTCGCGGCCATCACCTCTGCCATTGCTTTGCTGGAAAGCGTGGTTTCTTTTGCCATTGACAACCTGCACTGGAACAGACGCTGGGCTGTGGCGGCCGTGGGGGTTCTGGCCGCTTTGGCGGGAATCCCCAGCTCCCTTTCCTACGGGCCGCTGAAGGACGTGACCATTGCCAACTACTCTATTTTTGATCTGGTGGGCGTCCTCACCGACAACGTCCTCATGCCCATCGGCGGCATCTGCATGTGCATTTTTGTGGGCTGGGTTTGGGGGCCGAAGCACATTGCGGCGCACATTGAGCAGAATTCCGGCCTGTTCAGGCTGAAAAAGGCCTGGGTGTTCTGCATCCGCTTCCTCACCCCCATCCTGATCCTCATCGTCACCGCCGCGGGCTTCGTCTCTATCTACCAGGTGGTAACCGGGGGCTGACGGCGGAAAAATTTGAAAATCCATGTAACTTTTCCCTGAAATGCCGCGTCTTTTAAGTAGAGGCGGTTCCCCCGTTTCCCAGGGCAGGCAGCCTGCCGGGGGGGCCGGGCGGTTTTATTGCTGTAACCTTCATTACAATCCTTTCATATTTGAGGAAATATTGAAATATCTATGCTAGAATACAGGTGTACGCAGCCCCCGCGGGAAAGGGGGCTGCGCAAAGTACCGGCTGCCTGCGGGGCGGCGGAAAGGCAGGTGGACCATGAGCCTGATTCAGGTGCAGGGGGTGCGGAAGGTCTACCGGATGGACGACGAAAAAATCGTGGCCCTGGGCAGCGTTTCCCTCTCCATTGAGGAGGGGGAGATCTGCTGTATTCTGGGCACCTCCGGTTCCGGCAAATCCACCCTGCTCAACATTATGGCCGGGCTGGAAAAGCCCAGCCGCGGCCGCATCTCCATAGCGGGGGCGGACGTCACCCATTTTTCAGAAAAGCAGTGGGCCCTGTTCCGGCAGCGGAACATCGGCTTCGTGTTCCAGTCCTACAACCTGCTGCCCACGCTGACGGCCATTGAAAACGTGGCCATGCCCCTGGTGTTCCGGGGGGTGAACAAGGGCAAGCGCACCCAAGAGGCCATCCGCATGCTGCGGGCGGTGGGGCTGGGCAGCCGTATGTCTCACAAGCCCACGCAGATGTCGGGCGGCCAGCAGCAGCGGGTGGGCATTGCCAGGGCCTTTGTGTCGCGGCCGAAAATCATCTTTGCCGACGAGCCCACCGGCAACCTGGACAGCCGCACCAGCCGCGAGGTCATGAACATTATGGTAGGCATGGCCCGCCGTTACCAGGAAACCCTCATTGTGGTGACCCACGACAGGGACATCGCGAAATTTGCAGACAGGGTCATCGAGATCCACGACGGGTACGTAAAGCACGACAGCCGCCTTTGGGAGGCCCAGGTCGTCACAGAACAGAATCCCGCGGAAGAAAGGAAGGCGGAAGCATGAGGAAGAAAGTGTTTCGGGGAAGAGGGATTTCTCTTCTGCTGCTGTTGGCGTTGGTGCTGGGCCTGCTCCCGGCGTATTCCGTTTTTGCGGCGACAGAGCAGGTAGAGGGTATGCGTATAGGGTATACTTTAGACGGTGTTTCCTCCGTGGGGAAGGGAATGCCCTTCGGAGCTACCTTTTATTTTCAATTTCCAGAAAATCAAACCCCCGTCTTTGGCAATGAGGATGACAATAA
>DVMK01000230.1 GCA_018715025.1 Candidatus Caccousia avistercoris
CAATGCGTTCAAAAATTCAGGCGTTATCACCCTGGGGAGCGTGCTTATCATTGTGGTGCTGTGCGCCATGGCGGCCTGGATGCTGGTTCGGGCGGGCGGCAGGCTGAGCCGGGCCATCTACAGCATTCTCATCCTCACCATGCTCATCCCCTTCCAGACGGTCATGATGCCCCTTATGCAGGAGATGAACAGCATCACCAAGGCGCTGGGCGTCCCCATGAAGGATTCTCTGGGCGGTCTTATCTTTATGTACATCGGCTTCGGCGCGGGCATGGGCGTGTTCCTGTTCCACGGCTTTGTGAAGTCTTCGGTGCCGGTTTCTCTGGAAGAGGCCGCCACCATCGACGGCTGCGGCACCTGGTCGCTGTTCTGGCGCATCGTGTTTCCCATCCTCAAGCCCATCACCATTACGGTGGCGATCCTGGACGTGATCTGGATTTGGAACGACTACCTGCTGCCCAGCCTTACCCTGACCAGCAACGCCAACAGCACCATTCCGCTGGCCATGTCCCTGTTCTTCGGCCAGTATACCATTGAGTGGAACATGGCGATGGCGGCCCTTACCATGGCCATCATCCCGGTGATCATTTTTTACATCTGCGCCCAGAAGTATATTGTGAAGGGCGTGGCGGCCGGCGCGGTGAAGGGCTGAGAAAACGGGAAAGGGGGAACTGCTGTGTCTCTGTTGCACTTGAATTTTGAAAGCCGCTTCCTGAAAGGGAACACCCAGGTGAGCGTTGTTCTGCCAGACCTGCCGGGGGTGACTCCCGGCCTGGAGCAGTACGCAGTAACGCCCCGGCAGTTTTACTGCGGCGGCAGGCGGTACAGGGTGCTTTGGCTGCTGCACGGCACCAACGGCGACCACACCGATTATCTGCGCAAGACGAACATTGAGCGGTACGCCGCCCAGCGGGAAATTATGGTGGTGATGCCCTCGGGCCTGAACGCGGATTATATGAACTGGCCCGGCTTTGGCCCTGGGTTTTACATGGAGGATTATATGGTGGAGGAGCTTCTGCCGCTGGTGCAGGGCTGGCTGCCCGCCTCCCCCAGGCAGGAGGACAATTTTATTGCCGGGCTTTCCATGGGCGGGCAGGGGGCGCTTTCTCTGGCGCTGTACCATACGGGCTGCTTTGCCGCGGCGGCCAGCATGTCGTACCCGCCTCTGCATTTGCAGTCGCTGGAGCAATGCGGCTGTTACCCGCTGTTCCGGCAAAGGTACGAGAACCAGGTGGCCGCCATGGGCGGCTGGGAGGGCTTCCTCGCCTCTCATTACAACCTGTGGGATCGGATCCGCTGCCTGGCGGAGCAGAAGGCTTTGCCGCCGCTTTATTTTACCATAGGGACCGAGGACTTTTTCTACCAGGACTACCTGGCGTTCAAATCCTGCGTACAGGAGCAGGGGTGGCCGGTTGTGTTTTCTGAAACGCCCGGCTTCGGCCACCAGTGGGATTTTTGGGACAGCGCCCTTCCGCAGGTGCTGGACTTTTTCGGCCTGTAAGTTTTGCAGCAAACCGGCACAGTCAACGGCTGTGCCGGTTTTCCTGCGTGCGGGCGCACCCGTTCTCGGCCCGCGGGCGCGCCCGATTTCGGCCCGCCGTAAAGCTGGTAATAAATTTCCACCCCGGCGGGGCGGGACAGTAATGACAGGCTCCCGAAGGTGTGGTATAATTAAGCCGCAGAAAGGCTGCACCACGCGTCGAAGCATTCTTTTGCGGGGTAGCGTCCCCGCAAAAGAACCCTTCGCGCAGCACTGCTTTTCCCGGGGTGAAACATACAGCGCGCGACATCCCCGCCGGAGGTGCGCGGCCAGTGCGCGACATCCCCACCGAAGGCGCGCGGAGCATCTGAGAAGCAGTATAAAACCGTGGCGAAGCCGCGGGTGGCACGCCAGCGTGCCGCACCACGCCCAAGGCCGCGGGACGCGGCCAGTGCGCGAAGTCCCCACCGGAGGTGCGCGGAGCAGCTGAGAAACCTGACAGAACCGTGGCAAAATCGCGGGTGGCACGCCAGCGTGCCTCACCACGCCCAAGGCCGCGGGACGCGGCCAGTGCGCGAAGTCCCCACCGGAGGTGCGGAGGCGAGAAAGGAACGGGAAGATTGGAGAAGGCAATTGTAGTGGTAAGTTTTGGTACAAGCTACCAAGAAACCAGAGAAAAGACCATTGGAGCAGTGGAACGGGCAATGGCAGAGCGTTTCCCTGGCTATGAAATACGCCGGGCCTTTACCAGCCGTATGATTATAAGGAAGCTGCTGGAACGGGATGGCATCAAGGTAGATACCGTGGCGGAAGCCATGGAGCGCCTGGTGCGGGAAGGTTTTCAGGAAGTCATCTGCCAGCCGACCCATGTGATGAACGGGTATGAAAACGAAGACATGCTGCGGCAGCTGCAGCAATATCGAAACTGTTTCCGCCGCTTTGCCGTGGGCGCTCCCCTGCTCTCATCCGGCAGCGATTACCGGGCCCTGGCCGCCGCCCTGCGCCGGGAATTCCCTGTTCCGAACAAGGAGGAGGCCATAGTCCTGGTGGGCCACGGCAGCGATCATTTTGCCAATTCCGCCTATGCCGCCCTTTATTACTATTTTCAGGCAGCGGGAATGGAGCGGTGGTTTGTGGGAACGGTAGAGGGGGATCCGGACCGGGAGAGCGTGCAGGCTCTGCTTCGGAAATCGGGCGTTTCCCGGGTGTACCTGGCCCCGCTTCTCCTTGTCGCAGGCGACCATGCCGTGCACGATATTTATGGAAAAGAGGATTCCTGGCAGGCAGAGCTGGAAAAGGACGGGCTGCAGGTAACGCCTCTTTGCCGCGGCCTAGGTGAGCTTCAGGGCGTGCAGGAACTGTTTCTGCTTCACGCAGAGCAGGCTGCAGGCATAGATTCCTCTGCCAGCAGGGCGGAAAACCTTCCCCGCTGACCTACCCCGCCCCCCCCCTCTCAGAGAACCGGAACAAGACTTGCCCCTTGTATAGATTGTGTAAAGATCAAAAGAAAGGATCTGCGCACAATCTATTTTTTTGCCTTCCGGATTCCCTCCTGCGCCGCGCGGCAGCTGCGGCGCCGCCTGCCGCCGCAGGCCGGGGAGCAGGCCGAAAAACCAGCCGCCGCCCGCGCCTTTTGGCGCAGGCGCCCCCAAAAAACAGCCGGATGTGCTTTTGTGCCCTTGGAATGATAATCTCCTCCCTCAGTGGAAAAATAAATATGGGATATTACCATAAGAATATTTGGATTTTATGGTAATGTCAAATAAAATACTTATTATTTCCAATAAAAGGGGGGAGCCAAGGATGAAGAAATTTGAGTTTAACGGGCAAAAGAATATTTGCGGAGAACGAATCCGAATGGCGCGCCTTGCGAAAAGAATGTCACAGGCAACCCTCGCCATAAAAATGCAGACCGAGGGCGTTGTTCTGGAGCAGGACGCGATCAGCCGGGTGGAATCCGGCGACCGGCTGGTTACGGACTATGAAGCGCGGGCGTTTGCCGCTGTTCTGAATATCCCCATTGAGGTTTTGCTGAAGCCGGACGAGGAGTAGGCCCGCAGCGCCGGGGATTGGCTTGCGGAGAAAGTGGGGAGACTTGTGCCGGGTGGGGATTCCGGAAAAGACGGAAAAGGGGATGAAAAAGGGCTGTTTTGCTATATGATTTGGCAGGAACCATCCACCCGGAATATTTTT
>DVMK01000231.1 GCA_018715025.1 Candidatus Caccousia avistercoris
CTTCGTGCCTGCCGACTCGGAATTCACCTGGCCGAACAGGTCCAGGTTTACCGCGTTGTTGATGGAGATAAAGTTGTCAATGGAGGCGATGGTGCGCACGTCGTTGGTGTAGTCCACCGAAACGCTCATCAGCTCCGGGTTGTCGTTCATGTAGTCGTACATCTTCTTGGTGCCCGCACCGAAGGCGTACACCGCCGATCTCGGCCATATGCTGCGGGCCAAGAGCCCGGCCAATGCCGAACATCTCCATGACAATTGGATACTCCGGCGGCTTGGAAGCCAGTGTTTGCATCTTCTGTTTGAGCACAGCAGAGGTCGTACTGAGTTGGGATACAGCCTGCACAAAAACTTGGACTAAACTCACACTCCGTTATTGGAGTTCTGACTTTAGTCCAGGTATTGCTGTATCCTCCACACAGCCTTCTGTGTACATCCCGTTCGGCTTGGATTGGATCAACTCTTTGTAATATTGAATTTGATTTTCCAGACTGTTAATCTTTTTTCCCTTTTCGGCAGACACCCTGGCGCAGCAAATCACCCGCAGGGGAAGCTCATAGCGGGATTTCCCTTCCGCATTTCCTCCCGCACAGCGGGGCAGCTTCATGACCGCTCGCCCCTTTTCCCGGCGCGGCGGATCCTCTGGAATTCCCGCGGAGGAATACGCCGCGTTCACAGCCTTCCGGCATATACCTTCCGAAATAAGGCCAAGGGTACGCTGCCTGCACGTTCTGCATTCACATCACTTCGGGCTGTGGATATGAAAACATTCCGGGCAGGGGAAAAGGCTTTCTGTCACAGGCTGCCCGCCTGGGAGGAGGCGCAGGCGCTTTCTACGGCCTGCAGAAGCTCCAGGCGGGCGGCCTTCATTTTGCCTGTGTCCCAGGTAAAGTCATGGAAGCTGTTCGCCACCCGGCGGGCCAGCTGGTAGGCTTTTTCCGGGTCTGCCTTCGCCAGCAGCGCCAGCAGCTCGTAATCCTCGGCGGCGTCGCGGGTGTTTTCCATGCGTATGGAGGTCCGCACGGCGTCATGCTCCGGGTCTGGATAAACGATGTAGCCGTCCCCCTTGAAATACGCCTTTGGCGTGAAGCCGAAATAAATGTCGCTGGTGTCCCAATAGTTGTAGCCCCAGTGTAAGAAGCCGGTGAACCCCCGCAGGAAGCAGGCCCAGAACAGCAACCGGTTTTTCCAATAAGGGGAATCGATAAACTTGCTGAAATAGTTGGGCGTATTGGGCACGCAGCAGGTGTAGGTCCAGCGCGTTTCCCCCTGCATAGCCCGGAAGGCGTAAAAATCCTGGTTTTCTTCAAAAATATCGATGCGGGGCAGCCAAATATCCATAGCGCCCTGCAAGGCGGGAGCGGGGGCCTGATTGTCCAGCGCGTCAAAGCAGGGCACGCCCGGCAGGTATTGCGCCGCCAGCCTGCGGACCTGCAGCCAGGAATCCGGCGCGGCCGGTTCGTCTTCGATATGCTGAATCCAATAAGAGAGCCAGCCCTTTTCCTGCAGGTGGGCATAGAGGGCAGGCAAAAACTGTTCAAACCACTGTTCCGCTTCCCGGCTTTGCAGGGGCACGTTCCTGACGCAGAGCCCGCCTTTCCCGTCCGGCTGCAGCACGTAGGCCTCTTCCCCCTCGGTTTGTTTCACCAGGTGAAATCCGGCCAGCCGTTTTATTTCAGCGCGCTGCAGAAAGAAAGAGACGAAACGGTCGAACAGATCCCAGCAAAACTGGTAGCGGCCCTCCGGCGTGAGGTTTGTCCCCCCGTCGCGCAGCAGGTCGTGGGTGCGGACAAAGAGCACATTGATCCGATTGTCCCGCAAATGGGCGGCGATGCTTTCCATCAGCCGCCACCAGCGCTCCCCTTATTTCTCACACCCGTACTGCTCCGCCAGAAAATCCTTCGTTTCCAGGTGAGGGTTCCGCCACCAAAATCCTGCCGCATTGACCCAGTACTCCAGAGAAAATGCGGCGTCTTTCCCGGAGGGAACCGTCACGTTGTACACGCGCGCCTTCACCGGGACCACCGCCTCGCCCAGGGTGGTTTCCAGATGCACCGCCCCCTGAAAGCTTCCCGGCTTCGCGGCGGAGGCCGCCCGCACCGTCACCCAGACCCCCTGGGAAACGCCGGCCTCGCCCTCCCACTCTGTCTGGTTTGACAGGGGGTCCGGGTAGGGGACCCCGTCCTGGAAGGCGATGGTCTGCACAGGGCGCAGAGAAACCTCCAAAGATTCCAGGCCCTCTGCCCACATGCGGCGCACCTGGTAGCCCTGGTCTGCCCGCAAAAGGATTTGCTCGGATTCCGCCTCGTTCCTTGCCAGGTGCAGCTCTAAGCTGTGTTCCGGATTTTCCGGAGGCCCTTCCTGTGGGAAGCAGCGGTCCCAGGAGGAAAGCGTCCACACCTCCAGCATTTTTCTCAACCGTCCTTTCTGCGGCCCCGGCAAAGGAAGGGCGGCGTTTCCCAAACCTTCAGGAAACTGCCGCCCTTCCGCCGGATGCCCTTTCGTTATTCGATTCCCAAACGCTCTTTGTTCTGGTTCATCAGCTCCGTCTTGGCCGCCATAACAGCCTCGTAGCCCATGGTGTCCCTGCGGGCCACATAGTCCTCGTAAATCTGGTCGAACTGCTCCTCGGACTCTGCCGTCAGCAGCTGCGGCAGGGTTCTGCCCCACAGCAGATCCAGCTCTGCCGAATCCATAGCCTCGGTGGAGTCCGGATCCAGCGCGGGAAGCTCGTAGGCCGCGGTGTAATAGGTATAATCCTTCGTCCACTCCCGCATAACCTGAATGTAGTCTGCAGTGGGCTGCAGCCAGCCGTTTTTCAGCATTACCAGGTCGTCCTGGAAATAACCGTACTCGCTGACGCCGTGCTTGATGTTTTCAGGGTTGCCCGAATTGAGGATTTCCAAATATTCGTCTGTGTAGACCACTTTTCCGTCCACATCGTTGTAGGTCTTGCCGGGAACGCCGCAGGTGACGTCCTTCATGCCTTCTTCGCTGATCATGTAGGTGAAGAACTGGATGGCCCGGTCGGGTTCCTCGCAGTTTTTCGTTATCATGGTAGTCATCCAGCCGTTGGGGCTGCCGGCTGCCAGGGTGGGGTCGGCTCCGTTGCTGTTCTTGGGGCCGGCAACGCCGATGTAGATCCCCTCCGGATCCGCGTCATGGCGAATCTGCTGCTGAACCTGCATGTCAATCCACTGGAAGAAGGTGGCGAAATACCTGCCCTGCGAGAGCTTGTCGCCAATGGCCTCGCTCTTGTCTGTGAAAACGTCGGTGGAGATGAGGCCGTCCTGGTAAGCCTGCCGGAACATTTTCAGCCAGCGCAGGTACTCCGGATCGGTGCGGCGGTCATTGAACTGCCCGTCCACCTCGTAGGGGATCGCCAGGTAATCCTGCAGGAAAGCGTCAAAGGAGTCGCAGCCGTTGTCGGTAAACGCCATGGCGCCAAGAGGGCTGATGGGGTTGCCGTCAGACAAGGTGGGGAACTGCTCTTTCGCCGCCTTCAGGGCGTTGTAAAAGCCTTCTGTCGTGGTCATGTCGGGGCTGCCAAGCGCTTCGTACAGGTCTTTGCGCACCAGGAAGGAACGGTTGGCGTAAACCTCGTCGGATTCTTCCAGGTCTGACGCTGTGGTGGTAAAGCAGTTGTAGCCGTACACATTGCCGTCCGCCTGCTCGTTCCACTGCAGAATGTCCTGCTTCGCCACCTGGTAGAAATAGGGGTCGTACTGATCCGCCAGCTCATTGATGGGGTACAGCATGTCTGCCGCAATCATCTCCGCCACCTGGGGCTCGTACCAGCCCAGCGTCATAATATCCGGCAGCGTGTTGGAGGCGATCATGGTGTTGACCCTTTCGGCCTCGTTTCCCGCAGGGGCGCTGCACACAATGTTAAAACCGGTCTTTTCCTTAATGTAGGCCGAGGTCCAGTCTTCGCCCCACTGTGCGGTGAACCAGGAAAGGTTCAGGTACCAGGTAAGCTCCCGGTCGTCGTCCGTGTTGCTTTTCCATGCGGGCTCGTCCGGGTTTACCTGTGCATTGCTGACGGTTTCCTCCGGCGCAGAGGCGCTGGGCTCTGCGCTGCTGCAGCCAACCAGGGAGAGGACCATGGAGGCCAATAAAGCTGTTGCTATGAACTGTTTTTTCACCTTTCATTTCCCCTTTCAATTGATAAAGCTTGTGCCAAATATTTCTTTTGCTAACCCTTCACAGCACCGATCATCACACCCTTGACAAAATATTTTTGCAGGAAGGGGTAAACGCACACAATAGGAAGCGTAGTCACCACCATGGTTGCCAGCTTGAGCGCCTGGGTGGAATTGGCTCTCTCCTGCAGGCCCTGCACGTTCGTCTGGATTTTCACCGAGCCCGCCTCGGCCACAATGCGGTACAGGTACGTCTGGATGGGAATCAGGTCAGGATTTTGGATGTAGATGACGCCTGTGAAGTAGTCGTTCCAATGCCCTACTGCAGTGAACAGGGCGATGGTGGCCAAAATAGGCTTGGAGAGCGGCAGGATGATTTTGATGAACTGCTGGAACTCGTTGGCGCCGTCAATCATGGCGGATTCCTCCAGCGCGGGGGGCAGGGTTCTGAAGAAGCTCATGAAAATAATGCAGTTGTAAAAGCCGAACAGCGACGGGATGATGTAGACCCAAAAGGAGTCATACAGATGCAGGTCGCGGATCAGCAGGAAGGTGGGAATA
>DVMK01000232.1 GCA_018715025.1 Candidatus Caccousia avistercoris
TCATAAGGGTTGGACAGGGAAAGCATGATGTGTTTCCCTCCTTTTTCTACAGTATACATCAACGCCGGGAAAAAAGCGAGTGATTTGCAGAATGAAAAAGAATAAGAGAACGCCAGGAAAACGGCCGAATCTTCTGCAAATTCATACATTATTCAGAATATTCATTCTTTTATTCATCCTTCCGGTGTGGTATAATAAACCGCAGAAAGGTTGCAGCGCGGGTCTGTTCGCCTTCGGTTGCCCCCTGGTCCGGCGGCGTTTAGGAGCCTGCGCGGTTTGCCCGCCGCCAGCGCAGCCTTGGCGGGGAAGAAAGGCTGCAGCGCGGGTCTGCTTGCCTTCGGTTGCCCCCTGGCCCGGCGACGTTCAGGAGCCTGCGCGGTTTGCCCGCCGCAGGCGTGAAATAAAATGGAGATGATAGATTGAAAACATGTGTAGAAAGCCGGAACATTTGTGACGGCGTAGAGTTTTTAGGCGTGCGGGATCCAAAATTCAAGACGGCCCGCATGTCGGTTCACTTTTTGCTGCCCATGAAGGCGGAGCATGTCTCTGCCAACGCCCTGCTGCCCTTCCTGCTGAGCCGTGCCAGCCGGGAATACCCGGATTTCACCAAGCTGAGCCGCCGCTTGGCAGAGCTGTACGGCGCCAGCCTGAACGCAGACGTGGGGAAGATCGGAGATCTGCAGGTGCTGTCGGTTTCCGCCTCGGGCCTGGCGGATCGGTATGCCCTGCACGGGGAGCATGTCTCTGCAGAGCTGGCGAACCTTCTGTGCGGCGTGCTGTTCGATCCCCCCTTCGAGGACGGCATGTTCCCCGCAGAAGGGGTAGAGCAGGAAAAGCGGCAAACCATAGAACTGCTGGAAACGGAGTTTAACGACAAACGCCTGTATGCCTGCCAGCGCTGTGAAGCTATTATGTGCGAAAGCGAGCCCTACGGCCTGAACCGGCTGGGTACGAAAGAGGCGGTGGCGGCCCTGCAGAGGGGAAGGCTGACCGAAACCTGGAAATATGTGCTGGCCCACAGCCGGGTTCAAGTGCTTGTGCTGGGCAACTGTGAGCTGGAGCCTCTGTACCAGCGGTTCTGCCAGTCGTTCCGGGCCCTGTACCGGAAGGATCTGCTGGGCTGTGAAACGGTGAACGTCCCAGAGGCCGGCCCTGTGCGGGAGGTAACCGAGAAAATGGACGTGACCCAGTCGAAGCTGGTCATGGGGTTCCGCACCAGGGTTTGCCAGCCTCAGCGCCAGGTTCCCGCTATGCGGCTTGCCGTCTGTATGCTGGGCGGCACCCCAAGCTCCAAGCTGTTTCAGAATGTGCGAGAAAAGCTGAGCCTCTGCTACTACTGCAGCGCCCAGTACAACAGCATGAAGGGGATCATGCTGGTACAAAGCGGGGTGGAGACGAAAAATATCCAGCGGGCGCGGGAGGAAATCCTGGCTCAGCTGGAGGCCATGAAGCAGGGGAATTTTACCGAGGAAGAGACAGAAGCGGCCAAGCTGAGCATGCTCAACTCTTACCGCACAACATCGGACTCCCTGGGAAGCCTGGAGGGCTGGTACCTGACCCAGGCTCTTACCGGGCGCGCCCAGACGCTGGAAGAGGCTGCGGACGAGCTGAACAGCGTCACCAGGGAACAGATTGTGGAAGCAGCCCGCCAGATTACCCTTGACACGGTGTATTGCCTGGTAGGCGGGGAGGAGGAGAAGGAATGAGCAGAGAAATGAGAGAGATTCGCAGTGGGCGCACCGGCGACCATTACTATGAGATCCGGCATCCCTCCGGGCTGCAAATCCTGCTGTACCCCAAAGAGCATAACAATTCCACCTACGCCGTTTTCGGCACCCGGTACGGGTCGGTAGACACTACCTTTCAGGCCACCGGCGAAGAGGCCTGCACGGTGCCGGAGGGAATTGCCCATTACCTGGAACACAAGCTGTTTGAAAGCGAAGACGGCGACGCCTTTTCCCGCTACGCCAAAACGGGAGCCTCCGCCAACGCCTACACCTCCTTTGATTCCACCTGCTATTTGTTCTCCTGTACCGATCAAATGTACGAGTCCCTGGAAATTCTGCTGGATTTTGTCCAGAAACCTTATTTCACAGAGGAAACCGTGCGCAAGGAGCAGGGAATTATCGGGCAGGAAATCCGTATGTATGAGGATGACCCCCAGTGGCGGGTGATG
Source organism: Candidatus Caccousia avistercoris (assembly GCA_018715025.1). GTDB lineage: Bacteria > Bacillota > Clostridia > Oscillospirales > Acutalibacteraceae > Caccousia > Caccousia avistercoris. The sequence continues at coordinate 2,177 of DVMK01000232.1, forward strand.
TTCAACCTGCTGGGTGCCATGTACCACAACCACCCGGTGAAAATTGACATTGCCGGCACGGTAGAGAGCATCGCCCGCATTACGCCGGAGCTTCTGTACCGCTGCTACCGCACGTTTTACAACCTTCACAATATGGTGCTTTGCGTGGCGGGGAAGATGGATGTGGAAAAGGTGCTGGCCCTGTGCGACAAAATGCTGAAGCCCAGCACGCCCCAGGAAATCCGCCGGATTTTCCGGGAAGAGCCCGCCGAAGTGGTGCAGCCCCGTGTGGAGCAGCGCCTTTCCGTGGCTATGCCCCTGTTCCAGTTAGGGTTTAAAGAGGTTGCCGTCCCCGGCCGCCTGCCGGACAAAGCGGTGGCAGAGAGCGACATCCTGCTGGAAGCGCTGGCCTCAGACGCTTCCCCGCTGTTCCGCCGCCTGCTGGACGCGGGCCTTATCAACGAGTCCTCCTTCAGCTATGAATATTTTGAGGGTACCGGCTACGCTTCCGTCATTTTTTCCGGGGATTCCCGGGATCCTGACAAGGTGGCGGAGGAGATTAAAAGGGAGATTGCCTCCCTGCGGGAGAACGGCCTTTCCGACGCGGCCTTTGAACGGGCCAAGCGTTCGGTTTACGGCCGGAACGTGGCAGCCCTGAACAGCGCCGGGAACATTGCCAACGCCATGGCTTCCTCGGCCTTCAGCGGGCGCGAGCTGTTCCGGTATATCGACTGCGTGGCGGAAGCGGACAAGGAAAGCGTGCTGAAGCGGCTGGAGGTTCAGCTTCGCCCTGAGTACAGCGCCCTTTCCGTGGTGCTTCCTTCCGCAAAATAACGGCGGCAAGGGCGGCCGGCGGGATGCGCCGCAGGCAGCCGGCCGCTCTTTTATCACAACTATCTGCGGAGAAATGGTGGAGATTGTTATGTATGACGTTCAGTTCCCCAAGCTGGGGTGGGAATTCCACATCAATCCCGTAGCCTTTGAATTCGGCCCCATCCAGATTGGCCCGTTTGAATTCGGCACGGTATATTGGTATGGCATCATCATTGCGCTGGGCCTTATCCTGGCGTTTGTTTACGCCAGCCTGAGCTGCAAAAAGATGCGCATCGACGAGGACAAGCTGGTAAACTGCGTGATTGCCGGCGTGATTTTCGGAATCATCGGCGCCCGGCTGTACTACGTGGCCTTTTACCCGGGCGACACCTACCGCAACGATCCGCTGCAGATTTTGAACATACACGCGGGCGGCCTGGGAATCTACGGCGGCATTATCACCGGCCTGCTTGCAGGCGCCATCACGGCGAAAATCTGCAAGATGAAGGTGGGGGCTGTGCTGGATTTGGCCTCCCTCGGCTTCCTCATTGGCCAGGGGGTTGGCCGCTGGGGCAATTTCATCAACCAGGAGGCCTTCGGCGGGGCGACCGACCTTCCCTGGGGAATGATGAGCTCGGCCACCCAGGCGGTCGTGCCCGACAGCCCGGTACACCCCTGCTTCCTGTATGAGTCCGTCTGGTGCCTGCTGGGCTTTGTGATTCTGCATATTTTCACCCGCAGGCTGCGCCGCTACGACGGCCAGACCTTCCTGCTGTACATGGACTGGTACGGCGTCGGCCGCTTTGTCATTGAAGGACTCCGGCAGGACAGCCTCATCGTTCCCGGCACCACCCTGAAGGTTTCTCAGGTGGTGGCCGCGGCGGCCATCATCGGCTCTCTGATCCTTCTCTTTGTGTTCCGCAACCGTACCAGCCTTTCCGGCTGCGGCGCCAAGTCTGTCATGGCAATGAACGCCGTGGTGGATGAGATTCCGGAAGCGGAGACGGCGGAAGGCGAGAAGGAGGAAGAGGACGGCGAGAGCACCATCTTCGGCGACATGCCCATGGAAGAGCTTGTCACCGAGCACGGCGTAACCGCCTCCGTCTATTCCAAAAAAGGGGAAGAAACGCATGCTTCCCAGGAAGAGCCCCTGGAAGCGCCTGCCCAGGAGCCGGAGCAGCAAGAGGAAGAGCCGCAGCCTGCCGGGGAAGCTTCCCCGGGAGGGCCGGAAGAGACTGGGGAAAACGCGGGGGAGGAGCCTGAAAATGGCAAAGAGAATTGACGGAAAAGCGGTGGCGGCTTCTGTCCGCGCCCAGGTGGCGGAGGAAGCGGCCGCCCTGAAGGAGCGGGGAATCTGCCCCGGCCTGGCTGTGGTGATTGTGGGGGACGATCCGGCCTCCCGCACCTATGTGAACAATAAAAAGAAGGCCTGCGCGGAAACCGGCATCTATTCCGAGGAATACGCCCTGCCCGCTTCCACCACGCAGGAGGAGCTGATGGCCCTGGTGGAAAAGCTGAACCGGAAGGAAGAGATCCACGGCATTCTGGTGCAGTCGCCTCTTCCCAAGGGCCTGGACGAAAAGGCGGTGATCGAAGCCATCAATCCCGCCAAGGACGTGGACGCCTTCCACCCGGAAAATGTGGGCAGAATCATGATCGGGAATTTCCATTTTCTGCCCTGTACGCCCGCTGGGGTCATTGAGCTGATCCGCTCCCAGGGGATAGAAATTGCCGGGAAAAACTGCGTGGTGGTGGGGCGCAGCAACATTGTGGGCAAGCCCATGGCCATGCTGCTGCTGCACAACAACGGTACCGTCACCATCTGTCACAGCCGTACCAGGAACCTAAAAGAGATCTGCGCTTCGGCAGACATCCTGGTGGCCGCTGTGGGCAAGCCGAAATTCATCACGGAGGATATGGTGAAGCCGGGGGCCGTGGTGATTGACGTGGGAATGGACCGGGACGAAAACGGCAAGCTGTGCGGCGACGTGGATTTTGCCCATGTTGAGCCGAAGGCCGGGTACATTACGCCTGTTCCAGGCGGGGTAGGGCCCATGACCATTGCCATGCTTTTGAAAAATACCATCACCGCCGCCAAGCTGCAGAACGGGGCCGAACTGTGACCGGCCGGCGGCAGGCTGAATGAGGATGAAGATTATTGAGCAATATATTGAGCAGGATTCACAGCCCGCAGGATTTGAGGGGGCTTACCAAAACGGAGCTCCGGCAGCTGAGCGCCGAGATCCGTTCCCTCATCATCCGGACGGTGGCGGCCAACGGGGGGCACCTGGCCTCTAATTTGGGCGCAGTGGAGCTGACAATAGCTCTTCACTATGTGTTCCCTTCCCTGGACGACCGGATCGTCTGGGATGTGGGGCACCAGGCTTACACCCATAAAATCCTGACCGGCAGGAGCGGGGAAATTTCCACCATCCGCACCAAGGGCGGGCTTTCCGGGTTCCCCAACCGCACAGAAAGCCCCTACGATCCCTTTACCGTCGGCCATGCCAGCACTTCTATCTCCTCCGCGCTGGGTCTGGCAGAGGCGAAGCGCCTTGCCGGCGAGCCGGGGAACGTGGTGGCGGTAATAGGGGACGGCGCCCTCACCGGCGGAATGGCCTATGAGGGCCTGAATAACGCCGGGCATTTCCCGGGGAATTTTATGGTGATTTTAAACGACAACACCATGTCCATTTCCCGGAATGTGGGGTCCATGGCGAGGTATCTGGCCAGCATTCGCACAAAGCCGGGCTACCTGAGGGCCAAAAACGAGGTGGAACAGTTCCTGGACAAGGTCCCTGTGGTGGGGAAGCCGATTCACAGGGGCATTTCCCGTTCCAAAACGGCGGTCAAGCACATGCTGTACAACAGCAACCTGTTTGAGGACATGGGCTTCTACTATTACGGCCCCTTTGACGGCCACAACATTGACAAGCTGGTGGAGGTTCTGGAAAACACCAAAAACATCCCGCATCCGCTGCTGATCCATGTGGTGACGGACAAAGGGAAGGGGTACCCCTTCGCCGAACAGAACCCGGGGGCCTTTCACGGCGTTTCCGGCTTCAATGTGAAAACCGGGCAGACCTCCTCCTCTGAAGACAGCTTTTCCAGCATTTTTGGGAACTGCCTCTGCGAACTGGCGGAAAAGGATGAGCGGATCTGCGCTATTACCGCGGCCATGGAGCTGGGAACCGGCCTTTCCCGGTTTGCCTCCCGGTTTCCCACCCGTTTTTTTGACGTGGGCATTGCGGAGGAGCATGCGGTCGCTTTTGCCGGCGGCCTGGCTGTGGGGGGAAGCCTGCCGGTGTGCGCCATTTATTCCACCTTCCTGCAGCGCAGCTACGATCAGATCCTGCACGACGCCGTCCTGCAGAACGCCCATGTGGTTTTGGCGGTGGACCGGGCCGGGATTGTGGGGGAGGACGGCGAGACCCACCAGGGCATTTTCGACGCCGCCTTTCTCAACACCATCCCCGGCGTGACGGTGTTTTCCCCCGCCTATTACGAGGATCTCCGAGAGGATCTGCGGAAAGCGCTGTATGAGTGCAGCGGGGTTGTGGTTGTCCGGTACCCAAGGGGCGGGCAGCTGTTCAAGCCCCACGACCTGGTTCCCGGCAAACGCCTGTACGCCTGGGGCCATAAGGCGGAGGAAGCCGAGGTGCTTTTGGTTACCTATGGCAGGTTGTTTTCCTTTACATGCCGCGCCTGCGAATTGCTGAAGGAACGGGGCATTGCGGCGGCCGCCCTGCGGCTGGACCCGGTTTCTCCCATCGGGGATGATATTGTAAAGGAGGTTGACTTTACAGATAAAATTTGCTTTTTTGAAGAAGGAAGAGAGCAGGGCGGGATAGGCGAGCATTTCGCCGCCCTGCTTCGCCGGAACGGCTGGAAGGGCGAGTTTCACCTGAAAGGAATTTCCGGCTTTGTAAAACATGCCCCCATGCTGGAAACCCTCGGCAGTTTAGGGCTTGACGAGCGGGGAATGGCAGAATTTGTGGTAACGGAGTGCGAAACGTGGCGGAGAAAAAAAGGTTAGACGTCCTTCTTTTTGAACGGGGCCTGGCCCAAAGCAGAGAGCGGGCCAGAACGATGATCATGGAAGGGATTGTCTATGTGGACAATCAGAAATCAGACAAGCCGGGGGCGGCGGTGCCTGCGGATGCGAAGGTGGAGGTGCGGGGCAGAGAACTGCCCTATGTGAGCCGCGGCGGCTTGAAGCTGGAAAAGGCCATGGCAAGCTTCCCCATTGCGCTGGAAGGGAAAACCGCCATGGATATCGGCGCTTCCACCGGCGGCTTTACCGACTGCATGCTTCAGAAGGGGGCGCGGCGCGTGTACGCCATAGACGTGGGGTACGGCCAGCTTGCCTGGAAGCTGCGCACCGACGGGCGGGTGGTAAACCTGGAGCGCACCAACGTGCGGCGCCTTACCCGGGAGCAGGTACCGGAGCAGGTGGATTTTTTCAGCGTGGACGTGTCCTTCATTTCCCTCTGCCTGGTGCTTCCCGCCGTCCGCCCCTTCCTGAAGGAAGGGGGCGAGGCGGTGTGCCTGATTAAGCCCCAATTTGAGGCAGGCCGTGAGAAGGTGGGCAAAAAGGGCGTTGTGCGCGACAGCGCCGTCCACCAGGAGGTCATCGAAAAGGTGGTTTCCTTTGCCCTGGCCAACGGATTCTCCCCCCTGGGCCTGACCTATTCGCCGGTGAAGGGGCCGGAGGGGAACATTGAATACCTGCTTTACCTGCGGAAGGAAGAGTCCCCTTCCCTGGGGCCGCTTCCTCAAATTCCCGCTTTGGTGGAGGAATCCCACCAGGCGCTGAACGGCGGTGGGCATTTGTGAAAGCGCTGATTTTGCCCAACCTTACCAAGCCGGACGCCGCCTTCCAGACGGGCCGCGTGGTACATAAGCTCGCCGGGCTTCATGTGCCGTGCGCTTTCCCCGGGAAATACCGGGAGGCGTTTTCCCAGCTTCCCGCGTTCTTCGGGGAAGAGGAGCGCCTCATGGAGGAATGCGACCTGGTCATTGCCGTGGGCGGCGACGGCACCATCATCCACTCTGCCAAAGAGGCCGCCGCCTTCGGCAAGCCGGTGCTGGGGGTGAACGTGGGCCGTTTGGGCTTTGTGGCCGGGCTGGAAACCAACGAGCTGGACCGGCTTGCCCTTCTCACCGCCGGCGGCTACACGGTGGAGGAGCGTATGATGCTGGAGGTGCGGCTGCCCTGCCGGGGGGAAGAGGAGCCCCCCCTGTTCGCGCTGAACGAGGCGGTTATGGCCCGGGGCTCCCTCTCGCGGATTCTGGATTTCCGTGTGCTTTTGAACAATACGGACGCGGGGGATTACCGGGCGGACGGGCTTATTGTGTCCACCCCCACCGGCTCCACCGCTTATTCGCTCTCTGCCGGGGGGCCGGTGATAGACCCGCAGATGCGGTGCGTTCTTTTGTCGCCCATCTGCCCCCATTCCCTTTTCACCAGGCCGGTGGTGTTTGGGGAGGAGGCGGAGCTCAGCGTGCGGGCCAGCTCCAGCGAGGAAGGGGTCAACTGCTATTTAACCATCGACGGGCAGACCTCGATCCCTCTCAGCGACGGGGAGCCCGTCCTGTGCCGGGCGGCTTCCCGCAGGGCAAAGCTGCTTCGCCTGAAGGATATGAATTTTTATGAGGTTGTAAACCAGAAATTGGCGGAAAGGAGAAGATAAATGAAAAAGAGGCGCCATGAAAAAATCCTGGAACTCATCGGAAGCCACTCTGTGGATACGCAGGAGGAGCTTCTTCGCCTTCTGCGCCAGGAGGGCTTCGAGGTAACGCAGGCCACCGTTTCCCGCGACATCAAGGAGCTGCGGCTGGTAAAAGCCCAGACAGGCAGCGGAAAATACCGTTACACCGCCCCCAAGGACGGCAGCCGCGACATGTCCTCCCGCTTTTTTTCCCTTTTTTCCGACAATACCGTTTCTGTTCAAAGCGCCTGCAACATGGTGGTCATCAAGTGCCTTACCGGCATGGCCCAGGCGGTTTGCGCAGCGATGGACTCCCTCCATTGGGAGGGGATTGTGGGCACGCTGGCGGGGGACGACACCATTTTTGTGGTTATGAAGGATCCGGAATGCGCGGAGCGCTTCTCTGCTGAGCTGCGCCGTATTATTGGGTGATGCGTTATGCTTTCCGAGTTGTATATTGAAAATATCGCCGTCATTGAAAAGGCGGGCATTTCCTTCCGGAAGGGGCTGAACATCCTCACCGGCGAGACGGGCGCGGGCAAGTCGATTGTCATCGACGCAATCCACGCCGTTCTGGGGGAGCGGACCTCCCGGGATCTGGTGCGCTCCGGCGCCAGATCCGCCTTTGTAAGCGCCTCCTTTGAAGAGCTGCCTGGCCAGGTTTTGGAGAAGGCCGGCGAGCTCGGCTTCTGCGCCGAGGAGGGCCAGCTCCTGCTGCAGCGGGAAATTTCGGCGGAGGGGAAGAGCAGCTGCCGTGTAAACGGCCGCCCGGCCGCTGTTTCCGCCCTGCGGGAGCTGGGCCGCATGCTGCTCACCATTCATGGGCAGCACGACAATTACGAGCTTCTTTCCCCCGACCTTCATTTGCAGTATGTGGACCGCATGGGGGACGCCGGCGGCCTTTTGGAGGAGTACCAGAAGGAATACCGGGCCATGGAGCATGCCCGCCGGGAGTGGGAAAAGCTGCAGATAGACGAGACCAACAAGGCCCGCCGCATAGACCTGCTGCAATACCAGATTGAGGAGCTGGAGCGGGCCGGGCTGCGCCCCGGCGAGCAGGAAGAGCTCACGGCCCAAAAAACGCTGTACGGGAACAGCGAGAAGGTTTCCGCCTCCCTGGCAGAGGCCAGGGCCCGCCTGGAGGGCGGGGAAGAGGGGGGCGAGGGGGCGCTCTCCCAGGTGCAGGCCGCCGCCGCCGCCCTGCAGGAGGCAAGCCGCTTCCTTCCCGCCTTGGGGGAAACGGCGGAGCGGCTGCAGGCGGTTTCCTACGATTTGGAGGACTGCCAGGAGGCCCTGCGGGATCTTTCTTCCCAATTGGAGTACGACCCCGAGGCGCTGGAGCAGATTGAAGAGCGGTTGGATCTGCTGTACCGGCTGGGCCTAAAATACGGCGGCACAGAGGAAAAAATGCTGGAATATTTGGAGCAGTGCCGCGCCGAGCTGGAAACCATCACCCTCTCAGAAGAAAACGCCGCCCGCTTTGCCGCCGAGTACCGGGCGGCCAAAAAACGGGCTTCCCACTATGCGGCGCAGCTTTCTGCCAGGCGGAAGGAGGCCGCGGCGCAGCTGACGAACCGCGTTCAGGAGGAGCTGCGGTTTCTGGACATGCCCAACGTGCGTTTTGAGGCGGAACAGCTTCCCTGCGAGCTGGGGCCCTCCGGGGCGGACAAGCTGCAGTTCCTGGTTTCCACCAACCCGGGGGAACCGGCCAAGCCCATGGCAAAAATCGCCTCGGGCGGCGAGCTTTCCCGCATTATGCTGGCGCTGAAAACGGTGCTGGCCAGCGAGGATGTGGTGGGCACGATGATTTTCGACGAGGTGGACACCGGCATCAGCGGAAGTGCCTCCCAGAAGGTGGGCCGCAAGCTGCGCCAGGTGTCGAAAAGCCGCCAGGTGATCTGCGTCACCCATTCCGCGCAGATTGCCGCTTTGGCGGACGCGCACTTTGAAATAGAAAAGAAGGTTTCCGGCGGACGCACCTACACCAGCGTGCGGCAGCTTTCCATGGAGGAACGCCGCACGGAAATCGCCCGGATGATCAGCGGGCCGGACGCCACAGAGCTTGCTCTTCAGAACGCCGGGGAGATGCTGCGCCTGGGCCAGTCGGTGTAGGCCCGCCGGGAAGGGCTGTTTCGTTATTCATACCTGGAGAACCGAAGTCCTGTGTGTTTGCCCGGCTGAAAACAGGCAAAATTGGGGCTTGACATTTGGAAAAACTCGGGTATAATAGCAATCAATAGCTGAGAAGGGAAGAAGTACTCCGTTTCTCTCATAGCAGAGAGCCTGCGGCTGGTGTAAGCAGGCATGAGGGCCGGACGAAATACATCCCGGAGCCGTCAGGTGGAACGCGGGGAAACCCGCCAGTAGATTTGGCCGTGTGCGCCCGTTACCGCGCTGGGGTATGATTGTACCCATGAGGCCGCCGCCGTGAGGCTGCGGTGAACTGAGGTGGTACCGCGGAACTTTCCGCCCTCTGCAAGCAAAAGGCAGGGGGCGTTTTCTATGCCCCCAAGCAAGAAAATTGGAGGTATGAAGCATGGGAGTATTCGACGAACTGAAGGCCAGGGGGCTTATTGCCCAGCTGACCAACGAGGAAAAAATCCGGGATCTGCTGAACAACGGGAAGGTGACCTTCTACATCGGCTTTGACCCCACGGCAGACAGCCTGCACGTAGGCCATTTCGTACAGATTATGGTAATGGCCCACATGCAGCGGGCGGGGCATGTGCCCATCGCCCTGTTCGGCGGCGGCACCGGCATGATCGGCGACCCCTCCGGCAAAAGCGACATGCGCAAAATGCTCACCCGGGAAACCATCGACCACAACATTGCCTGCTTCCAGAAGCAGATGGCGCGGCTCATCGATTTTTCCGACGGCAAGGCCATTATGGCCAACAACGGCGACTGGCTGCTGCATCTGAATTATATCGACTTCCTCCGGGATGTGGGCGTGCATTTTTCTGTCAACCGCATGCTTACCTTCGAGTGCTACAAGCAGCGCCTGGAGCGCGGCCTTTCCTTCTTCGAGCTGAACTACATGCTCATGCAGAGCTACGATTTTCTGGAGCTGAACCGCCGGTACGGCTGCACTATGGAGCTGGGCGGCGACGACCAGTGGAGCAATATTATCGGCGGCGTAGAGCTGCTGCGCAAGAAAGAGGGCAAAGAGGTTTTCGGCATGACCTTCACCCTGCTCACCACCAGCGAGGGCAAAAAGATGGGCAAGACGGAAAAGGGCGCCGTGTGGCTTGACCCTGAGAAAACGTCCCCCTTCGACTTCTACCAGTACTGGCGGAACGTGGACGACGCCGACGTGATCCGCTGCATGAAAATCCTCACCTTCCTGCCCCTGTCCGAAATCGAGACCTATGCCAAGCTGGAGGGCGGCGAGCTGAACCGGGCGAAGGAGGTGCTGGCGTTTGAGGTCACCAAGCTGATCCACGGCGAGGAGGAGGCCGTCAAGGCCCAGGATGCCGCCCGCGCCCTGTTCGGCGGCGGCGTCAGCGCCGAAAACATGCCCACCGCCGCCGTGCCGGCTTCCCTGCTGGAAGGCGGGGACGCGGCTCTGCTGGACGTGCTTCTGGCGGCTAAGCTGATCCCCTCCAAGAGCGAGGGCCGCCGTTTGGCAGAGCAGGGCGGCCTTATGGTGGACGACCGGAAGGTAGAAAGCGCCGCCGAGCGGGTGGACCGCAGCGCCTTTGAGAAGGGCTACATTCACGTGAAGAAGGGGAAGAAGGTCCATTTGAAGATTACGCTGGAATAAAATGCTGTGAGAAACGCGGCGGAGCAGCCCCAGCCCGGGAAGCCAACGGGCCCGGCGGCTTCTCTGCTGCGCGAATAGGAAAAGAGAACGGCGGGCAGGAGGAATCTGTTCCCGCCGTTCCATTTTTCCCCCAACCCTCTGCCTGCCGGGCAGTCCCCCACCAGGAGGTATAAAGCAAGCATGAGAAAACAATGTGTCCCATACATTCTGCCCCCAGCGGCAGTGTTCGTCCTTCTTTCTGCGGTGTTCGCCTGTTACGGCCTGTTTCCCTTCGGGGGAAACACCCTTTCCTGGTGCGACATGAACCAGCAGGTGCTGCCCCTTTTGATGGATTGGAAGGACATTCTGGAGGGAAAATCCTCCCTGTTTCTGAACCTGCAGAACGCGGGCGGCATGAATTTTTGGGGCGTGTTCCTTTTCTTTCTCTCCAGCCCTTTTTCCTTCCTTGCAGTGTTCGTGGAAAAGGCGGATTTCTACTATTTCGCCAACATCCTGGTGGCCTTGAAAATGGGCGTGTGCGCCCTGACGGCCGCCGTGTTTTTCCGCAAAAGGTTTCCGGCCCTGAATCTGGCGGCGTCCACGTCTTTGAGCGTGATGTACGCCTGCTGCGGCTACGCCCTTTCCTACTACCAGAACGTGGTCTGGCTTGATGTGATGTATCTCTTCCCGCTGTTTCTGCTTGCGCTGCTCCACCTGGCGGAAAAGGGGAGGATCCTTCCGTATCTTCTGGCGCTGGCCGCCATGCTCACCGTCCATTTTTACCTGAGCTATATGCTGGTGCTGTTCCTGGTGCTGGGCAGCGGCGTTTACCTGGCGTTTCTTCCCCGAAAGGAACGGGGCAGGCCGCTGGTGCTGCTGGGGGTTTCCACGCTCAGCGCCGGGCTTCTTACCGGGCCGGTATGGCTGCCCTCTCTTCTGGAATATATGGGTTCGGCCCGCACCGGGAGCCTGCTTGACAACCTTCGCATTGGCAGCCTCATCACCCGGCTTCCCACTACGCTTCCTGTGGTTTTCAGCACGGCTGCGGTGGCCTCTGCCGCTGTGCTGCTTCTGCTGTACTGGCGCGCCGCCCCCTCGAAAATAAGGGCCTGCTTTTTTGTTTTTCTGCTGCTGCTCATCCCCGTGTTTATCGAGCCCATCAACAAAATGTGGCATACCGGCAGTTACCAGGCGTTTCCGGTGCGCTACGGCTACATCACTGTATTTTTGGGCCTTATCCTGCTGGCGTTCCTGCTGTCAGGTCAAAACGAAGGGGAAGAAGGGGGCCGCCTGCGGGACGCCCCAGTCCCGCTTTTTCTGGCCATGCTGTCAGTGGCGCTTCCCTTCGTCTCCGCCTGCATTTTGCTTTACCTGAAATTCGAGCAGATTACCGTCTACACCAGGACGCTGTGGGGCACGGAGGACTCTCTGAAAGAGCTGGGCGGCTTTTTCCTTCTGGCCTTCCTGGCTTATGGGATCCTAGTTTTGTTCCTGCGGGAGCGCCTTCTCAGTAGGCGCGCCTTTTCCGTTCTTCTGTGCCTTCTCCTCTGCGTGGAAGCGCCCTTCCAGCTGAGCGTGTACCTGGGTTCCGCCGCTTCCAGCGGGAACGCCTACAGCCAGGTGATCGATCTGGCCGGAAGGGTGGAGGACGAGGGGCTGTACCGGGTGAAAAATGAGAAAAAATATTTTGACGTGAACCTGCTGGGCGGCCTGGGGTACCCTACCCTGAACCATTACACCTCCCTGACCTCCAGAGACTATATGTTCGCCATGAAGAAGCTGGGGTATTCCTCCTATTGGATGGAAGTGAGCTCCAACGGAGGAACCGCCCTGACAGATACGCTTTTGGGCAACCGGTACACCATTTTTTCCCTGGAGGATCTTCCGGAAACGGCGGAAACGGTCTACCGGAACGGGCAGTATGCCCTGGCAAGGGAAGAGCTTTCCCTGCCGTTCGGCTTTGTCTTTACCCCTTCCGATCTGCAGGCGGCGGCAGAGCTTCCCGGCCCGGCAGAGCTTTCCCGCATGGAACGGCAGCAATGGCTGTTTGAAGCGCTGTTTGGCGCCGGGGCAGGCCGGCTGGTGAAGGAATACCAGCCGTCTTATACGGAAAACATCCAGGCGGTTCGGGAGGAAAAGTGGAGCCTGCCCCCCCGGCTGGAAAACGGCAGGGCTTTCTTCCACTATGAAATCCCGGTAGAGGGGACGCAGCGCCTCTATTTTGATTGCTTTGACGAGCTTCACAGCTATTTGTACGAGGAGATCAACGGCTCGTTCCATGTGTTCGTAAACGGCGAATTGGTGGAACAGGAATATCCCTCTCAAAGCAGCAACGGGCTGGTGGATCTGGGAACGTACACCGACGAAACCGTGGTGGTGCAGGTGGAGCTTCTGCGGGAGGCCAGCGCCTACTCCTTCGGCGTGTACGGAATGGATCTGGAGCTTCTGCAGAGCACCCTTTCCCAGGTGCAGGGGGATGGCCTGCAGGAGGCAGGCGGCGCTGTCCAGGGCACGTTTCAGGGGGAGGAGGGGCAGTACCTGTTCGTCCCCATCCCCAACGACGGCGGGATTTCCGCCTATGTGAATGGGGAGGAGGCAGAGGTTGTCCGCCTGTTCGACTGCTTCTTCGCCGTCCCGCTGCAGGAGGGGGAAAATCAGGTTTCCCTCCGGTACTCTCCGCCTGGAATGGGGGTCGGCGTCCTGCTGGGCATAGGGGGCGTCCTGCTGGCGGCCCTGTTTGTCTGGCTGACCCGCGGGGGCCGGTACCCTGCCTCGTGGCGGCATTTGGAGCTTCCGGCAAAAATTGTTTTTTCCCTTTTGTGTTCCGCCGTGTTCCTTGCCGTCTATGTGATGCCGCTGGCGGTGTTCCTTCTGTATTGAAAAAGGAGCCTGGGGGCGTTAAGCCCCAGGCTCCTTTTCGATCTCTGCGTATGGCCGGCTTTCGGGGGCGCCGGCCGCTTTTTATGCAATAAACATGGCGTCGCCGAAGCTGAAGAAACGGTACCGTTCCTGTACGGCTTCCCGGTAAGCGTTCATGGTGTGCTCGTACCCGGCAAAGGCGGAAACAAGCATGATGAGGGTGCTTTCCGGAAGGTGGAAATTTGTAATGAGGCCGTCCAGCACCTTGAACGAATAGCCAGGATAAATGAAGATGTCGGTCCAGCCGCTGCTCTCTTTGACGCAGCCCTCTTTGGTGCCGATGGTTTCCAGCGTGCGGCAGCTGGTGGTGCCCACAGCGATGACCCGCTTTCCCTCCCGCTGGGCCTGCTGGATGAGCGCGGCGTTTTCCGCCGTGAGGGCGTAGTGCTCTGCGTGCATTTTGTGGTCCGCAATCCGCTCTGCCTTTACCGGGCGGAAGGTGCCAAGCCCCACGTGAAGGGTGACAAAAGCGGTCCGCACCCCTTTTTGGCGGATTCGCTCCAGAAGCTCCGGCGTGAAATGAAGCCCGGCGGTGGGGGCCGCGGCGGAGCCCCGTTCCCGGGAGTACACATTCTGGTACCGCTCCTTGTCTTTCAGTTCTGCGGTAATGTAGTGGGGCAGGGGCATGGACCCCACCTGATCCAGAAGCTCGTAGAAATTCCCCTGGTACTGGAAGCGGAGCAGCCGGTTTCCGCCCTCCTCCACGTCCAGGACCTCTGCCCGGAGAAGGCCGTCCCCAAAGCGGAAGCGGGCCCCCGGCTTTGCCCGCCGGCCCGGCCCTGCCAGGGCCTCCCACACGTCGCCCTCCCGGTGGTTCAGCAGAAGGAATTCCACCTGCGCGCCGGTTCCCTCCTTCACGCCGAACAGGCGGGCGGGCAGAACGCGGGAATCGTTCAGCACCAGGCAGTCTCCCGGCTCCAGAAAATCAATAATCTCGTAAAAATGGCGGTGCTGCAGCTGCCCGGTCTGCCGGTCCATCACCAGAAGCCGCGAGGAATCCCGGGGCTCCAAAGGGGTTTGGGCAATCAGCTCCTGCGGAAGCTCATAGTAAAAATCGCTGGTTTTCATGTCTGTGTTCAACGCTGCATCCCCTAATTTCAAATTTCGTTTGACAATTCCTGCATATCCATGGTATGATAAGAAAAATTTAATCATAATGTGGATAGAGGCGCGGTTTTAATCAGTATGGTTGTCCTGGCCTGCCAAGGCTGTAAAATGATAATCGGAAAGGTAACGCCGCCGAAGGCGCCCGTTTGGCATACGGCCCTGGTTGACGCAGTGAACAACCCGTCAACTGTCATCATTTAGTATGATGGAGAGCTATCCAGGGTTTCTGTTTTGCAGCAGGCGCTGGGCAGAAAGCTGGAATAGTATTTATTATAGTAAATTGATGGCCGGTTTTCAACCGGTTTTTTTATTGCCCGTGCAAATTTTGAAAACCACTGTCCACCCTGCCTAGGCAGGAACTCTATTGCAGCTTGGAGGTAATGCAAAATGAAAAAGTATAAGGTTGGCATCATTGGCGCCACCGGCATGGTTGGCCAGCGCTTTGCCACACTGCTGGAAAATCACCCCTGGTTTGAGGTGGCGGCCCTGGCGGCCAGCGCCCGTTCCGCCGGAAAAACCTATCGGGAAGCGGTGGGCGGCCACTGGCTGATGACCACCCCCATGCCGGCCTCTCTGGCAGATATGGTGGTGTACAACGCTTCTCAGGATGTGGAGAAGGTCGCCGCGCTGTGCGACTTTGTGTTCTGCGCGGTAAATATGAAAAAGGACGAGATCAAAGCCCTGGAGGAAGCCTACGCCAGGGCGGAGTGCCCGGTTATGAGCAACAACAGCGCCCACCGGGGCACCCCGGACGTGCCCATGATTATCCCTGAGATCAACGACAGCCACGCGGCGGTTATTGAAAGCCAGCGGAAGCGCCTGGGCACAAAGCGGGGCTTCATCTCGGTAAAGTCCAACTGCTCCCTGCAAAGCTACGTGCCCGCCATCCATCCGCTGATGGATTTGGGCGTTACCAAGGTGCTGGCCTGCACCTACCAGGCTATTTCCGGCGCGGGCAAAACCTTCGCCACCTGGCCGGAAAGCGTGGACAATGTGATCCCCTACATTGGCGGCGAGGAGGAAAAATCCGAGCAGGAGCCTCTGAAAATCTGGGGCCATGTGGAAAACGGCGTGATTGTGAACGCTTCCTCCCCCAGCATTACCTCTCAGTGCCTGCGGGTGCCTGTTTCTGACGGCCACACCGCGGCGGTGTTTGTTTCCTTTGAGAAAAAGCTGGCCATGGAAGAAATCATCCAGCGGTGGGAATCCTACCGGGGCGCCCCTCAGGAGCTGAACCTGCCCAGCGCCCCCAGGCAGTTCCTCCATTATTTCCGGGAGGACGACAGGCCCCAGTCCCGGCTGGACCGGAACCTGGAAAACGGGATGGCGGTTTCCATCGGCCGCCTGCGCCCCGACACCCAGTACGACATTAAATTCGTATGCCTTTCCCACAACACCCTCCGCGGCGCGGCGGGCGGCGCTGTTTTGATGGCGGAGCTGCTGTGCGCCAAGGGCTATTTGGATTGATTGGAGGCGGAAATCCATTATGAAACAGCCTATTTATACCGGCTCCGGCGTGGCGCTGGTCACTCCCTTCTGTGAGGATGGCTCTGTGAATTACGACGCCCTGGAAAAGCTGCTGGAATTTCAAATTGAAAACGGCACCGACGCTGTCTTTATCTGCGTCACCACCGGGGAATCCCCCACCCTGACCCACGAGGAACACACCGAGGTCATCCGTTTTGCGGTGAAAAAGGTGAACCACCGCGTTCCTGTCATTGCCGGAACGGGAAGCAACGACACCGCTTATGCGGTAGAGCTCTCCCAGGCGGCGCAGGAGGACGGGGCGGACGGCCTTCTGATGGTTACGCCCTATTACAACAAGGCTTCCCAGAGCGGGCTGGTCAAGCACTTCACTTATGTGGCAGACCGGGTCAGCCTGCCCATCCTTCTGTACAACGTTCCCTCCCGCACCGGGTGCAACATTAAGCCGGAAACCTACCAGGCCCTTTCCCAGCATCCCAATATCCTCGGCGTGAAGGAGGCCAACGGGGACATTTCCTCGGTGGCCAAGACCATCGCCCTGTGCGGCGACGACTTCTACGTGTATTCCGGCAACGACGACCAAACCCTGCCCATGATGGCGCTGGGCGGCAAGGGCGTGGTGTCGGTATTCGCCAACATCCTGCCCAGGGAAATGCACAACATCTGCAAAGAATACCTGGAGGGGGACAAGGAAAAGAGCCGCCGGGAATTCCTGCATTATGTGGAGCTGATGGACGCGCTCTTTATGGACATTAACCCCATTCCGGTAAAAGAGGCCATGAATCGCATGGGGCTGGAGGCCGGCCCGTGCCGTATGCCGCTTTCTCCCATGGAGGACGGGGCGAAGGAGAAGCTGGCCGCTGTTTTGAAAAAATATAAGCTGATTTGATTTTGCCCTGATTCGGGAGGAACTGCCATGAAGAAAAAGATTGTGTTAAGCGGCTGCAGCGGAAAAATGGGCCATGCCGTGGCGGCTCTGGTGCGGGAGCGGCAGGACTGTGAAATCTGCGCCGGAATTGACCTGGTTTCCGCCGGGAACGAGGGGTTCCCGGTTTACGCCAGCGTAAAAGACTTCCCCGGCGGGGCAGACGTGCTGGTGGATTTCTCTCACCCGTCCCTGCTGCCGTCCCTGCTGGAATATGGGCAAAGCTCCATGCTCCCTCTGGTGCTGTGCACCACCGGCTACAGCAGGGAACAGGTGGCCGCGGTGCACGAGGCCGCCGCAAGGATCCCGATCTTTTATTCCGGGAACATGTCCCTGGGCATCAACCTGCTGATCGAGCTTTCCAAGCGGGCGGCCCAGGTGCTGGGGCCGGGCTTCGACATTGAGATTGTGGAAAAGCACCACAACCAGAAAATCGATGCTCCCAGCGGTACCGCCCTCATGCTGGCCGACGCCGTCAGCCAGGTGGAGCCGGAGGAAATGCATTACATGTACGACCGGCATTCCCAGCGGAAAAAGAGGGAGAAAAACGAAATCGGCATCCATTCGGTGCGGGGCGGCACCATTGTGGGCGAACACGAGGTGATTTTTGCCGGCCATCACGAGGTGATCACTCTGTCCCACTCCGCCCAGTCCAAAGAGGTGTTCGCTGCCGGGGCCGTAAACGCCGCTGTGTTTCTCAGCACCCAGGCCCCCGGCCTTTACAGCATGCCGGATCTTCTGAAAGAATAAGGAGGCGCCGTGATGACAACCGTTTCTTCTGCAAGCGATATTACCCTTGTGTCCCTCTTGAACTGCCCTTCCGACTTCACCTTCTGCCGGGATGTGTTCACCCGCATTGCCCAGCTTGGCGTAGTGGTGGACATGATCTCCCTGGCGCCTAACCACGGCTCTGCCATGGCCATCTCCTTCACCATTCAGGACGACGACCTGCCCCAGGTTCTCACCTTTTTGGCCAAGCTGAAGGAAACCAGAAGCATTAAGGCCATCATCAGCAGCGGGAACTGCAAAATCAATGTGTACGACGAAAAGATGAAGGATACCCCCGGTATGGCGGCCAAGGTGTTTACCGCGGCGGCCGCTGCCGGGACGGATATCCGTATCATCACTACCTCTGACGTGGATATCTCCATTTTGGTGACCTACGCCGACTTTGACCGGACGCTGGCCGCCGTGGAGGAGGCCTGCCGGTAAAAAACGTACGCCCTTCAGCCAAGCGCAGCGCAGCGGGTTCCCGTGCGCTGCGCTTGGCTTTTCCCGGGGAATATGGCCGCCTCTGGCTGGCGGACAGGATGCAAAACAGGGGCGGAAGGATTTCTTCCCCTTATTTCTGTGGAAAAGATTGATTATCTTCATTTTTTTGGTATAATTAAGAATAACGCGGAAAAGCGGAAACGATCTGAATTCTTGAAAACGAGGGATAGTATGGAGAAGCAAGTGGTTCGTACACGGTTTGCCCCCAGCCCCACCGGCTTTATGCATGTGGGAAACCTGCGCACGGCGTTATATGAATATCTCATCGCCAAGTCGCAGGGGGGGACGTTTGTTCTGCGCATTGAGGACACCGACCAGGAGCGCCTTGTGGAAGGCGCCGTCCAGGTAATCTACGACACCCTGGAAAAGGTGGGCCTGAAGCACGACGAGGGCCCCGACGTGGGCGGGGAGTTCGGCCCCTATGTGCAAAGCCAGCGCAAGGAGCTGTACAAGCCCTACGCGGAACAGCTTGTCCGCCAGGGGAAGGCCTACTACTGCTTCTGCACCAAGGAGCGCCTCGACGCGCTGCACGGGGAAAAGGAGGGGGGAGGCTACGACCGGCACTGCCGCGACCTTCCGGCAGAGGAGGTTCAGCGCCTGCTGGATTCCGGCACGCCCTATGTGATCCGGCAGAAAATGCCCCTTGAGGGTTCCACCACCTTCCACGATGCGGTGTATGGGGATATTACCATTGAAAACAAAGAGCTGGAGGATCAGGTCCTTCTGAAGTCGGACGGGTACCCCACCTATAATTTCGCCAATGTCATCGACGATCATCTTATGCACATCACCCATGTGGTGCGGGGGTGCGAGTACCTGACCTCCACGCCCAAATACAACCTTTTGTACGAGGCTTTTGGCTGGGAGGTGCCCACCTATGTGCACCTGCCCCTGATTATGGGAAAAAATGAGGACGGCTCTGTTTCCAAGCTTTCCAAGCGCCACGGGGCCACCGGCTTTGAGGATTTGGTGCGGGAGGGCTACCTGCCGGAAACCATTGTGAACTATATTGCGCTGCTGGGCTGGTGCCCCAAAGAAAACCGGGAGCTGTTCACCCTGGAAGAGCTGGTGCAGAATTTTTCCA
>DVMK01000233.1 GCA_018715025.1 Candidatus Caccousia avistercoris
GCCCCGGAAGGCTGTGGAAACGCTTCCGGGGCGGGTTTTTCATGCTGCTTTTTATTTCCAAAGGCCGCTGGCATTCATGGCCTGGGGAAAGGCGGTGAAGTATTCCCGGCACAGGGCGGCCATGGCCTCCTGCTGGCCTGCGTTGTGCTCGTCGTACACGCCGAACACGGCTGCGCCGGACTGAACGGCGCTGCGGGCCGCCGCCAGAGAATCCTCGAACACGGCGCAGTCCTGGGGGGCCAGGCCAAGCTGCTTTGCCGCAGCGCGGAAAATTTCAGGCGAGCTTTTTCCGCAGCCCACGTCGTCTGTGGTGACAATGGCGTCGAACAGGCCGTACACCCCGTTCCGCTCCAGGCAGGGGGTGAAATGCTCCCGGCGGGAGGCGGTGGCCACCGCCAGTTTGACGCCAGCCTGCTTCAGGGCCAGCAGCAGCTCCCGCACGCCGGGCTTCAGAAGCACATGGTTGGCGTAGGAGTCCTGTGCCATGCGCAGCCAGCGCTCCATCAGCTCCTCCGGCGAGGCGGGCAGGGAAAAACGCTTTACGGTGTACTCAGCCGTTTCCCGAAAGCTCATGGCGCATACCGCTTCCATGTAGTCCGGCGGCACCGGTATGCCGTACCCGGCCAGGAATTCCCGGTCAATCTCCCCCCAGACGCCCATAGAGTCCAGCACCGTGCCGTCCAGGTCAAAAATCACGCCGGGAAAGGCGGGGGAGCGGGAAGGCTCCTGCTCCGCTATGCTGGCCTGGCGCAGAAAGCGGCCGGCGTCCAGCAGGCTGAGGGCGTCCATGAGGGCTATGTGAAAGCTGCCGGCGCCCTTCTGCCCGGCGGCGGCCAGGGCGGTTTCTCCTGCTATGCCCATGCAGGCCACCGCAGCGGCGGCGGCGGTGAAAAAATCCCCCTCCGCCGCGCCGCAGAAGGCCCCTGTGAGCGAGCTGGTCATACAGCCGGTGCCTGTCACGCGGGAAAGCATGGGGCAGCCGTTGTGCACCGCGACGGTCCTTTTTCCGTCAGAAATGTAGTCCACGGCCCCCGTCACCGCCGTCACGCAGCCGAATTTGGCGGCTGCCCGCCGGGCAACGGCGGCCGCGCCGGAGCCGTCCTCTGCGCCGGAATCCACTCCCCGGCCGGTGGAGACGCCGTCCAGCAGGAAGGAGATTTCCGACAGGTTGCCCCGAATTACCGCGCAGGAAACCTCCTGCAGAATCCGGCCGGCCGTTTCCCTGCGCAGCGGGGTGGCGCCCACGCCCACCGGATCCAGAACCACCGGCACCCGGTGCTGGTTGGCGGCTTTGCCGGCCCGCAGCATAGAGGGGATGGTGCGCCGGTTCAGGGTTCCCAGGTTCAGCACCAGGGCAGAGGCGCCTGCCGCCATGTGGGCCGCTTCCTCCTCGTCGTCCGCCATGACGGGGGAACCGCCGATGGCCAGCACCGCGTTGGCGCAGTCGTTTACGGTGACATAGTTGGTAATATGGTGCACCAGGGGGCGGCGTTCCCGCAGCTTTTCCAGCAGGGCGGCGGCTTTTTCCGTAAAGGTCATAGGTTGCTGCATAAGGTTTCCTGTCCCTTTCCTTCGGTTATTTTTCTGTGCAGAATTTGACTTCCTTGCCCTCCAAAATCATGTTGGTGGTGCGCACAGCACACATTTTGCCGCACATGGAGCAGGTGTGCCGGTCTGCCGGAGGGGTAGACTCAAAGTAAGCCCTGGCCTTTTCCCCGTCAATGGCCAGCCGGAACATTTCGTCCCAGTCGGTCTTGTGACGGGCGTCCGACATCTGGTTGTCCCAGTCTCTGGCGCCGGGCAGGCCTTTTGCAATGTCGGCGGCGTGGGCGGCGATTTTGGTGGCGATGATGCCCTCTTTCACGTCGGCCAGGTCAGGCAGGCGCAAATGCTCTGCCGGGGTGACGTAGCACAGGAAGTCCGCCCCGCTGGCAGCGGCGATGGCCCCGCCTATGGCCGAGGTGATGTGGTCGTACCCGGGGGCCACGTCTGTCACCAGAGGCCCCAGCACATAGAAGGGGGCGTTGTGGCACAGGCGCTTTTCCATCTGCATGTTGGCGGCGATCTCGTTCATGGCCATGTGACCGGGGCCTTCCACCATCACCTGCACGTCCTTGGCCCAGGCGCGCTCTGTCAGGGCCCCCAGCTCAATCAGCTCAGAAATCTGCCCGGCGTCGCTGCTGTCGTCAATGCAGCCGGGGCGCAGGGCGTCCCCAAGGCTGATGGTCACGTCGTATTCCCGCAGAATGTCAAGCACATCGTCGTAGTACTCGTAGAAGGGGTTTTCGTTCCCGGTCATAGCCATCCAGGCGAAGAGAAGGGAACCGCCGCGGGAAACGATGTTCATCCGCCTGCGGCTGCGGCGGAAGGCCTCTACCGCCCGCTTGTTGATGCCCGCGTGAATGGTCATGAAGTCTACGCCCTCCTTGGCGTGGGCCTCTACCACACGGAGGAAATCCTGGGCGGAAATGTCCAGCAGATCCTTTTCCAGGTAGCCGATGGCGTCGTACATAGGCACCGTGCCAATCATGGCGGGGGACTTGGCGATGAGCTCCTGCCGGAAGGTGTTGGTCTTGCCGTAGTTGCTCAGGTCCATAATGGCCTCGGCCCCAAAGCGAATGGCCATGTCTACCTTCTGCATTTCCACGGAATAGTCCTTGCAGTCGCCGGAAATGCCCAAATTCACGTTGATTTTGGTGCGCAGGCCCTGGCCCACGCCTTCCGCGCTGAGGGCGGTGTGGTTGACGTTGGCAGGGATGCAGACGGAACCGCAGGCCACGCGCTGGCGCAGGATTTCCGGCTCCAGCTTTTCCTTTTGGGCAACAAGAGCAATCTCTTTGGTAATTTCTCCGTGCTTGGCCGCCTCCATTTGGGTTTTGTACATTGAAAACATCCTTTCCTCCTTCTGTACCCACACGCAGAAAGACAAAAAAAGGGGATGCCGCCGCGCAGCGATCATCCCCATGCTTTCACGATGATCCACTCCCTACGACGGTGTTAGCCGACAGGTTCTTAGGGTCAGGTTTTACCTTCTCAACTCCGAAGAGTCCCCCTGTGAATACAGAATATTAGATTTTCTCTCATTTTACGCCGCCGGCGCTGTTTTGTCAAGAAGCGCCGGGCAGGCCGGCGCTGTTTTTCCGCGCCCTACCGGCGGGCGCGGGGATAGTCCCGGCACGCCTCTATGTAAGCCTTGATGTTTTCCCAGGGAACCTCAGGCTCCAGCAGATGGGTGGGCGCCACCAGAAGGCCGCCTTTTTCCCCGGCGATGTCCAGGTTGCGGAAAACGAGGGAGCGGATTTCCTCCGGCGTGCCGAAGGGCATAGAGGTCTGCGTGCCGATGGTGCCGTGGAAGGAGAGGCGGTCGCCGTAGGCCGCGTGAATCTGCTCAAAATCCATGCATTCCGGCTGTACCGGATTTAAAACGTCGATGCCCGCATCGATAAGATGGGGGATAAAGGGTTCCACGAAGCCGCAGGAATGGTAAAAGATGATAACGTCCTCCTTGCATGCGCGGGCGGCGTCCACCACCCTTTTCAGCCTGGGCTTCAGCCATGTGCAGTAGAGCGGCTCGCTCATCATCACCGATCTATGCATGCCGATGTCGTCGCCGAAATAGAGAACGTCGGCGCCGGTACGCACAAAATATTCCGCCCTCTGCACGGCAAGGTCTGTGACCTTGTCCAGAAGGTATTCCGCCGCAGGTTCCCCGCTCATCATGTCCATCATAAGGTTTTCCATGCCGCGCAGGTACCAGGAGGTCTCCCAAATGGTGCACTGCATATTTCCGCAGATCACCTTGTCCTGGGCCTTCAGCGCTTCGTTGCGGGCCCGTGTTTCCCTTATAAGCTCCTCGGAGGCCTCAAATTCAGGGAACGGATACGCCATGATTTCCTCCAGGGTTTCCGCGTGTTCCAGGGGGTGGCGCATGCGGGTCATGTGCATGGCGGCGGCGCTGCCCGGCTCGTGGGCAACCCCAAATTCGTCAATGGTGGTGCCCTCTTTCCAATTGTCGTAATAGCGGAGGAAACGGGAGGTGTCCGGATCCTTCACAGGCATCCCCTCCACATTGATCATGGGGGAAGGGGTGAAGCCGGTTTCCCGCAGCAGCTGTTCCACCTTTGCGGAACAGGTCTGTTCCAGGTAAGGGCAGAAGCTGTACATCACCGGAATCCGTTCGTACCCGGTCCTTCTGAGAATCGAAAAAAAGTTTTCTCTTTCCGTCATGCGAATTCCTCCCTAAAATAATATAAAATATGGTATAATATCCACAGAGCACCACAAACGCGGGCATCTCAGGCTAATCGACCGCCAAGCCGGGCGGAGGGTACGACGCGTGCGCGATCTGCTCACCGCAGGTGTGGTATAATAGCC